>CAJTCH010000059.1 GCA_910574715.1 Lachnospiraceae bacterium | reverse complement strand
ACCACCGAAAAGTATGGTAAACTCATATACAAGATAACTCTTTCAGGTGGTTTGTATCTTTCGTGAGTTTAGCAACTTAAAGATACCATAAATTTGCATGAAAGAGTTATTTTTTTGTTAGAACTTTTTACTGTCCAGAACATATCAATATCACGATAAATTGTCCTTACTGATACTTCAAATTTCTTTGCCAGTTCAGGAGCTGTTACTGTTCCCTTATCTAATAAGTAATACAAAATTTTAAACAACCTGCTTTCTGACACTCACATCCCTCCTTATATTATAGTTATAAACTAAGTAACCTGACAAAGTATGGCAAGTTCCCAAAATACTCTCCTAAATTCCCTCACCATATTTTCTGCTCAATCTTTTTCCACAGCTATATTGATATGTTAGCATCTGAATCATATAAAATCAATTGCAAATCACTTCATCTTTAGATGTTTTCTTTAAAACCATATAGACACTGACACCCCTCCGGGAGTGTCGAAAGACAAGAATAACAAGCACTGCCTATGTACGGACACATAGCGAAATTTCCCATACTTCCCTACCGTCCGTATGATGAAATTTCCATAGGGAAGTATCCTGTTAGACGGCATTTTAGAAGGAGCGGCGACTGCATAGTCGCCGCAAATTAAAATCTCCACATTGAAGCAATAACTCTTACAGCTTCCAGAAAGGACTTGAAATCTGTACAAGATAAACTCCGGAAAGTTAATGAACAGCTCCATTACACAGGCCATTACCTGGCTAATAAATCTGTCTACCAGCAATTTTGTAAAGCAAAGAATAAAGGCTTCTTTCCATGAAACTCCTGAAAGCGGAAAAAGATAATCTTCTGCTACAGAAAAAAAAAGCACAGAAAACTTACCGCTACTACCGGGATTACCAGAAAGAAGTGGCAACCGCAAGGTTCATTCACTCAGAAATGTCCTTGCGGCTGTCATTTATGGTCTGCTGTTATCAGAAACATCTGCCCCCTAGCTTAATCCCCTGCTTTGTCAGATATTTCCGTTTTACCAGAAGATATGGTTTGTTCCTGTTTTTCTTTTTTAGCTGCTCCGTCCGACCCGAATCCACATAATGCGTTGCATAGGCTTTTTCAATTTCCGTGTTTCCGCTTTTGCTGAAACGGAGGGGAATCACAGGCTTATGCCCATGCTTTTTCTTCACGCCCCAACGCTTATAACAGCAGAATGACGGCTTTAAACCCATTTTCTTTGCATAGATGCCGATCTGCTTCATAATAAAAGAAAGTTTTTTCAGATTGCATGTGCATGCTGCTTCCAGATACTGCACTTTCCCAAATCTCCAGTCCTCATATTTCTGTTTTGGCAGAACCCCTATGTCAACCAGCACGTCAGCCGAGGCAGCATAGCCTCTCTGCCTGCATTGATGGTAAACGGCTGAATGCACTTTGCCTGTAAGCTCTGATTCTTTCATGATCTCCTCCATAGAAATACCCCCGGCTCCTTCCATACTGCCTTACCTGTTCATTATATACTTTTGTAAAGGCAACATACTGGCTGATAATGTCATTTCCTTTGCCGTCATAGATTACTTTCACTTTTACTTCAATGGCACATTCCTTCCCACCGAAAAATTCTTCGGAAAATGAAACAGCCTCTGGCCTGCCCACACGCTTCCCTGTATAGATCATGTATAATTCCGGCTCCGGCACATGGACTTTCCGGCTCCCGTATAGATCGGCATCCTATTCTTCAAAATAATCATGGTAAGTTTGCACCAAGTACATAAGCGCATGTACAGTGCATCCTGTATTTCCCTGAGGCCGTTATGCATGATATAACGTTGGACAGTGGAAACGGATACCGTTGCCGGAAGTGTGCCGTCCTGCACCAGTTTCTCACAGACCTTGGTTGCGTTCAGCCTGGGATATTCTTTCCTGAGCCTGTGTATCTCCCTTTCCGCCTCATCCGAGATCACCCGGGTGCCGCCCTTATCGCATCGTGTCCGGGGGATCAGGGCCTCCATACCACCTTTTTCATAGAGCTGATACCATTTTTCTACGGTTTTGGGTTTGTACTGGAAGACCCTCCCATCCGGCAGACGCTGCGGGGTAAGCGCCACCCGGCGGCTGTATTCGGCCATGGAGGCGTCTGTATAAAAACCCTGCAAACTTCGCCCCTTAAAAGTTGGTTACGCAAAAAACGCTGGAACCATGCGGATTTCCAGCGTTTTCCATTTGGGGGATATTGGGGGATAAAATTCTTCCCCCAAATTTAAACCCTCAACACATACTTATTCACTATTTTTGTTTTATGCTCTTATCTGAAGATATTACAAATCATCTGACTTACATCTGATGCGCTAACAACCAATGTAAAATATCTTCATATTGTTTCCTGTCCGCTGCTACATCTAAAATTAAATCTGATAATTCTTTCTGCGTGTATTCCATCTCATAACCATTTAATTCCAAAAAGACTAACATGGCATGGCACCCTATTCTTTTATTGCCATCGATCATTGCATGATTTTTAACTAGTCCATAGCAAAGTCTTGCTGCCTTTGCCTGTATGCTTGGATATAATTCTTCTCCACTATAGGATTGAAATGGACTTTCTAATGCAGATTCAAGCAGACCTAAATCTCTAATTCCATCACTTCCTCCAGTAGTCTCAATTAACTGAGTATGAAGTAATAGAATCTGTTCTTTTGTCAGCTTTATCATTTTGCGAGCACCTCATAAGATTCCTTATTCTTCTCAATCAATCGTTTAGATATACTCAGCACATCTTCATTTGATGCAACAGCATCCTCATCTGCTTTGCTAAAATCTATCACAAGATATCTTGGTACATTATTTTTTAGAATAATGGCTGTTCCATGTTCATCCACTAGTCTTGCTACTTTTGAAAAATTCTGATTTGCTTCTGTAATAGAAACCATTGTATTTGTATTTATTGTCATCATCCATACCTCCTTGTATAATGCTTATATTATATCCAATTTATAGGATGAATTCAACCTATTCCCCCCCCCCCCTCAAATACTTTTTTACATAGCTTGCTATCAATATAATAATTAACCTGGATTATTCATTTTCAAAAATATATAGCAAAATGAAATTTATCTTTTTCTTCTCCAATAAACATACATCTGTATATCCCTTTATATTTAGAAGATATTAAGTCAAGTGGTAACTCCATATAAGCTTTTTTATAACAATACTTTAAATCTTTCGTATACACTGGTACTTTATTTGCTTCTAAAAATGGAAAATATCTTCTCTTTCGTTCATCTGCTAATGGGTATGCTCCATTCCCAGTCCCTAATTGAATTAATTGTGAAAATGAATCCACACAATTAAACCATCCAATCACAAATGCAACCTTTCCCGGCTTATCACTATCTATCTCATCCATTAACCAATCAAAATCTTGTTGAAATACTGACCAGTTTTTGCTTGCTGCTCTTGTATTAGCTGAACTAATCCAATTTTTCAAATATTTAACTTCAATTTTAAAATCTCTTTGTGCTATATACAAATCATGGTTTATTTTCTGTGCTTTTTTTATCCGGGCACTTTCTCCTGCTGTATAATGAGCATTTTGTTTAAAAGGATAGCCTATTCTTACTGTTATATCCATTTCATTAAACTTTTCATCGGCTTCAATTTTTAATTCAGGCTTATCCCATCCCCTATACAAGATATTGAATTCATCTATTGTATATAAACAGTTTGCAACTATGTATTGGTCAATTGTTGGTCCCATTATATAATATCCCTTTCTGTTTCTTGAATTACATATTTCATGATCTATAAAATTATATTTACTAACTCCAAATAATATTCTTAGAATATTGAGATATCACATAAGTAATCCGTTCTAACTTTGAATGATGACATATAAATGCAAAAACCCCTGCAAATGGCATTCCCACACCATTCACAAGGGTTTCTTCATTCAAAATAATCAGGCAAACTTCACCTTATGCATTCATCTGCGCCGCAACCTCAGCCGCGAAATCTTCATTCTTCTTTTCAAGACCTTCGCCTGTCTCAAAACGAATGAATCTCTTAAGTGCAACAGTCGATCCAACTTCCTTAGATACCATCTCCAGATACTTCGCAACCGTCTCCTTATTCTCAGCCTTTACATACTCCTGCTCTAACAGGCATACTTCCTTCAGCTCCTTATTAAGACGTCCGCTGATCATCTTCTCAATGATATTCTCCGGCTTGTTCGCATTCTTAGGATCATTCTTAGCCTGAGCCATCAGAATCTCTTTCTCATGCTCCTTGTAATCCTCTGGAACTTCATCTGTAGACACATACTTCGGATTCAGAGCCGCAATCTGCATAGCCACATTCTTCAGAGCCTCTTTTACAGTATCGGAATTGTTATCAGTCTGAGCCTCAACCAATACTCCGATCTTACCTCCTGCATGGATATAAGATACTACAATGCCATCCTCAGACACAATCTTCTCGAATCTTCTGATGTTCATGTTCTCGCCGATCTTAGCAATCATTGCCGCCAGCTTGTCCTGAACAGTCATAGATGTATCAAGCGCCCATGGCTCCGCCTTAAACGCCTCAATATCTGCAGCAGCTGTATCAGCAGCCTGTTCAACTACTTCCTTAACATAAGTCTGGAATACTTCATTCTTTGCAACAAAGTCTGTCTCAGCATTCACTTCCACGATCGCAGCCACCTTATTGTCTCCCTTGATGGTTGTAGCCACAATACCCTCTGCTGCAATTCTTCCCGCCTTCTTCTGGGCAGTTGCAAGTCCCTTCTCACGAAGGAACTCAACAGCCTTGTCAAAATCACCGTCTGTCTCAGTTAATGCCTTCTTGCAGTCCATCATGCCTGCTCCGGTCATCTCTCTTAACTCTTTTACCATACCAGCCGTAATTGCCATGTCTATCTCCTCCTAATCAATCCGCTCAGTCATGCCCCCTCTTTATACTATATAAAGGGGTATTATGAGCGGTATTGTCTTTACTCGTCTGCTTCGTTCTCGTAAACTTCCTCGGCAGCATCCTCTTCGTAAACGCCGTCTTCACCGGTCATTCCCTGATTCGCCTCTACAACGGCATCAGCCATCTTAGATACGATCAGCTTCACAGCGCGGATTGCGTCGTCGTTACCCGGGATCACATAATCCAGTTCCTCTGGATCACAGTTTGTATCAGCAATTCCGATCAACGGAATTCCAAGTGTATGTGCTTCCTGTACACAGATTCTTTCCTTCTTAGGATCTACAACGAAGATTGCATCCGGAAGCTGCTTCATCTCTTTGATTCCGCCTAAGTTTCTCTCAAGCTTCTCCCATTCCTTCTTAAGCTGGATAACTTCCTTCTTAGGCAATACATCGAAAGTGCCGTCCTCTGACATTCTCTCGATCTCTTTCAAACGTGCAACTCTGCTCTTGATCGTCTTGAAGTTCGTCAGCATTCCTCCAAGCCATCTCTCATTCACATAGAACATTCCGCAGCGCTCAGCCTCTGTTCTGATCGCATCCTGCGCCTGCTTCTTTGTCCCTACGAACAGGATCGTACCGCCGTCTGCCGCGATATCAGATACCGCCTGATATGCCTCGTCCACTTTGCCTACAGACTTCTGCAGGTCGATAATATAGATACCGTTCCTCTCCGTGTAAATGTAAGGAGCCATCTTAGGGTTCCATCTTCTTGTCTGATGTCCGAAATGAACACCTGCTTCTAAAAGCTGCTTCATTGAAATAACGCTCATCTTTTCTTCCTCCGTCTTGGTTTTTTGCTTCCGCATATGTGTAAGCCCTTGAAACCGGCTTATATTCAAGCTTTGGCACCATCTTAGGCAAACAAATGCGTGATTTTTGCGACCCGTTTATAATAGCACAAAAGCCTTGCAAATGCAAGGCTTTTTCTATGCTAAGTATGTAATAACTACCAATACCTGACAAATCCCTGGGCACGCACCGGGCTGATCATAATGTTCGTTCCGGTCTGCTGAGCCTCGATCATCTGGCCGTTACCGATGTAAATTCCCACATGGCCCGGCTTCCAACAGATATCTCCCGGTTCCGGACTAGATACCTTCGTGCCGCCGGCATACTGTGACTCAGAATAGTGCGGCAGGGAAATCCCCGCTACAGAATGACAATACTGCACCAGTCCTGAACAGTCAAGCCCTACTCCCGGTGTGGAGCCGCCCCACACATACGGAACTCCTAACTGGCTGTATGCGGCATTCACGATCGCCTGAGCCGTAGCTGTGTTCCCTTTGCTTACAGAACCGCCGGATGTACCGGATGTTGTACCGCCGGAACTTGGTGTGCTGGACGGTGCCGGAGACGCTCCCGGATTGTTGGCGCTCTCCGGATTGGATGCAGGACGGTTCGTACTTGGTGCCGACTCATTCTGTCTTGCTGCCGCCTGACGTTCCTCTTCCTCTCTGCGCCTGCGCTCTGCCTCTTCCCTGCGTCTCTGTTCTTCCGCGGCTTTTTGTACCGCGATCTGAAGCTGTTCATCCAGGTTAGAGATCTCGGACTTCTTCGTCTCGATGGTATAGTCTAATTTATCCTTCTGTGCCTCGAACTCTGTCTGCAGCGCCTCAAGATTACTCAGCTCCGTCTCTAACGTTGTCTTCAAGTCCTGAACCTGCTGCTTGATCTTCACATACTCTTCCAACATCTTCCTGTCGTAAGAGTGCACATTCTGAACATATTCCGCCTTATTGACCAAGTCCGAGAAATTCTCTGCCGAAAACAGCGTCTCGATCACACTCGCGTCGCCCTCTTCGTACATGAACTTGATCCTAAGCTTCATCGCATGATACTGTTCTTCTTCCTGCTCCTGGGCCTCGCCAAGATCGATCTCGGCCTGTGTGATCTCCTGCCCTTTATTGATCAGGTCTCCTTCTAACTCACTGATCTTCGATATCAGCTCTGTCAATTCCTGTTGGAGAGAATTTACCTCACTTTGAGCTTCCGCTTTATCCTTCTGTAACTCGTCCACGGTTGGGTCCGCGTAAACCGGTGTCGCAACCAGTCCGCACGTCAGCGCTGTCACTAACATAGCACTTTTCCATCTTCTCATATACATTCCTGCCAATCTCTTAATATTCTACCCCTTGAATACCGCCCGAAACTCATTCCGCAATCTGCCGTCCCTGTAACAGACCTTCTACCAATAACGTCTGTACCATGGAGAACCATATACGTTCGCAACCTTTACCACATCTCCTGTGTGCGGTGCATGGATCATCTGGCCTCCGCCGATATAGATCCCGATATGGCTTCCGTAGCATACCAGATCTCCGGGCTGCGGATTGCTGACCGCCTTGCCGCCTCCGCCCTGAACCTGTGACGTACGTCCGATACTGATACCTGCTACTCTGTGGCAATACTGGGTGAGTCCTGAACAGTCAAGACCGCTTCCCGGTGTGGTGCCTCCCCATACATATGGAACTCCCAATTGTCCATATGCAGCATTTACAATTGTCTGCGCAACGGAACTGTCTCCGGCTCCCGCATAATCCAGGCTGCTCCCTGAACTGCTGCCGGTACTGGTTCCCGTGCTGCCGGCGGTATTTCCCGTACTGCCGCTGTTACCGGTGCTGCCGGTATTCCCTGCCGTACTGCTGCTTCCTGTGCTGCCGGTGCTTCCTGCGGATGCACTGTCATTAGAAGCATTCCCGCCGTTATTATCTTCGTTGTTCTGGTTCTGATTACCGGAAGTGTTGTTATTGCTCTGTGCCGCTTCCTCCTGACGTCTGCGTTCTTCCTCTTCACGGCGTCTCTGCTCTTCCGCAGCCGCTCTTGCCGCAGCTTCCGCAGCCGCCTGGATCTGCGCATCCAGATCGGCAACCTCTTCGCGCTTCGATTCTATCGTTGAACTTAACTGAGTCTCCTTCGCTTCATATTCGTCCTGCAGTCCTTCCATCGTCTTCTGGTCTTCCTCAAGAGTCGTCTTCAGATCAGCAATCTCCTGCTTGGTCTCTGCATACTCCTGTAACTGCTGACGGTCATACTTATGTACATTCTGGACATATTCGGCCTTATTCACCAGATCTGTGAAGTCCTCCGCCGACACCAATGACTCGATCGCCATCGAACTGCCCTCTTCATACATATATTTAATACGAAGCTTCATCGCTTCATACTGTTCCTTCTCCTTCTCCTCTGCAACCGTCAGATCCGCCTCTGCCTGTGTGATCTCTTCACCCTTCTTGATCAGGTCCTCTTCCAGATCTCCAAGCTTCGTCATAATATCTGTCAGTTCCTTCTGCAGAGAATTCACCTCGCTCTGCTTCTCAGCCTTATCCTCCTTCAGATCGTTAATCGATGGTGCTGCCATAACTGGTGTCACAATAAGTGAGCCGGCAACTGCTGCTGCCAGTAATCTTGCTCCAAATTTCTTCATAATCAAACCATCCTTTATAATTTTTTATACCCTTTATCCCTCATTCGACATAGCTACCCCTACATCTGGAAACAATTATAACTCAACCCACAAAATTTTGCAATATTTTTTAACAACTTTGTAACAAATAAGTTGGCAAGAGTTGGCAAGATAGCAACTTTTTCTCCTATTGTATATTCATATTGGTATATCCCATCAGGCTGATATCGACTTCCCGCGCCGCTTCCCGGCCTTCCCTGATTGCCCACACGACCAGTGACTGCCCCCTGTGCATATCCCCGGCAGTAAATATATCCTGCACATTTGTGGCATATCCGCCGGACGCCGTCGCCACATTCGTCCGTCCGTCCACGCCGACTCCAAACGCTTTCGTCACATAACTCTCGCTCCCCAGGAATCCCGCGGCGATCAGCACCAGGTCTACATCTACCGTATACTCGCTTCCGGCGATCTCCGCCATCACCATGCGGCCCGTCTTCTCATCCTTCTTCGGCTCTAATTTCACAAGCACTGCCTTACAGACATTGCCGGCCTTATCCTTCTTGAATTCCCTGACCGTCGTCTGATAGACTCTTGGATCCTTCCCAAATACCGCCGCCGCTTCCTCCTGCCCGTAGTCTGTCTTGCACACCTTGGGCCACTCCGGCCAGGGATTCGAATCCAGCCTCTCATCCGGCGCCTTAGGCATCATCTCAAGCTGCAGGATCGATCTCGCGCCATGGCGCATGGCAGTACCGACACAATCATTCCCCGTATCGCCGCCTCCGATCACCATCACACGTTTTCCCTTCGCAGAGATATAAGTCCCTTCCTTAAGCTCCATCTGATTGGCCCACAGCGCCTTCGTCGTTGACTTCAGGAAATCTACCGCGAAATGAATCCCCTTCGCATCCCTTCCCGGCGCCTTGATATCCCTTGGATTCGACGCTCCGCAGCAGAGCACGATACGGTCGAACTCCTTCTTAAGCTCCGCTGCCTTCTTATCCTTACCTATGTTGCAGCCCGTGACAAAGGTAACTCCCTCTTCCTCCATCACCGCAAGCTTACGGTCAATGATCTGTTTCTCAAGCTTCATATTGGGGATTCCGTACCGCAGAAGCCCGCCGGCTTTGTCTTCCCGCTCGAACACGGTCACGCTGTGCCCTCTTCGGTTCAGCATATCCGCAGCCGCAAGTCCGGACGGTCCGGAACCGATCACCGCTACCTTCTTCCCGGTACGTACCTTCACCGGACGCGCCGCCGCATAACCCTTTTCGTATGCATACTCAATGATTCCATATTCATTTGCCTTAGAAGCGACTGCATCCCCGTTCAAATTACAGGTACATGCCGCCTCACAAAGCGCCGGGCACACCCTTGAGGTAAACTCCGGGAAATTATTGGTCTTCTTAAGCCTGTAGTATGCTTCCTCCCAATTTCCCTGATAGATCAGGTCGTTCCACTCCGGAACCAGATTGTGGAGCGGGCATCCGCTCGCCATTCCCATGATCATCTGTCCCGCCTGGCAGAAGGGAACCCCGCACGCCATGCATCTGGCGCCCTGGCGTTCCTGCTCCTCTCTTGGCAAGGCTGTGTGGAATTCATTAAAATGCCTGATCCGATCCTTCGGCGCTTCCGCCGCCTTATCCTGCCTTACATATTCCATAAATCCTGTTGCTTTTCCCATCTTCCACACCTCCTATCGTCCGCCTTTAACGGCGTAGAATGCTTCTGTCTTCGCCTGCTCGCTGCTCATCCCCTGTTCCTCCATCTGAAGGATCGTCTTAAGCATCCGCTCATAATCTACCGGAATGATCTTCTTGAACTTCGGCAGATATTCCGTATAAGCATTAAGGATCTCCTTGCCGATCTCGGAATTCGTACAGGCCACATGCTCCTCGATCATATGCTTCAGCTCGTTGACGTCGAATTTGGATGTGACGCGTTCGATATTGACCATCTGCTTATTCACATTCATATACAGGTCACTGTTTATGTCTAAGACATACGCCACCCCGCCGCTCATACCGGCGGCAAAGTTCTTTCCAATCTTCCCAAGGACAGCCACGCGGCCCCCGGTCATATATTCACAGCCGTGATCTCCCACGCCCTCTACCACCGCGGTAACACCGGAATTACGCACCGCGAAGCGCTCGCCTGCAACGCCGTTAATGAAAGCCTTGCCGCCGGTGGCTCCATAGAGCGCCACATTTCCTATTATAATATTCTCATCATGCCGGTACTTCACTCCCCGGGGCGGATAGACGATCAACTTGCCGCCTGACAACCCCTTTCCAAAATAATCGTTGCTGTCTCCTGTAAGCTCCAGGGTCAGCCCCTTCGGGATAAATGCTCCGAAGGACTGTCCTCCCGCGCCGCTGCATTTCACCACATAACTGTCTTCCGCAAGTCCTTCCGGATAACGTTTCGTGATCTCCGACCCGAAGATCGTACCAAATGTACGGTCGGTATTGGTTACATCCACCTCGATGCTCCTCTTCTGTCCGTTCTTAAGCGACGGAAGCAGTTCCTTTAACAGCACCCTCTCGTCCAGCGTCTTCTCAAGCTCGAAATCATACACCTTCTTAGGGTCAAATGTAACCCCCGCCCTGGTTCCCTCATAGGGATTATACAGGATCCGGCTAAGGTCCAGCATGGCCGCCCGCTTAGACGCCGCATGTTCCTTCACTCTCAGAAGGTCCGTGCGCCCAACCAGCTCATCTATAGAACGCACTCCAAGCCTCGCCATATATTCCCGAAGATTCTCGGCCATAAACCGCATGAAGTTCATCACATATTCCGGCTTGCCTGTGAACCGCTTCCGAAGCTCTGGATTCTGAGTGGCAACCCCCACGGGACAGGTATCCAGGTTGCACACCCGCATCATAACACAGCCCATAGTTACCAGCGGCGCTGTCGCAAAGCCGAATTCCTCCGCACCCAGGATCGCCGCGATCGCCACGTCGCGGCCGCTCATCAGCTTACCGTCCGTCTCGATCCTGACCCGCTCTCTCAGGCCGTTCTGGATCAAGGTCTGATGAGTCTCCGCAAGCCCCAGCTCCCACGGAAGTCCTGCATTATGGATGGAGCTTCTGGGCGCCGCGCCGGTCCCACCGTCATAACCAGAGATCAATATCAATCCGGCTCCGGCTTTTGCCACACCGGCGGCAACCGTTCCGACTCCGGCCTCCGACACAAGCTTCACCGAGATCCTTGCATCCTTGTTGGCATTCTTACAGTCATAGATCAGCTGCGCCAGATCCTCGATCGAATAGATATCATGGTGCGGCGGCGGTGAGATCAGGCTGACTCCCGGCGTAGAATGACGGGTATTGGCGATCCACGGATATACTTTCCCTCCCGGAAGATGCCCGCCTTCTCCCGGCTTCGCTCCCTGCGCCATCTTGATCTGTATCTCCCTGGCGCTCACCAGATATCTGCTGGTCACGCCGAACCGCCCAGAGGCAACCTGCTTGATAGCCGAACACCGTTCGCCGTCAAGCCGGTCGATCTCTTCTCCGCCTTCCCCGCTGTTCGATTTGCCGTGCAGACGGTTCATAGCGATCGCCAGTGTTTCGTGGGCTTCCTTGGAAATCGACCCATAAGACATAGCCCCTGTCTTGAAACGTGTAACAATAGAATCCACACTCTCTACTTCTTCGATCGGGACGCCCTTCTTAGGATAGTTGAACTCAAGCTGTCCGCGCAGATTGATGGATTCCCCCTCTGCATTTACCATCTCCGTATATTTCCTGAACATCTCATAATCTCCCCGTCTGGTGGACTGCTGGAGCATATGGATCGTCTGCGGGTTATAGAGATGTCTCTCCCCTCCGCTCTTTGATTTGTGCTGACCGATACTGTCAAGAGTCATATCTACCTCAAGCCCCAGCGGATCAAAAGCCTGAGAATGCCGTGCGACATAGTCCTCAGACAATTCTTCGATGCCGATCCCGCCTACACGGCTGACCGTGTCGGTGAAATATTTCCGGATAAATTCTTCTTTCAGTCCAATGGCTTCAAAAATCTTCGCGCCCTGATATGACTGGATCGTTGATATCCCCATCTTCGACGCGATCTTCACGATCCCGCTGATCACCGCATGGTTGTAATCGTCCACCGCCGCATAGTAATCCTTCTTAAGCATATCGGTATCGATCAACAGGCGGATGGACTCATGGGCAAGGTAAGGGTTGACCGCGCAGGCTCCGTATCCAAGCAGCGTAGCAAAATGATGTACCTCCCGCGGTTCTCCCGTCTCCAGGATGATCGCCACGGAAGTCCTCTTCTTCGTCCGCACCAGATGCTGCTGCAGTCCGGACAGCGCCAGAAGCGACGGCATGGCGACATGGTATTCGTCCACGCCGCGGTCGGAGAGGATCAAGATATTGGCGCCCTCCCTGATGGCCCGGTCCACCTCTATGAACAGATAATCAATCGCCTTCTCAAGCCCGGAATTCTTGTAGTACACGATCGGGATCTCTGCCGCCTTGAATCCTTCCCGCTTCATATTCTTAATCTTCAGAAGATCTGTATTCGTGAGGATCGGATTATCCACCTTGAGCATCCTGCAGTTCTCTTCCCTCTCCTCCAGAAGATTCCCGTCTGATCCGATATAGACCGTAGAGGATGTGACGACCTCTTCGCGGATCGCGTCGATAGGCGGATTGGTCACCTGAGCAAAGAGCTGTTTGAAATATCCGAAGAGATCTTGGTGCTTATCTGACAGCACTGCCAACGGAGCATCTATTCCCATAGCCGCCGTTCCTTCCGAACCATTCAGCGCCATGGCAAGGATGGATGTCTTCACTTCCTCGTAAGAATATCCAAAAGCTTTCTGAAGCCTTCTGCACTCCTTGGCCGTATAGGACTGAACCTTCTGGTTTGGTATCTTCAAGTCTCGAAGCTCGATCAGATTACTGTCAAGCCACTCCCCATAGGGCTGCCTTCCGGCATAGATCTCCTTCAGCTCTTCATCGTCGATCACCTTACCCTTTACAGTGTCCACCAGAAGCATTTTCCCCGGATGCAGGCGCTCCTTCACCAGGATCTTCGCCGGATCGATATCAAGAACCCCAACCTCGGAGGAGAGGATCAGCGTATCATCGTCCGTGATGTAATACCTAGAAGGACGAAGCCCGTTCCTGTCGAGAACCGCTCCCATACAGTCGCCGTCGCTGAACAGAATAGATGCCGGTCCGTCCCACGGCTCCATCATGGTCGCATAATACTGGTAGAAATCCTTCTTCTTCTGGGACATCTTCTTCGTATTGGCCCATGGCTCCGGGATTGCGATCATCACCGCAAGAGGCAGCTCCATTCCGCTCATGACCATGAATTCGATGGCATTGTCAAGCATCGCCGAATCAGAACCGGAGCTGTTGATGGCAGGCAGCACCTTATGAAGCTCGCCCTTGAGATGCTCAGACTCCATATTCTCCTCCCTTGCACGCATCTTATCTGCGTTGCCCCGGATGGTATTGATCTCTCCGTTATGTACGATAAAACGATTCGGGTGGGCGCGTTCCCAGCTTGGATTAGTATTGGTACTGAACCTGGAATGTACCAGCGCGATCGCCGATTCGTAATCCTCATTCTGCAGATCTGTGAAAAATGACCGAAGCTGTCCCACCAGGAACATACCTTTGTAGGCGATCGTCCGGCTTGAGAGCGACGCCATATAGGTATCGTCGCTGCTCTGCTCGAAGATACGGCGCACCACATAGAGCCGCCTGTCAAAATCAATTCCCTGATCCACCTTATCCGGACGCTCGATAAATCCCTGCATAATGCACGGCATACACTCCCGGGCGCGGCTTCCTAAGACCTCCGGCTTCACCGGAACCTCGCGCCATCCCAGGAAATTCATACCCTCCTTCCGAACGATCACCTCGAAGATCTTCTTCGCCTGATTCTTCTTAAGCTCATCCTGCGGGAAGAAGAACATCCCGACTCCATAATCTCTCTCAGAACGTAAAAAGATGCCGAGCGGTCTACAGACTTTGGAGAAAAACCTGTGTGAAATCTGCAATAAGATTCCAACTCCATCGCCTGTCTTACCCTCGGCATCCTTGCCAGCTCTATGTTCTAAATTCTCTACAATCTTCAACGCGTCCGCCACTGTGCTATGGCTTCTTCGCCCCTTAATATTCACAATCGCACCAATCCCGCAATTATCATGTTCAAACTGCGGATGATACAGCCCGGTGCGGCTGCTCCCAACCTGTCTGTTCATATATTCAGTCCTTTCTTCAGTTTTTCTAACTATACTACTTTTTCTACTGTTTGTAAATAACGAATTTTATTTATATTGTCAGATAATTCAATATTAATAAAATTTCAAGAAAAAAGTCTGGCAATTATTTCCGATGCCAGACTCCTTGTGTCTATCTATTCCTCGTACTCTATATTTGGAAATATCCGTGTACTAGTACATCATTGCATTAATCTTGAAGTAATAGTGCTTGATATTCGTGTCAGCTGTGCGTCTACGAACCGACGGTGTAGCGGGCTACATCTAGTACACCGAATAATAAGTAACCAGCCATATAACTTGCCTGATTTTCCATCTGCGTCGTTGTTGTCAATCGGCGTAGCGCCCACTACGCCTCATTCCTCCGCCTTACATATGAAAAATCATTCTGCGTTATATGGCTAGGAACTTATTTTTCGGTGTACTAGGTTCGAAGGCGTGCAGATGGCATGGATAGCAAGTGCTTATTACTCAAGAATTAATGCAATGATGTACTAGCTCCCTACATATCCCGTGCAGACGCCAGGTTCTCATTCTCCTTGGACGTTCCGGGCACATCCGGCCTCTCATCAATCCTCTGGACCAAGACGAACATGGTCGAAGCCACAAACGCACATGCCACCGTTACAATCCCGATCCGCATATGATCCTCGATCAGCCAATCAAGAAGTTCGAACTTCGTCGCAAACACGGACAGAAGGTTCATGGCTATATGTGCCGCGATCGGAGCCTTGACAGAACCGTACTTCTCATAGAAATACGCAAGCATCATTCCCAACACAAAACCATACGTCATCTGTACCAGATTCATGTGCATGAATCCAAATACCAGCGCAGAATACAGCGCAGACTGCAGATAGGTTCCCCGCTCCCTCAGCCGCTTAAAGAGCAGCCCTCGGAAGACCAGCTCTTCGCTCATCGGCATCAGGATCCCCAATACGATGATCTGCACCGGCAGAGACGAAGCATAGAACGCTTCCATCGTCGCCTGATAAGAATCACTTATATCCGACAGATTCCCTATGATGATCAGATTGTTAAGTCCCAGACTCATGGCAAGAGCCATAAGAAGCCCCGCCGCATATTTCCACAGTGGCGCCTTCTTATTCGGTATAAATCCCGTCATCCTCTCCCTTACACGGTCCTTGTGGAAGAGAACCAGCATCACCGGAATCGTGACTAATGCCGCCACACCCTCGATGGCGGTAGAAAATCCTATGAACTGCTCCATAATGCTGTCATACAGATTCATCATCTGCTCCTCGCTCTGCATCGCCGCCATAGACATATCTTGATTAGCCACCATGTACATCATGGTGAATATCCCTGATGAGATCATACTGACACTGATCGCGATCGCCCACTTTATCACGATCGGTCCCCACAGATGCCAGATCCGCTTCCCGTAATTCTCCGGTGTCATAGGAGGCACCTGCCCAAATTGCTGTTCCATATTCGTCCTCTCTTTCATCCAAACAGTATACTTAACTTATTCTACTTCTCTGATATGGAACATGCAATAAAAAAAGTATTAAATTTGATAAAACAGCAGAAGCCGCAATATTCTGACACTCAGAATACTGCGGCTCCCTGAAACAACAATATATTATCTCTTATCTTCTGGTACACTTCTAATCCTTCTCATCCGTTAAGCTCCATCCGTATACTGATATATCATTTCGCTTCTGTCTCTTAGTTTTCTTCTTCCTTTGTTGAAACTATCATAGCACAAAATATCATTTTCTGCATCCAGGTACAAACTGCTTGACAAGATTATTTTACTGCCTGTCTATTCCAATTCTGTGCTGCATGCAGATATGTCAGAAGAGCCCCGGCCGCCATCCGGCAGCTCAAATCCATCAGCTCACACTTAAGCATCTGCAACCTCCCATAACACTCCGTACCGCCGTCTCCCTCATCTTGTGCGACAATCAAAGAATCAATCGAAACCTCCAAGAGCCTTGACAATGCATACATATTATCCAGCGACGGCAGATTCTTCCCCCGAAACCAGTCATACACCGACTGCATAGCCGCAAAATTCATATAATCCCTGATCTCCCTCGCCTGGATTCCTCTTAAGTCACAGATTTCTCTAATCCTCTTTCCCGTCTCCTCAACGTCAATTACCGGATACTGCACGCTCTCCACTCCTTCCCGGACCTAATAACCTCTGCGCTTCTTATACTCCCCAATGATCGCCCCGATCTCATTATAATCCCTCTCGAACAGCTCTTGGCTGATCTGCACGTTTAAGATATCCTCTGGGACCCTCTCTATTATCTTATCCGTCACAAACTTCTTGCTCTTTTGCTTATAACCCGGAAGCCCGTTCTGTTCCTGTATATGTGCAAGCTCCGGCCTCCATAAGATACCAAGCTTCAGTTTCAGATCTGTCTTCGGACTATCCCCGGCCTCCCGCATCACATAGAAGTCCATTGCGCCGCCTACCTTCTCGGCGGTGATGATCCCCCACCAATCCGGTACGTGTTCCCTGATATGCAGTCCATGGCTGCCCCCGGCGACTACATAATTACGGTCAAAATATCTGTCATAGTCCCTGACCTGCCGCTTAAGCCTGACATATGTATCCGCATCGCTCTTGATCTCAATACCTGCGACCGCGCAGGGCATCACCATTACAATATCTGCCCGGGATCTCCCCATCTGCTTTTCTTCAATGATCCGAATCTTCCCGTAACGCTCCTCCAGGAAATCAAACAACGGTTCCCTGATATCCTTATCATATAATTTCACCATTCCTCATATCACCGCACAAAGGCTGAACCTCCCCGCCCTGGGAATGCTCAGCCTTTCTCTTTTGTAAATATATCTACAGCTTGACCTTCACCACATCCACATCAAGATCCCACAGGAACTTATCCAGATCCTTGAAAGATAAGAATACCGTCGCCGTATTCTCAAGCGGATGGATTCCGAGACTCTTACATCTACTCAAATCCTTATCAATAAAAAATTCCACCGCATGATCCGTATCGTTCATCAAACCAAAGGGCGTCACGCTTCCCTGCTTAAGTCCCAGATACTTCTCTAAGCGGTCCTCCGAAGCAAAGCTTAAGTTCCCTCCGCCAAGCTGCCTGCCAAGGGCCTTAAGATCTACCTTCTTATCCTCCTCACAGGTTACAAGAAAATGCCTCTTCCCCTTCGAGTCCCTCAAAAACAGGTTCTTACACAGCGTTCCCTTCTCCGGGAGCCCCAGCCTGTCCATATCCTCCATAGTATATACCGGCTCATGCTCCACCACCTCGTACTTAATCTTCAGCTTATCCAGCGCATCATATACCCGCTGCTTCTGATCCTCCATGCTGCGATCACTCCTTCCTATCCGGGATAATGGACTACGATACTCGCAGTCACCATCCCCATTCCTGTATTCTTATATACATACTCGTCGAAGGCATTGTAAGACGCTGAATCTCCTGCCTTCAATACATACTCTCTGCCGTTAAAAATCAACGTCAGTTCTCCGGAATAAACGGTAATAAATTCCCTGGTTCCACTCATCTGCCGATTCCCCTGCATCCTGCCTCCTTCATCGAATTCCAGGTCAAAGATCTCAAAATCCTGTCTCTCCCTGAATTCAAAGACCGGATATAGCCGGTACTTTCCTTCGTCACCGATCAGCGGCGTCACCACCGACTTTCCCGTCATTGAGAAAGGCTTGGGCTTGTCCGCTGTAAATGCAGTCACCGGAACCTTCAAGCCAAGGGACAGCTTATACACTGTCGAAATCGTGGGATTGACTTCCCCGCGCTCCAATTGGCTTAACATACTCTTGCTGATAGAAGTAAGGGATGATACCTGTTCCAGACTCAATTCCTTTCGCTTCCTGATATCTCTCAGATTACCCGCAATAATATGATTCAAGTTCTCCAAAGGGATTCCTCCTTAAAATTCCTGTATATTAAATTTTTATCTATTATATTGCATAGCATAAGAAAAGTAAAGATAAAAATAACAAGGGCAGAATAAAAAGCTACCCTCCAAAACATTCTGCCACCGCTTCCTCATACCTGTCCGTCTTTTCTGCTTTTTTAATCCGCTTCAGCTGCTTCTCGCATCCCGGAAATGATCTGCCCATATAACACCAGATCTCCTTCATCTTAAACAGCACGTTTTTATCCCCCATGCCGGTGCCGCGGTATTCTTCATATATCCGGTCATGGAACCTTCGGATCAGCGCCCTATCCGGCGATCCGGCGCCCTCGTTCTCGCTTAGAAGTCCCGGATTCTCTATAATTCCCCTTCCGATCATACAGGTATCCACCGAAGGGAATCTGTTTTGAATCATCCTTACATCTTCCTTTGAACAGATATCTCCGTTATAACACAGATCGATCCTGCTCGTCCTGACCGCCTCTTCAAACATCTCAAGATTCGGCTTATTCTTATAGAAATCAGTCTGAATCCTGGGATGGATGATCAGCTCCTCTGCCGGATACCGGTTATAGATCTTAAGAAGTCCCAAAAACTCCTCAGGATCGTCCTTCCCGATCCTGGTCTTGATCGAGATCTTAACCTTTGCCTTCGAATAGATCTCATCCAAAAAACGGTCAAGTCCTTCCGGGTCTGCAAGGAATCCAGATCCCCTTCCCTTCGAAACCACCGTTTTGGACGGACAGCCCAGATTCAGATTGATCTCTCCGTATCCGTAATATGTAAGCTTCTCGGCCGTTCCCAGGAAATCCTCAGCCCGGTTCGTCAATATCTGGGGGACCAGCCGCATCCCCTTGTTATTCTCCGGCAGGATCTCCGCCAACTCCTTCGCGTTAAATCCTCTCTTCGTGTGCGGAGACAAAAAAGGTGTAAAATATTTGTCCATGGGCCGGAAACAGTCATGGTACGCCCTTCGGTATATCCGCGTGGTAATCCCCTCTAACGGAGCCAGATAATATCTCATCGCCTTCGCTGTCCTTTCTCCCTGTCCTGCGGGACAGAATATTCATGTGCTTTTTATCATACCACAATTCTCCCATCCCGCGCCACTCTTATTTTTCCGTTCCGCTTAATCCGGCTTCTCTATTTTGACCGATACCTCTGTAAGCTTCACAATATTTGTCTGTTCCGTACTCTTTTTTCCCTTATCTTTCTGCTGCTCCGCCCTCTTCTTGGCAGCGTACAGATTACCCGGCAGAAGATCCAGCTTCAATTCCTTCATATTCTACGTGCTCCTTTCAGCAAGACAAGTCTTCCTGATAGATAGTATGCACGCCCCTGCCCCGATTATACACCCCGATAAAAAGAACAGACCCCGGCCAATGAAGTTCTTCTCATTGACCGAGATCTGTCCTGATCTTATATCCTATCCGTCCGGCTTGCCGCCTTACGAATCCCTTTACAGGTCTTGTAACTCGCTTGCTGCCCGGCGGACGATCATATATTACTGCCGCCTGCGTCTGCGCAAGACATTCACACCGAATACAGCCATACACAGCGCCGCTGCCGCAGCATAAGTCACAGCCGGATTCATATCTCCCGTCTTGACTCCCTGGACCCTGGTGCCGTTCTGCTTCCGGTCCTCGGTGATCACGTCTTTTCCTGTATTAGTGCTGTTGCTTCCGGTATTCTGATTACTATCGAAGAGCGCCAGCGCATTCTCCAGATTCATAAGCGCCGCCTGCAGCTCCTCCAGAGTCGCATTAGGATCTTCAAGAACCCGCTTTGCCTCGTCGATCGCTCTTTGCAGATCCTCCGTCCGTTGGTCTGCCGGAATCGTCTCCGCCTTCTCTATAAGAGCCTTAAGCTCAGCTCTTATGGCGTCGATCTCCGGCGTTCCGCCCGGCGGATTTCCCTCTGACGGCTTACTTGGGCTGTCCGATTCACTGCCATATCCAAGCAGGTCTGCTTCCGTGACCAGCGCCGTCGTATTACCCCGGACCACCTTAAGCTGGCTTTCATCAATATTAACTGTAAAAGGTATCAGACTTCCGTCCGCCCTCTTCACATATACCGTTCCGACATCCAGGAAATCTCCATCCTCATCTGCCGTAAATAACGGCGTTGTTCCCGCAATATAGATATTCAAGATCCGTCCCTGGTCTGACCGGAACGTATGAACCTTGGTATTCCCTAAGATCCACTCCGTAAACTCTACTCCCGGCACGATCCCATCTGCGCTTCCCGCCGTATCCTTCAAGTCTAATGAAAGACTGATCGAAACCGTAGTAATGCCTTCCTGCGCCGCATTGGGGAGGGTCAGCTTCACAGAAGCCTTCCCCTCTTCACTCTCAGTCGCATTGATCGCCGACACCGCAGCCGATGCCTTGAGCGGCAGCATTGCGATAAATGCGAACACTGCCATGATCATGCCCATACTTAATATATATTTCTTCATGTTCTACTCCTTTTATCGCTGTTGTTTCTTGCCGCTGAGCGTTATACTCGGAAGCGTTGACGGCATAGTCTCGAACACGGTATCGCTGACCATCCTCTGTCCCTCAAGGGTCAAAGCATTATCCACACGGTACAGCTCCGCGCGTACCTGCTTAAGACTTGTAAGATCCGCCTGCTCCGGTTTGATCCAATAGATCCAGGTTCCGTCATAGGTATCTTCGATCGGGCCTGATTCCGATACCGTTGAAAATACCACCTGTTCTGCATTCAGAGAACCGTCAGTCCCCGTACCTCCGACGATATTACCGTTCTGGTCATAGAGCAGCACTACATTGTAAGCCGAATTTCCCTTGTAGGTTCCGGTAAATACGATCGAACCTGCCGGGATCACATCCGTATCCTTCTGTCCGTACTGATATGCGTTATCCAGCTTGCCGATCGCCGCAGTACCGCTGCCGGAAGCCTTCCTGAACTCTACATTATCTCCGGTCACACCGAACACATCCAGCTCTGTGATCGCAATCTCTCTTCCCTTCTGGTTCTTAATAGCAATCTTCATCGCCGTCGTCTGATACAGCGCAATATTCTTAGTGCCTTCCTTAGCGAAATGAACACTCCTGCTGCCGGAAGCTTCGAATGATCCTGCTGCCGCTTCTATCCAGGTACCGTCCGCATCGTTCTTCACATAGACGCTGTAATCCTTGATCGGATTGCCGCTGTTCACCGTATACTTAAGGCCGGCAACCCTGGTAGGCTGATTGAATTCTATCAGGACTTCAGCATTGACGCCCGCCGTTCCGGTATATACCGTATCGTTCTTATTGTCGATCGCGTTTTTAATCGGCGCCTCCTTAACCGGACTGCATGAATCCTCAATATCTTCGTCGTCTGATGCCAATGCACTCGTAGCGGTCATATCATTGGTGCTGGCCGTCCAGTGCGTCTTGTCGATCTCGCCCTCGTGCATGATCTTAAGCGACGGCAGAGTCTTTACCGCAGAACGGTTCAGATACTTGTCGATCAGCGTAATCTCATAGGTCACCACGCGATTATTCATTGTTGTCACAACATCCGTAAACTGGCTTCCAGTCGTAAATCCTACGACCTCTCTCTCAACCTGTCCGTTCGAAGTCGTACAGCGCACGATCTCATATCCCTGGATATCCTCCGCGCTGATATTCTTGGAACTCAGCGTAATATCTACCTGATTCGCAGCACTGGCATTGATAACGGCTGCTGTACTGTCGCCGACCGCCTCTACTGCCCCGGCCGTGCCAAGCGAACTGCCGCTGCCATTTACCCGATATACACGGGAATTATCATCCACATAGTAGATCGCCCTTGTCTCTGCCGCAAACTGATCTGCATAGTTTACAGTATCCTGATTCGGTGTCATACCCCAGCGTACGAAGAAGTCCAGGATGTTCTTCTGTGCCGCCGCGCAGGCTAAGCGCATCAAATCCTGATCCCTGTCTCCTGACAGTGCAAGCGCCACGCCGCCCGGCGCCGGTGCTTTTGCAGGAGTCCTCGAATAACTGTCCACCCTTGCAAAGAAGAGGTTATTGAGCTGGTCCGTATAATCCGAATAAGTCTTATAATTGAATCCGCTGTCATACGCCAGATGAAGCTGCCAGTACATACCAAGCTGCGTAAACACATTGGACGCACGGCCCTTCGTACCGGATGTAACCTTATCATACACATTCTCGTATTTGAACCGTACAGTGTCATTATCATCATGTGCCTGTGCAAGCACCGCAAAATAATTGTTCGTGATCTCTGCGACCGCGTAGGTTCCCTGGTTGATACAATGTCCGATCTCATGGGCGATTCCCCAGCCAAAATACTGACCGCTTTGATACCTGCCGCTATCATCAGACTGTACCGGAACTCCGTTTATCATTCCCGGCGCCGACCCCCACTCGATACCTATATGGTTGCCTGACGCGTACATGAACGCACCTGCGAACATCCTCTGATAACGGATGTTCAGATGATTCGCCGGAATCTTGTCTTTCGCTTCTGTCGCATTATTGTTCAATCCCTTATGCTGATAGAACAAGCCCATCATGCCTTCCATGGCGTCCATAGACGTCACAAGCTTCTGTGCTCTGGCCTGTACGCTTCCCGATCCTGTACCGGCAAGGATCTGCTGTGCCGGAAGGGATAACATCATCGTATCCAGCATAATATCAGATGCTCCAAGGATACAGTCCGTCGCCTTATACTCATATTGTACTGACGTATTCTTGGAATTCTTATGAACCTCGTTATGTTTTGCCTGTATGCCGCCTACATAGGCATCCAGCTTCGTGATATACGCTTCGGCCCTCGCAAGGCGTTCACCGGCATCGCTGACCTTATACAGATCAAGCCTTGGAACCTCTACGCCGCCGTTCACGCGAACCGCATAACGGTCATTGGCATTGTTTCCTGTATACTGTACATACAGCGCGCCTCCTGACTCTGCATCGACGGACCAGAGCTTCGGAATTGTAATGTCATTTCTTCCGATCTTAAGCGTCGCTACCGCCCGGAACATTGAGCCTGACTCCGAATGATACTGCGTGCTTACAAGCTGTAAGTTGGTCGTATCACCAGTCTTCTTCGTATTATGTCCGACATAGACCGTGATCTCCTCTCCTGCCGCCGCTGTCACTCCCAGAGGCTGCCAAGCATTCAATCCGCCGAAACCGCGTCCCACATCCCTGGTCGTGATGGTATTGTAGATACCTACCGTCTCCGTTAGCTGCTTGGAGCTCAGGATGTCTTCTGCAGTCTTCAATTCACGCTCCAGATAATCCTTATCCGGATGATACTCTTTGCTTTCCGGATCCTGGGTATTGATCCGTTTCCTCAGAGCGTCAATAACCGACTGATCCACATCGCTTCTCAGCACTGTATGAAGATCGTCCTCATAGAGCGCCATAATATCTCTCTCTATCGAATCATAATGATAGAAATACACCTCCGATACCGTGATCGTACCGGATGCTACGGCACGCGCAAGCCCAAACTGGAGCTTCTTAGCCTTGATCGGCTCTGAAAGCTTGATCAGATAGTAAGGCCTGTTATCTGAATCTGCCTTCTTCTGGATTCCCATCCTTGGAAGTACATTGACATTGCCGTTCTCATCCCAATATCTGACCTGTACATAGCCGTAGTTCGGACTCTGGGGCACTACTTCCTGAAGCGCGATCCGGTCAAGCTCATATGCCTGGTCAAACTCATAGGTGAAACCATGTTTCAGCGACAGAGCATTAAATCCGCCTCCGTCCCAGGTATTAAATACATGATGGGAAAGCGCATTATTATCCACCGTTCCCCATACGGTTCCGGCTTCCGTATCAAGCGGGCTGTCCTTCATCTCGCCTGTTCCGGTCACCGCGCTGATGATATGTCCGCTCACCTTACCCGGGTCTGCCCTGTTGATCAGCTTATACTTCGGCATCGCAGCCGGATCCTGGTCTGTAGTAACAGCCTTAGACGTAAGAGACGCCTTACCCTCTCCTAAGTCATTCACACCTGTCACATATAACTCATAACTCGTCTTATCCTTCAGATCCGTTATCGTATGCTTGCTTGCGGTAATTCCTTCTATCTTAGTATATTCCTTCGTCCCGCTCTCTCTGTAATAGAGATTATAGGAGTCTGTATCCTCCATCATCTTCCAGGATGCGTCTATCGCGCGGTATTTGCCCTCCGCCTTCAGGCCGTCAGGAGCATCCGGCACCTTATCTACCTTAGGAACCACTCCGATCGGACTGCAATATCCGCTTCTCCATGCACCGTTCACAGACTGTACACGAACCTTATACTCCTTGCCGTTGACGAGCTTATCCTGCTTAAATGAGCTGACATTCAGCATATTGCCCTTCGTAGCAATTACTTCCTGCTCTCCGTTTTCATCCTCGATCAGTACCTCATATCCCGTAACGTTCACACATGCATTCCAGGTCACAGTGAACTTCTTATTCCCCACTTCTGAGGCAAGTCCCTCCGGGATATCCCTTTGCGGTTCAGGGATCCGGTTCTCCATATCATTCACGAATTCCACCTTGGCGATCTCCGCAAGGTTATTATTATTCTTCATGCCCGTGATCTTGATGGTAACCTTCTTCACCGCGATCTGGCTGCCAAGATCGATCATGATCTTGCCAAATCCGTCCTGCGTTACCGTCACCTCTTCAGCCGTAAGCAGCGGTTCGATCCCTTCCGGCACAACGGGAACTTCGATCGTGTGATCGTTCTTCGTCTCGCTCCCGTCTTCACCCGTGACAGTCTCCGTATATGTAATCTCAACCGCAGCAGTATCGATCGGATTATCCTCCTTCGAATCGATCACGATCCCGCCGGTAGGGAAGCTGTCTCCGTCAATGTCAAACACCATCGTCACCGGCGTCTTATCAGAGATCTTCGCCTGATCCTCCCGCGTCAGAGTCACAGCTCCTTCACCTCTGGACAAATTCTCAAGAGACCCCTTCACAAGGGTCTTATCGCCTGCGCTCTGTGTGATGGCAGACGACGGCACATGCTGTTCCACGAATGACGCGGTATCCTCGCTCACCTTATACCCCTGAACAAAATAATCCAGATCCGTAAGGTCGAGCTTGCCGTCCCGATTAAGGTCTGCCAGAGGATTGTCCTTCGGCTCCTTCTCCTGATCGATCAGATCTATAAGCTCGGTCTCATCCTTTTCTGTAATAACTCCGTTCCCATTCACATCGCCGATCAGGACCGCTCCCGGATGCTTTCCCCCTGCAGTATAATCATATCCGCCGATAATTCCAGTCGCAAGGCTCACCTTATATGTCCAGCCCTCAACCTTAAGCTGCTGCTCATATGTGGCGAATCCTGGAGCTGATACTTCCAGCGCATAGAGTCCTTCTGTCAGATTGTCGAATGTGACTCCCTCCTGTACTTCCCTGACGCCTTCTGACGGCAGCGTGATCGTCTTGGAATCCTGTCCTTCCAGTTTGACGGTGAATGTCACCGGTTCGCCCCATTCCAATGTCTGGGCGATATAGACGTCCACCTGTCCCTTGTTAAGGTCGGCTTCTTTCGCCTCTTCCTCGCTTGCAAGGCTGATTCCTGCTCCTTCCTCCCCGCTTCCCGGCTCTGTTATGTCCGCCTCAGAAGTGGTTGACGGAGGATCTCCTGTGTTCTCCTGGCCGCTCTCATCCAGCCCATTTCCCGTATTCTGCTGGTCGCCTGTATCTGCCTGATCCGTTGCCGAACCGCCGCTCTCAACTGCATCATCCAATCCTGTAGCATAAACACTCATACACGGCGCAAGAACCAATACTGCTGCCAGCAGATATGAAACAATCCGCTTCATATTCCTCTCCTTTCACAACTATTTCTCATCCTTTTTATCTTTTTTGGACTTCATAATCCTAATGACAGCGCTGATAATAACTACTGCTGCCACCGCATAGAATATGACATCAGATCCCGCCTTAAACATCTCGTACATGTTAGATCTTCCTCCTGCTTATTCCTTTCTAAGGTCTGTCCAACTATCGGTTTTAGCGGCCATAAACCCATATTTATTATATCTTCCTGATGAGATTTTTGCAATATACATATGCGTCTTAAGTGTAATTTTTTCCAACTGTACGGTTGCAATCCATAATCTCAGTTTTATGCAATTTATTGCAATAAAACTGAGATTATGGATTAGCAACCTACTCATTAATGAGCAAAATGCGGATGCATCAGCAGACGCAAAAGTGCGATAGCACGGATTTTGCGAATGGATGAGGAGGTTGGAGCATCCTTGGATGATCCAACCGTACAGTTGGAAATTTTTCCATAAGTGAATGCTGTACTACCCTTACTTCATCCTGTACTTTCCAAACGCCTTCTCTTCGTCCACATGCACCTCCCGAAAGAACAGCACAAGCCATATGATGATCGCAAGAATCGCCGCATTCTGCGACATTGTCAGATCAGACAGGATGCCTCCCGCCTCCAATATCACCGCCCACAGGGCGAACGCATTTCTCTGATCCCGGCTCATCCTCTTCTTATCATACAGTTCTCTTTTTTCCTTCGGCATGGTATTGAACCCGGCGATCAGCATCGCGCCCTTTTCCCTAAGAACCGCGAAGAGAAGCGCCGTAACCCCAAAGATAATACCTACCCATTTACATGTTCCTATCCACATATCCATCCCTTTCACCTCCCCGGCAGACAATCTGCCGCAGCTTGCCACTATTTAATATAGAAGCCGCCCACCTTCATATCCTCGTCAAATGATATGGTGAACTGCGCTTTTCGTTTCTCATACTTTACCTTTATCACGGCAACCGCGTATTCCTGTTCTGTATCCGGATCCTTGCTTCCGGTCACCGCCTCCTTATCATAGCCTTCAAATGCGCCAAGTTCTTCGATGACCGGCATCACCTGGGACCGTACCTGATCCTTGTCCAAAGCGCTTTTTAACATGGCGTTCCACCTGTCGTCGACCAGCGTATCCACATCTCCTTCATTCAGGATCCCGATCACTTCCTTGGCCTCTTCCCTGACCTCTGCCTCGTCAAATTTGTCCGAAAGCTTCTGCCCTCCTGCACATCCTGTAAACATACCCACAAGCATACCAGCTGCCATAAGCATGCCCATGATCCTTCTCATTCTTCTCTTTCTCATAATTTTCCTTCTCCTTTACTCTATATCCTTCTCCGGTATCGTTATATTTACAACAAACTCATTTCCAAGCGTCTCCGTCAGGATTCCGCCGCCGTATTTTTCCAATGTAAGGCGCACATTTTCAAGTCCGATTCCCATATGCTTCCTCTCACCTTCCCTCTCCTGCTTAAGATCTGCCTCCCCTGCTTTCTGAACAGACATGGAGTTCTTAAGCTTCATCACCGCAAAATCATGAAACGTATCCATCCGCATCTTGATCCATCTCTCCCCTTCCGCCTGCTGCGCCGCATCCAGTGCATTGTCCAGCAGATTGGCAAATATTGCCGTGATATCCATATCCCTGATATGCTCAAGGCTGATCCGGCCGATCCTGACGTCCATCTCTATCCCTTTGCTCTTTGCCGCCTTCGCCTTGTCATTTAGAATGATGTTCAGCATCCGGCTGTCTGTATAATTCACGATCGAAAGAGAGTCCAGCATACCCTGCATATCCTTCACGTATTCCCTCCCCTGCTCTGCATCCTGCTTCCTAAGCTCCTCGATCGCCTGGAGATGATTCCTCATATCGTGGATCATCTTGCGCGATGACTGATACTGCTGTTCCACCATCTCATAATATTGATACTGCAGTTCATTTTGCTTCATCCTGATCTTAAGTTCTGCCTCAAGCTTCTTATTCTTAGACTGGTAAGAGAATAAAAACCATATATAGAGATTCATCACGACCAGGAAGAAGATATCCAGTATAATAAGAAACGCCCCGTACATCTGCATGAACACATCTCCGATGCTGATCAGGGAAAATATGATGAACACGCTGACAGCCGGAGGCAGAAACAGGCCGGCAAACCGGATTCCCTTCACGTCCTCGAATTTCCTTCTATTTAAAAATACCACCCATATCCCTGTCAGAAGAATATCTGTCAGCATCTTGACAATAAGCGTCACATCCGTCAGATAATAATCAAAGACAGCCAGACCCCACCGCGTGGAGATGAATCCTAACATCAGATAGCCGATAAAAATCTGGCCTACAAGTACAGACACCGGATACAGGAAATAATAGAACCTATAGATTCTCATACGGTTATACAGGCCGTATCCTGCCGCCTCCGTCATCAAGACCATGAAAAGCGGCAGAACCAGATCCGTATAGCCACTGTCCTCCATTCCGAAGGTAATTCCCGCAAATCCTGCCCAATAGAGAAAAAATATCCCCAAACGATACCTCTTCTTCGTAGTTAGGCTCTGTTCTGTGCGGCTCATGAAAAACCAGGTGCACAAAGTAATAACCACCGTCTCTGCCATCACAAGAATGTTGTACCACATCGCCGATTCTACCCAGCTCATGCCATCTCTCCTCCACGCTTAATGCTCAATGCATCCCCGCCAGACTGTCCGCCTGATATTTCCCAAGCGCCGCCCGGAATTCCACAGACCGCTTCTGCGACAGCGGGATCTGATCTCCGTTCATCATAATGATCTCGTATCCCCGGATCGCCTTTACATGATGCAGGTTGACGACGAAGCTCTTGTGCGGGGCGGCAAAACCATAGGGTCCGAATATCCCCAAGTATTCCGCTATCTTTCCCCGCACCATAACCTCCCTGTGCTTTAAGACAAACCGAAGCTTCCGGCTCTGATATTCCAGATAATAGAGCTCCGATATCACAAACTCTTCGATCCCTTCTGTCGTCTGCACCCGGAAGGGAATCCCCTTCTCTTCCTCCCCTCCGTAGATGAGCGCTTCCTTCATCTGCCGGATGATCTCTTCCTTTTGCACGGGTTTTACAAGGAAGGCAAAAGGATGCACCGCAAAGGATTGACTCATATAATCCCGATATCCTGTGACATAGATGATCTTCACCTTCCGGTCCGACCTTCGAATCCTTTCCGCCACTTCAATTCCATTTCCCCCAGGCATATCAATATCCAAGAACAGGATGTCATACTCCCCATAACCCCGAAGAAGATCTGCTCCGCCTGCGAACTCTTCCACCCGGCAGGATATCCCGGATTCGGAAACCGTCCTGCATAAGAACCGACGCATTCTGACATCGTCATCACATATGGCTATCCGGTACATCTTTGCACCTCCCCTACCGTCCAATCTTAATCGCCGGGTTGATCCGCTTCAATTCCCGGAACAGCAATTCCTTATCACACACGGAGATCAACGCCTCCTGCCGTCTCCCCCTTATCATTACCCGGTCTAATGACAGCGCCCCGGATGCGATCGGATTATGTGTCTTATACACTTCCCTGATCTCCCCGATCTCAATAGTAGTCCTGCAAAGGCCTAATACCAGTATCAGCCTTTCGCCGTCGATCTCTACATAATTTTTCACCAGCATCGGCAGGAACACGATATTCCAGACAAGGAAAACAAATATCATAATTACCAGCATTCCAACATCTTTCCCCTCCTCTGACGGTTCAAAAAAGAGGTAGAGCATCAAGATCTCCATACCCACGAACATTATCCAGAACCAAATTGCTATCTTCCCTTTTATCCTCATGTTACGCCTCCTGAATCTTCATTTTTAAAGCCAATAAAGTATCAATATTCGAATATCTTTATCACTATTATATACTTTTTTACAGGAAGGACAATAGAAGATTCCTGTGATATTGTTTCAGAAACATAAGGTAGTGTACGGTGATATATGTTCTAAATGGCTTCTACGTCCACCACACTAACAACGGCAAGAGGCCGGGATTCAGAAATGCACTGGCTCCCAGCTTGTAAAATCAGGTGGTTTATGGTAGTATGGAAATCAATGTTAACAACTTAATCAAAGCAACCACAATATATAGTGTTTGTCATTCTAAAATTTATATCATCTTTTCATCGGCACAGGATTTTTCTGTGTCTT
>CAJTCH010000058.1 GCA_910574715.1 Lachnospiraceae bacterium | reverse complement strand
TACATCATGTGGCTATGGATCTCATAATGGGATTCATGGCCTTTCGATTTCGAAAGAAAAGCTATACCAACAGCGTGCTGCATTTTCGGCGGTATTATGCATTTGTAGACAGCACTGCGCAGTCAATGCGAAAAAGGTTGGAAAAATAATTTGCCGTTTATGTCTCCCTCAATTCGCCGTCCAACAGCTGATAAAACTGGTTCATCATAGGATTGGATTGTGCCGACGCCGAAGACTGCTGATTAGCTGTTCCCTGCGGCATAGTCTGTGACTGATTGCCCTGGTTCTGCGCGGTTGCCTTCATACCTTGATTTTCCGTCATGGCAGGCTGCATCTGCGGGTTCCCTGTCATGGCAGGCTGTAGATTCTGTCCATACTGATTAGCAGGCGGGATATTGTTTCCCTGCATACCAGACTGCATCTGTGGGTTCCACGTCATGCCTCCCTGCGGGGTATCATTTCCTTGTACCTGGGATTGCGCCGTCATACTTGGAATCTGGATTCCCGCATCTACCTGCATGGGATCATTTTCTTCCCCTACATCTGCAAACTGTAACCCAAACCCAGCATCAGAGAGCGCACGCCCTACGGCAGCCGTTTCCGCCATCTCCAAAAATTTGTCTCCAAAATTCGGATCATTGGTCCGGAACCTCTGGGAAAAGGCATTGGCAATGTAATTTTCCTCTGCGTCACATTTATCCAGATAGATCCTTGCCTCCACGATTGCCATGTTCTCCGTAAAGCTTCGGATACTGCTGACAATCTTTCCTAACGGATGTACAAGACGGAACCACAGCTTCCGGTATTTCACATCCAGATAAAGCTGATCCTCTTGTCCCTCCTTTGAGAGTTTCCTTGCCAGCTCCATCGGGTTAAATCCTTCCACACGGTTCAATGCCGCGACCGCCTCTGACCGGTCAAATAACTTTTCTTTCATTCGCTTACGCTCCTTTCATTCTCTACGTGAAAATGAAATGCAGACGATACCCTTTCATAAGAGTAATAGTCTGCATTTCTTTCAGATTGGAAAATTCTTCTGTTTTTTATATTTTTTTAATAATTTACTGGAATATCATACATAAAACCAGGAATATGCCTAACGATACTAAGATCATTTCCGCAATTCCATGTTTCCTCATAATACATATCCCTAAGATAAGAGAAATCAGTAATTTCATTTCTTCCCCCTTAAACTGCCAACTTCAACTGTTCCATTTCTTTTGTTTTCTGCCTTTGTTCTGCATCATAATATCCCTGGATTCTCTGCCCTAAGACTGTATTGCGCTTTCCGCTGTCATCCGTATGGATACACTGGCACACTGCGTTCCAGTCTCCAACCAAATAAACCTTGCATTTCGCCCTGGTAATCGCTGTATAGAGGATGTTGCGCTTCAGCATGGTGTAAAATGCTTTTACACACGGGATAATCACGACTGGATATTCGGAACCTTGGGACTTATGGATAGTGATTGCATTGGCATGCTCCACCATCTCCATCTGTTCCCGTTCGTACCGGACCACCCGGTTTTCCGAGAACAAGATCTGCACCTTCTGGTTTTCATCCGAATCCTCATAAATATCCTGGATGATCCCCATGTCTCCATTGCTGACCAAATCCGTATTCTTATTCTGCAGGATCTTGTCACCCACCCGGAATACATCTTTTCCTATCGCCAGTTCATTCTTTCCAGCGGCAGGCGGATTAATCAGATCCTCTAATGTCCGGTTCAATTCCACCACGCCAGCGGCAGTCTTTACACGGTAAGAGGTCAGAATCTGCACCTGCTCCAGCCCATATTTCTGTACTTCCTCCAGATACAGCTTCTTTACCATCTCTGCAGTCGGCTCTGTTCCATCACATGGGACAAATATAAAATCTTCCCCCATAAACAGGTTTGTCCGGTTCTGCTGGATCAGATTTGCATTGACCGGGATATTGCTTGACGTCCCCTGCCGGTATACCATATCTAATACGGTGACCGGGATCAGGCCGCAGCCAATCAACTGCCGGAACACGTCCCCTGCTCCCACGGATGGAAGCTGGTCCACATCTCCCAACAGCAGCACCCTTGCATAATCCTTTACTCTGCTGAAAAATTCGTAGGCAAGGTGCATGTCTACCATGGACACTTCATCTATATTCAGGAATTCTGCTTCCAAATACTGGAACCCCAGGTTGTAGTCGCTTCCTCCGAGCAGACCTAATGCCATATGCATCGTGGATGCGTCTTCCTTTCCGGTGCTTTCCGCCATTCTCCTTGCCGCGCGTCCGGTAGGCGCCATTAGCTGTACCGAAGTCTTGCATTTCAGGCCATGGATATAAAGGATAACCTTCAGAACCGTCGTCTTGCCCGTGCCGGGACCGCCTGTGATGATACTCAAAGGGCTTTCAAACACCATCCTTACCGCCTGTTTCTGCCGTTCGGACAGTGTAATGCCTAAGACCTGCTGTGCCTGCTCCAGTTCATTTTCAATCGGGAATGGCTGTCTTGCTGTCTGTATCCGTTTGGCAATCATCAACGCCGTCAGCCGTTCCTCCTCATATTGCTGGAAAATATATACCTTCTCATGATCCACCACAATGCTCTGCTGCATAACCAGCTGATAGAGTACTCTGCTGACATCTTGCTCTATTACAGCCGGAACCGTCAGATCCTTATTCAGTAACGCCAAGGTTTTATCCATAAGCGTTTCCTGTGTCAGATACAGATGCCCTTCTTTCATAGCTTCATGCAGGATATAACTGATACATCCCGAAATACGCATAGGATCATTCAGCGTCCTGCATAGCTGCCGGCCAATCGCATCTACCGTCAGAAAGCCGAAGCCTTTTACTGCACACAGCATATACGGACGGTTCTGGATAATACGGACGGATTCCTCATGAAAAGTTTTTAGAATCATGTTCACCTTCTTCGGCGTTACCTTATAGGGAGCCAGAAATGTCATCAGCTCCCGGAATACCTGGTTCTGCCCATAACATTCTACGATCTCTCTTAACTTCCGTTCGGAAATCCCCCGAATAGACAAGAGTTTTTCCGGAGATTTTTCTATTACGTCCAATGTCTGCAGCCCGAACTGCTGGTAGATTGCCTCTGCTGTCCTCTGCTTTACACCTTTGATGGCTCCGGAAGAGAGGTAGCCGATGATCCCTGCCTTTGTCCGCGGTACGATTTCCATAAAGGAGTCTACCTTCAGCTGCAGCCCATGGCTTCCGTTCTCCCAGTCACCTTCCATTTCCAATTCAATCGTATCAGTCAGCGGCAGGTTATAACCTACCGCCGTAAAACCAATGATATTTCTGCTTTCGAAGTATTTATTTCTGGCAGAAAGGGGTACAGACTCATCGGAAGTGGAATAGACGGCGACCGTAAATCCGTTTTCTTCGCTTAAGAAGATTTTATTTACATACCTGCAGCGCATCCTATTCCTCCCTCCAGCTTTCTACGGCTCTGAGTTCAAAAGGCTTTTCCTCACTGTCATACCAGTATACTTCCATGCCCTTTTTTAATGCTTCCTTGATTTCCCCCTCCATACCGGAGCTAATACGCCTGCCGCAGATAATTAAGGCATCGCACAAGTCCATCAGTTCCATCCCGATCCGGAGTGCGGTTTCCCGTTCCTCCGGAATCGAATCATCTAACATCAATGGCAGATATGCGTGGGAAGCAAACGTCCTGCAGTGGTAGAGAACCTGCATCCTTTCCATATAGAACCTTGCCATATCCATGTTGTGGCTGACTCCCTTCGTGTCAGGGGCAGAAAGCGGAGAGCAGATATATGCCTTTTTTCCGCTTAACATCATGCCGCCTCCTTCTTTACCCGGAATGTCCTGCTTTCCGTGGTCTTTGTATATTCCTCAAAAATATCCGGATGCTGGATCTTCAGCTTCTCCATTGCGTCCTTCCCAACCTGAGTTCGCCTGGTTGGATTATAAGTAATTCGGTAACGGCTGATCCCGTCGGATAAGACCGCCTTGCAGGAAGCACCAAGCTGTTCTACAAATGGGATACTAAGTTCCCTCTGCATGGCTTCGATTTCTTTCTTCCGTTTTTCCAGTTCGGATTTTTCTTCTGATAAAGTAAGATACTTTTCAAGATCAACAGAATGATGCATTGGAATCTCAATCTCCGGAAGCTCTTTGTCGGCATATCCGCCGTATTTCCGAATGCTTGCCAATATTAGATCCGGCTTGCCGTTGTATGGCGGCTCTGCCTGCTTTTCCACATATTCTTTCCAGAAATATTCCTCCTGTGCAATGATCTCTTCCTCCTCCATCATATCCCGCTCAATCGGACGGATGACAAATTCATTCTCATTATTTCCATAGAGGCAGGCAATATAGGCTTTGTTCATGTTCATTACGGACAGGTAATGTCTCACCTGAAGGATATAGTTATCGGGAATCCCTCCATCCTCCCACTTCGTCCTGGCATTGTAATTACAGGTCTTGCACTCTAAAATGCCATACGAGCCATCCGGGAAAATGATAAAGAAATCCACATCTGCCAGCATAAACGGATGCAGCGGATGTCGAAACATCTTCCGCACCGGAAATACGGTAAGTCCAGTCTTCTTGGCGAAGATCTCCGCTACGAGATCCTCCAGCCGGTGTCCGACTTCCTTTGCCACCCAGTTACTTTCTTCCTCTTCGATCAACGGTTCGATTCCGAGCTTATCATTATAAAGGTCACGGATGGTTGCAAAGGGTGAAATCCCCATAATGGCAGCAACATCACTTCCCCCGATCCCAAGCTTCCGGTAAGACAGCCAGTCCTCACGGGAAAGAGTATCCGTATCAACAATAACCTCCGGTTCATAATTCATGTTCAAACTTGTTTCGTTCATCTTGATCCTCCTCAAAACTATAAATACTTTTTACTGTGTCTGTTAAATCTGCCTTCTACAGCGATTATCAGGAATCCTCTGTTATTTGCCAACAACCTGTTTAGAGTCCGCTGTTAAAACCTGTACTACCATTTAATCGCACCGTTGACATCATATTCTTTCCAGTTCAGCGCCAGTGCGCGGGTAACCTGTTCCTCTAGGCTGATAATCCCATGCCCTTGCATCCCTTCACAAGCTGCGAAAAAGCATGCCTCGTTGATTGCAAAATAAAGGTCATGGGCGGTACAGGGATCTGTCCCGTTTTGGCTCTCAAACATTTCTGCCACTTCATTAATCAGCTTCTTCCGAACCCCGATACGCTTCATTACAAGCTTCAGGCAGTTTAATGGATTCTGAATCTCAATATCCATGAGCTTCGTCATATCCGCAACCGCATCCTGATATCTGGAACAAAGCATACGGAGGTTGTTCATAAACTGTACCAGATCCGCGCCTCCCGTATGGGCCAGCTTGATCGGGCTTCCAAGGCTGATGGTCCGGTTCCCGCTGTCACATAACAGCATTGGGTACAGGTTCGCACCGCTGGCCGCTACGTCCGACGTGGTAAGCCTTACTGCAGGCGCAATCAACTTGTCGGCCATACCATGGTCGGCAAGGGCAGTCCGGTAAGTATCCAAAAGTTCCTGGTTTCCTCCAAGCTCCCACATAGCCGATACAATGGAATGGTCAAAGGCACCGGAACCTTCCATATAACTGCTTCCTTTGAAGTTCGTGTCAAGATACTGCATGGTCGTCTCAAATACCGCGCGCATGTCAAGGATGCTGTAATCATGGCTGTCCCCGCCATGTACGGCGGAGACCTTTCCATCCGCAATCTTGATCAGCGCATCTCCCTTTGCAACCTTCAGGCAGTAGTTCACCACCCTGGCATAGTTGGACTTTTCCAGCTTCCGCAATCCGGCGCCGGAGATCCCTGCACGGTCCAGGATGGTCTTAATGGCACAATCCCGTACCGGGTAGGTTTCCCCTCTGACCTTTAATGCCAGCTGGGTATTCTTTTCCGTATCCTTCAGGATCTCCTCCCAGTCTGCCGTAGAAGAAGTCTCCATATGTTCTGCTTCCTGGCTGATTGGAACCAGCCTGAGAGACCTGGTAGGCTTTCTGATCCATGTGGTAGCCTTTGCTCTTTCTGCCAGAAAATCCAGCATTTCCTTCGGGTTTGCAAACGTCGTTTCAAATGCGTCTGCATAGATTCTTGTTTCATTCATGTGTTTTTCCACCTTTCTTAAATAAATTTTTTTATCCATAAACGGCACACTGGCCTGTTTTGGCTATCTCATCCGTAAAATCAGCCTGTGGCAATTTCTTTTGGGTGATTGCAATAAAAAAGGAATGAAACAGAGATTATCTCCATTCATTCCACACTGACTGGCTGATTTGTTAATGAACATCTCCAGCCTAAAAAACAAAAAGTGCCACTGCAAGCCAGAAACGGCGTATGGTGACACTCCTTACAAACATAAACAGCTTATGCAGACAGATTCCTTTTTCTTCTGTCCTCTACTTCCTGGATTCCTAACAATCCGAAAGCTTCCCCGCAAGGGACATGCATAAAATCAACTATACCAGTATAGTAACACAAGATATAGGTGATGTCAATTTTATTTATACCATATATAGTCAAATCTGTTTATACATACACAATATACAGTACTACACATTACTTTCTATGATAAATTCTATGGTCTCTCCCAGAAAATCCTTACATGTATGCTGAGCCTTTCCGTACAGCCGGTCATCTTGTTTTGCAGACTCGCTGCAGGACTCCATATAAGGGCACTGGTCGCAGCTGTTCTGTATAGCATTCTTCAGCCATTCAATTTCTTTGGCAGTCCCGATTACCTTCACTCGCATCTACTCCTTCCAACAATCATCATATCCCAAAAAGCACGGTTTATCACATTTATTTTGTGAAATTCTTTCTTCTCTTGTATTATATCCTCAATATACGGATATAATCAATCATATATTGATATATGCGGTATTTATAACTATTATATTCAGTAATTCTACATAATCAAATAGGATAAAATAAATTTGAGAGGTGTAGAAAAATGGATAAAAAGTATGTAGCAGACCGTATTACGGAGTTACGGATTAAGAAAAATGTATCAGAATACCAGATGAGCCTGGATCTGGGGAAGAATAAAAGCTATATCCAGAATATCAGCTCCGGACGTTCCTTACCGTCCATGAGCCAGTTTTACGAGATCTGCCAGTACTTTAATATCACGCCATACCAGTTCTTTGACGAGGAATTACACAATCTTCCGTTGTACCAGAAAGCTTGTGACCTTCTGAAGCAGTTAGACGAAGATGACATGATGACGATAATTCCTCTCTTAAAACGATTGTCTAGCAAAGCAAAATAAGGAATCTTACCGGATTGCCTCCAGGCGATTCGGTTTTTTCTTGACCTTTTTTATTATTTCTTGATTTATTTTAACTTTTTTCAAAAATTTTCCAATCTTCCAAATTTCAACACTATTACTTATATAGATGGACAAATAATCAAGGATTATTTGTGACTTCACGTACCTTGACAATTTCATACATCTTTCAGGAGATTGATACCGGGTGCTGTAGATAGTGTGCATGGATGCGCGCCTGCAGCTTAATGATTACACAGTAACGCCGGATACGTGGCCGGAAAGGGCATAGGAACTGGCTTCTGGAAGAATACAATCGCAGAAATACTCTGCTCGTCAAATTGATGCATAAAATATTTTTACAAGAAGCAATCAACTTAATGAACAGTACTTACTCAAAATTTGTTATAATAATGGACAGGTATTGAGGTTTAGACCTGTCTATGGAAAGGAGGATTATGATTACTGTTACGAAAAAAGACTTGGTAACACTGGGGTACGGCCCTTCATTTGCATCCGACATAATAAGAGAGGCTAAGAAAATCATGGTTGAAAAAGGCCATACCTATTACCAGTCGAGAAAATTAGACAGGGTTCCCAAAGAAGCTGTTGAAGAATTATTAGGAATTACATTTCCTGAAGAGACAAATTGATTGTACTTCTTGCACATTTATGTAAGGAGTGAAATTATGGCTAAAGATCCTATCAAAAAGGCAGACAATGGAACATATTATTTCCGTGCCAACTTAGGCTATCATCCAGTCACTGGAAAACAGATACAAAAATACCGCAGTGGTTTCGCTACCAAAAAGGAAGCAAGAGCTGAATATTCCAAACTGATCTTAGCATCGGCTGAAGAAATTGCCGAAGAAAAGGAATGTGTAACTTTCAAAAAATTTATAAACGAGATCTATCTCCCCTGGTACAAAACACAGGTTAAAGAAAGTACCTACAAAAACAGATGTTCAACGATCCAAAAACATTTTGCCTATTTCTACAAAAAAGATACCGACAAGATTGAACCGATTCATGTGCAAAACTGGCAGCTAAAGCTGGCAAAAGAGTTCAGTCCTAATTATGTCCGAATCGTACAGGGAATGCTTGCCGTTGCATTTGATCGGGCCATCGTCCTTGGACTTGCTGAAAAAAATCCGGCCAGAATGATTGGAAATGTAAAGAGCAAAAAAGTCAAAGTAGATTTCTGGACACTGGAAGAATTTCAGAAAGTTATTTCGCTTTTGTATAAAGGTGACTACTACGAACACTATCTGTTCATTTCCTTCTGGCTACTCTTTATGACCGGAATGAGGATTGGAGAAGCGGCTGCTCTGCAATGGTCAGATATTGATTTTGAGACGGGCATCCTTAGTATCAACAAAAATCTGTATTACAAATCCATGAAAGAATACAAATTTGTTGAACCGAAGACGCAGGCCAGTATCCGTGATATCGTGATTGATGCAGATACAATAAAAGAATTAGAAGAATGGAAAGAAGTACAGCAAAAGGTACTTACTGACTGCAATTTTGTATTAAGCTATGGTGGAATTCCCACCAGCAAGCATACTCTGCCAAGAGCCTTGGAAAAGCTGGCAGAACTTGCTGGCGTCCACCGCATCAAAATCCATGCCTTACGGCATTCCCACGCCTCCCTGTTGATCAGCATGGGCGAAAACCCACTGATCATCAAAGAACGTCTGGGGCACGAAAAAATCCAGACCACTCTGGGAACCTATGGGCATTTATATCCAAACAGCAACTTTGATGTTGCAAAGAAGCTGACCGGATTGCTGACTTACACACCTGCCACACACAGTGTAGCTGATTACACCAGCAATCAGTTCACTGCCGAGTATCACAAGCAGGCGATATAAAAAATGCAATGAAAATGCAATTTTCTAAGGCGGAAGCCTGGAAGCCCCGCAAATACAGGCTTTCAAGCCCACCGCCGACTATTCGAACTCGACTTTTACTAACTAATTTTATTTAGGATTTATTCTCTGTCGAGTATGTAAATCTTTTGATTATTTGATATGTCCATATTATCCTGCCTATATGAGCTAATGTTATCATTTTGTTATCGGTGTTGATAACACCAACTCTGTAACTGCGGATAATAGCTATATGCTATGGCTTAGATTATAAGCGATTTTGTTAAGAAATGCAATAGTCAAAAACCACTACTTTATCATAATTTGCAAATCATTATGTATTCTTCTTTGTTCTCGTCAACCACTTCAAATCCTGCTTTTCTATACATTTTGACTGCATAATTCGCTTTCTGCACAGATAGAGATGTCTGCTTATATCCTTTCACTTTTAGAAGTTGCAACATAGCTCCCATAAGTGCTGTACCAATACCCAAATTTCTGTATTCCTCATACAGTGATATGGCAAATGAGGGCGTTTTGTCATCAATATGCCCGTAATCGTTCATAATACGCACCCATACTGCACCCACAATCTGCTCTTTTGTTTCCACAACCAAGCACCAATCGTCTGCTTTTCCAAAATCTTTAATATATGCTTGTAACTCTGGCTGTTTGATAATAGATTTTAGCGGCTTATCCATGCCCTCTGGAATAAAAATTGCTTCATACAAAAAATCAGATAATATTGGATATTCATTTTTTCTAATTTCCCGAATTTTATAATCCATATCTTTTTAAAACCTCATTATTCCTAAATCACATCTCTATTTCTTATAATCAATAATTTATTATCTCCCTTTTGGAACTCATATTCTGTCTTAACAATTTCCACATTATAATCCCTTTGGAAGTAATCTATTACGTTTTTAATTAAGTCTGTCTTATTTGCATCCAAATCTACAATCGGGAAAATTCTAATTTCTTTGCATACTCTAAGCATTTCTGTCATTGATGCTATATGAAAATTATATCCTAATGATGTATACATTAGCAGGAAGTGCGAACTCAACCCAATATCAAAGTAATCTGCTCCATAGGGTAATTTATCAGGCAGTTCATGGAATACATAACGTCTCTCTGCTTTTCCCTTCTCATAATCAGACAAAAATTTTCTCATAGCAGACATACGGGTACTTTCAAGTTCTTCTAAACTTTTAATGTTCTTCCACACATAGTTATCCATATTTTCCCGCATTTGCTGCATTATTGTAGTTCGGACTTCCCCAATACGTTTTTCTATATCTTCTTTCGAAAACTGATATATCAAATCAAACGAAATAACACTTCCATTTCTTTCAGTCATCTCATAATTAAAACAGGCTGGACCATCGCCAAACCCTGCAATTTTTTTTGACATATCATTATCATCTAAACGGAACATCAATTTGTATTCTTCCATATTTCTGCCCCAAGGTACAACGCCATCTAACTTAAATGCCATTTTCTTTTCCTCCATAATTCCCGGTTTTCCAGTATGAAAAAACGTAACTTGTAGCTAAAAACACTTTTCCATCAAAAAGAATTTTCCTTTTCGCCAGTCAGCATAGCCAACTTCCGAATAACCTAAAGAATTATATAGCCTTAATGCAAATGGATTATTAGAGAATACATCTAATCGAATAACATGAATACCCATTTCCGTTAATTGCTTTTCAATATATAATAGCGTAGATTTAGCAATTCCTCTATTCTGAAAAGTCGGATTCACACAAAGTCTATGTACGATATAAAATGGCTTATCTTTATATTTCCACTTGCCGTTTTCATATTCTTTATCACATTTTTGGTTTAAGGTATATACAACCGCTATTTGACCATTCACTGAACCAACATAGAGTTGACTTTTATCAACATCTTCCTGAAAATCTTCTTTAGTAGGATACAAATCATCCCATTGAAAAATATTATCTCGCTCCATAGCATCTATAGCAGTGCGAATTATACTGTATATTTCTTCAATATCATTTGGAGTTGCGTTTCTATATTTTAGTATCATTACTTTTTCCTCGCAAATTCTAATTTCTCATTCTAATTATTTTAAGTATACACGAATTTGTAAGATTTTTCAATTCCCCGAACTATTTTTGCTTAATTGAACGGCACTCCCACATATTGCAGGAGTGCCGCTTATCACTACGAATAGATAAACTCGCTCTCCACAACTTCCCTCACACAAACCCGAATATTATTCATTTTTTGAACCCATAAAAGCTGGTTTTCTGCCTTTAATTGCTCCGTTACTCCATGCTTGCCGGCATACTCCTTTACCAGCCGAAAAAACATATCCTCTGCCTGTTCATCTATGCTTGCAAGGTATTCATTCAGCCTGCCGCTTGTCAGCAGATTGAGATAAACGAACTGTTTATGCTCTTTAAGATACCGTAAATGCCGCTGTCCCCAAATACCAATCAGCTTTTCTTCTTCGGGAGGTAATGCAAGCTCTGGGAGGTAATAGTCGTCTTGCCTTGCATACCAGAGACCGTTATTTTCGTCATAAATCCTATTTTCCATAGTGTTTCCTACCTTTCTTCTTTGCTGTTTTTAAAGCGTTTTTCACGCTGTTTTGATTTTTGTGCTGCTTTTGCCTGCTCTAAAAGGCTGTCTATCTGCTTACTCCCAAATGTCTTACGGAGCAGCTTATAATCTTTGTTTTCTACACGGAGGTTTTCATTTTCCCCTGCCAGTTTCTCATTGGTTTTCCTTAACCTCTCATTCTCACGGTGGAGATTGCTGTTTGTGACATTCAGCCGATAGTAGCTGTCCCATGCTTCAAAGCACCTTATAAGTGCCGTTTTAACAAGCGATTTCAGCTTTTGCACCAAAGGTTCTGCCACTTTATTCTTATACGACTTCGCCGACATCAACCCCTGCGGCTCTGGCAACTGGTATTCTGGCGAAGTGTCAAGCGCCTGTTCCAGAGTTTTTAGGTTTTCCATTCCTTTGTCGTAATTCTCCACCCTGTCCGACAATACTTGGAATTCCTCTTTTTTCTCCGAAATCTGCCCCTCAAGCTGAATAACTTCTTTTTCCCGCTCCTGCTTTTTATAATCAAGGACAGACAAATGTTTTTCATGCGTGCCTTTCTGCTCCCACTGAATTCCGTACCGTTCCATTACGGCGGCAAGCTGTTCTTTTTCGGAAAATACCCATTGTGACCACTCCGTATCGCCACGGGAGCCGCCTTTGAATCCCTGTGCCGCTAACGCCTGTTTCAATGATACCCTTGTATCAAGCCCACGCTTGCTGCCTGTCGTGAACGGAACAAAGTCAATGTGCAGATGCGGCGTTGCTTCATCCATATGGATATGAGCGGAAAATACATAAAGGTTCGGGTTTCGCTCTTGAAATCCATGATAATATTCATCTAAAATCTGCCTTGCAAGCTGTCCGTTTTCGCTTCCTGCACTCATATTTTCTTTATCGCCAATCTGCAAAATCAGTTCATGGAACGGTTTTTCCTGCTTTGAGTTCCGTATCTTCTCGTAATAGTCAGCAATACGGCGGTCTGTTCTCGTCTGTTTCTCGTTATATCTCTGTAATGCTTCATCAAATAGCTTATGATACACTTTCTTAATGCTCTCGTTGCAATAGTTTACATTAAGGTGTGAACGCTCCCCCTCCACATTTTCAGCCTTAAACTTGCGGCTGTTATGGTTGACTGAGCCTTTCCCCACCATTGCGCTAATCGTCCGTCTTATAAAATCACGCCCTTTCTTTTCGGCTGGTAGGCTTTGTTACTTTCCCGAAAGTAACGCAAAAGCACTTTTGTCGGCTCCGCCAACAAAAATGCAACCTGCAAGCAGGTTTTGCGCTCTCCGAGGGGTGAGCGTGTGCCAGTGGCACACAAGCTGCGAACCGCCCGAGTCGGCAGACGAGACAGGGCGGCTTTTTGTAAAAAGCCCCCTGCACCCCCGCAAAAACTTTATCCGTGACGGTTTGCGTCGATGTGACGGTTATTTCCGTACCGCACCCCACTCCTAAAAATACCGTCACACCGTCACATACCGTCACGCTCCCCACGGTACAGCCTTATCATACGCCCCTCGTGACACCGTTCACGTTTATAGAAAATGCCGTATTCGTTGAGCAGACGCCCCGACAAGACATTCAGTTTCCGTGCAAGGCTGTTCGGCTGTAACTCTGTTCCCAGCCAAGCCGCAAGCTCCGTCGCAGTCCCCTGCCATAAAGGGCAGTCCGCAGTAATCCTTTTGTCTATCTCCTCAAGCAGAGGCTCTGGCGGCTCTCGCCATAATTCTGTTTCTGCCTTTTGAAAATCCCATAACAATGTTTCGGGATTGCGGAGAAGATAGAGTTTCTGCTCTTGTTGGTCTCTGCCCGACACTTCAAGCGTGGCGGCGTTGCCGATGCGTTTTTCTTTCTGCAGCAGGAACGCACCGTCAGCCGCACCGAGCAAGCCAGTAGTTCCCGAAATCATATCGAACTTATCATCAGAACCCTGCTTTCTGGTATGATGGACAATCAAGATACAGATGCCATAGCTGTCTGCAAACTGTTTCAGCCTTGTAACAACCTCATAGTCATTTGCGTAACTGTAATTATCCCCGCCGACTTCACGCACCTTTTGGAGGGTGTCAATAATAATCAGTCTTGTGTCTGTATGCTGTTTCATAAATTCCTGCAACTGTTCATCCAAACCATTGCCAAGATTACCCACCGAAACAGAAAAGAATAAATTGTCTGCCCCGTCCGTGCCAAACATACGGTACAGCCTTTCCTGCAGGCGGCGGTAATCATCTTCAAGGGCAAGGTACAAGACCGTTCCTTTTCGGACGGGATATTCCCATAGTGGTACTCCCATACTGGTATGGTACGCAATCTGCGCTATAAGAAAGCTCTTGCCGACTTTTGGCGCGCCTGCGAAAAGATAAGTGCCAGGGTAGAGCAGACCGTCAATCAAAGGCGGCTTGCTCGGATATACAGAATCATACAATTCAGCCATAGATACAGTTTCAAGAGCTTTGCTATTGTTTTTCGGCGGGTAATTGGTTATACTGTTATTGTTTACATTAGGCGGTTGCTCCGTATCTGCGCCAACAGATACATTCGGGGCAGCCGTTTCTTTTTTATTTGCCATCTTCACACTCTCCTTTCAGACCGCCGAGGATAACAGCAATCAGCTCGATTGTGTCAAGCAATTCTTCATTTACACCCTCACCCGCTTCAATCCTCTGCAATTCTGCAAGGACGGCGGCAAGTTCATTGCGGAGTGCCTTATATACCCTCGGATTGCCCTGCACGACCACGTCTTGGCATAAGAGCCGCCTTGTGATATAGTCCTGCTTGGTAAGCCCCGAAAGCCGCACCGCTTTGTCAATCTGCTCATTTTCTTCGGGAGATACCCGAAAAGCGACGGTTTTATTCCTCCAGCGGTTGCAGTTGTCCAAATTCTTTGCCGACATATCAAAAATCCCCCTTTCCTAAATCGTCAAGCCTGTCTGCCATTTCTGCCTGCTTTGACGGAAATAAATGTGCATAACGGTAAGTGATTTCAATGCTCTCATGCCCTACTCGGTCAGCAATCGCCACCGCCGAGAATCCCATGTCAATCAATAAGCTGATGTGGCTGTGGCGCAAATCGTGAATCCGTATGTGTTTCACTCCTGCGGCTCTTGCGCCCCTGTCCATCTCGTGATGGAGATAGCTTTTTGTTACCGTGAAAATGCGGTCTTTCTTTTTTAAACCGTACAGCATACCGATATATTCCTGCATTTCCTCACAGAGAAACTTCGGCATCTTGATTGTACGGTTACTCTTTTTCGTTTTCGGGGACGTAATCACGTCTTCCCTATGCAAACGCTGATAGGATTTGTTAATCATGACCGTTTCCTTATCAAAATTGAAATCAGCGGCGGTCAAGGCTAATAATTCTCCCTCTCGGATTCCGCACCAGTAAAGCATCTGGAACGCATAATAGGAAACTGGCTTGTCCATCATTTCATCCGCAAACTTCTTATATTCCTCTTTCGTCCAGAACAGCATTTCCTTGTGTTCCTCGCTCCCCATGTTCCCCGCTTTTGCCGCAGGGTTGGAACGTAGGTCGTAATAGCGTACCGCATGGTTAAATATTGCGGAAAGCTGATTATGAACTGTTTTCAAATACGTCTGCGAATAGGGATTGCGTTTTTCATCACGGTAGGCAAGCAGTTCATTCTGCCATGCAATGATTTCCTTTGTGCCAATCTCGCTAATCTTCATCTTCCCGAAGTACGGGAGAATTTTCGTCCGAATGATATGCTCCTTTGTCAGCCAAGTGTTTTCTTTCAGTCGGTTCTTGACATCATTCGCATAAAGCTCCGTAAAGGCTTCAAAGTCCATATCAAGGTCAGCAGAATTTTGTAACTGGAACTTCCGTTCCCACTCCTGCGCTTCACGTTTTGTAGCAAATCCACGCTTACACTTCTGTTTACGCTCCCCTTTCCAGTTTACATACCTTGCCATCACATACCATGTGCCGTTGCCCTCGTTCTTAAATACTGGCATTTACTCCATCTCCTTTCCCTGTTTTTCTCCTGCCCCGTAAAACCTTTCTTGAAAATATTGGCGGTTGACACGCCCCGCAATCGTGATAAACCCCTGCTCCTTCAGCTCGTCATTCAGTTTCTTGATGAGCTTGTAAGCATAAGGCTTTGATACGGAAAGCTCCTGCGCCACCTCATCCACACGGATAAATTTGTTCTCCATACAACCTCTCCTTCCTCTTTCTAAGCGTTTTTGCTTAATTCACAATACTAAACATTTTTGCTACTGTCAATAGGTTTGCAAGAAAATATTAAACTTTTTTGTTTCGCTTATTCTTGACTTTCTCTAAGCATATATGCTATACTCCTTATAAACATACGAACAAGGAGTGAAACATTATGGCGATTGGCGAAAGAATACATTTTTTCCGCATCATGCGGGGCATGACACAGAAATATCTTGGTATGCTTGTCGGATTTCCCGAAAAATCGGCAGATGTGCGTCTGGCGCAGTACGAAACTGGCTCACGCAAGCCAAAGGCAGACTTGACGGCTGCACTGGCGCAGGCTCTTGACGTTGTGCCGCAGGCTCTTGACATACCCGACATTGACAGTCAAATCGGACTTATGCACACCTTATTTACCCTAGAGGACATTTACGGTCTTACCGTCAGTGAATCAGACGGTGAAATTTGCTTAAAAGTCAGCAAAAACAAAAATAAGGATGCCGCCGAACTGCTGAAAATGCTCTGCGCTTGGAAAGAGCGGGCGGACAAGCTCTCTGCCGAGGAAATCAGCAGGGAAGATTACGACCAGTGGCGGTATAATTATCCAAAGTTTGATACCACGCAGCATTGGGCGAAAGTCTCCTCTAAGGAATTGAGCGATACCTTAGCCAAAGCGTTCAAGGACAAACTGAAAAACGATTGACAAGCACGACAAAAAACGCCCTTAGCCATGAGTTCCTACCCACAGCTAAGGGCGTTATAATATGGATTTATTTCAGCCGTCCAAACCACTTTTCAATCATTCCCCCACCAACAAACCACTTGACAGTAAGAATAATCGCACTCAAACGACTGTTATCAATTTGTTATCAAAAGACCTTTCCAAAGTCCGCAAACCCGCATAAACACTGGGTTTACTAAGCATTTTTGCTTATTCGAACTCTTTTTCCAGTTCGTTGCAAGTCCTGTTTTTCATTAATTTTTCTTACAAAACCGTATCATTTTGATGCGTTTTTATTTCTCGTTTATATGGTTTCAAAGCTGGTGTACCCAAAATGTACCCAATGTCAAAATAGCTGCACCTACGTCATTTGAATCGGAAAAGCTTCTGCCTTCCCAAATATCTTTTCAATATTATGCCTAATCTCCTCCAAATCATCAATATACAGAATACGCAAGTTTTTAATTGCCCTCGTAACTGCTACATACAAAATATTTCTGCCCCTCTCATACTGTTCATATCTCGGCAAATCTTGACTAATATCTTCTCCATACTCCTTAAAAAATAATTCAAATAATCCTTTATCCTGTCCAAAATCTTTTCCTAAAATTATAATAACATTCTCATATTCCAGTCCTTTAGTGCTGTGAAAAGTATGATAATAAATTTCTTTACCCTCGTCTCGATTTACATAATGGAACCAGCATAACACTTCCTCAATTCTCAAATTTAGAATTTCTCCAACAATTTGCTTTGTTTCCACTTCTTCATCATATGAATCATATAATGAATGCAGAAAATATTTTAACACTCCTTCATAAGAAATTTCATCAATGTCAAGTATTCTTTCCACAATAAATTTGTATGCTTTATCACTTGATGCTTTATATTTTCCAAATATATCGACTAATAACTCATCCAACGTATTGCCATTTAATGATTGCAACAATGCTATAAGTTTCTTTAAATCGGAAAAACTTATATTTCTGTACTCATCTGTCGGCAATATATCTCTTAATGCCTGTTTCTTTTCCCGTACTTCTGTATATAATTTCATCAACCTATATAACAAAGATTGAACTTTTCCTAAACGAATCGTGTCGTGGCTCAATAATTCCGTATTCAATTGCTTATATCCTATCCCTTGATATACCCCTGCATTCTTAAATGCCTTATATACATTAGAGAAACCACTGTAATCTGCTACCATTTGGTTCGTTGCAAACAAACAATGCAATGGATTTTTCATATTAATATTCCATTGTTTCACACATAAATCTATAAATTTTCTTACTACATCTTGATTGCCAAAATAAAGTTTAACACTGCCCCCTTCACTATCTGAATAAATAGATTTTTGATTAATTTCATCATTACGCACCTTATTGGCAACATCAATTACTTCTGTGTAAGATCTACGATTATACAGCTTAGTTACAGCTACTAAATTGGAATGCAACTGTCTCAGTTTAGTACCGACACCAGTGTCATAGATATTTTGAACCGAATCTCCAAAATATGCAATAAAAATATCATGCTTTATTTCCTTTGCATATTGTCCTATGGAATTCATTATCTCAACAACAATATTTGCTGTGTCTTGATATTCATCTATAAGAATATAAGGATAAGAATCTATTACTATTTGTCTCATTTTAGGGTATTTTTGAATCAATTTAAATCCGTATTCCAATAATGTATCATGACTAATTCTCATCTTATCAAAACGATCACGATTATACATTGGATCATAATTAACTACTTTATATCCCTTCTCGCCTTTACTTATTTTTTCCAAGCAATCTAAATATCTTTTTCTTCTAAAAAGCTTATCAACTAATCCTTTAAATTTTGAAACATTAGATATAAGTTCTGCATATTCTCTTCTAATTTCATTAGGCATAGCATCCTTAAATTCTTTTGCCTTTAAATTATATGCTTTGTTATAATTAGTTTTATTCTCAATCATTATCTGAAAAAAGTGTTCCTGTGATTCTTTATTCAATTCCCTATATTTCTTATAATCATCCTTATTAGACAACTGCTCATCAAGTTCTGCTATACCACTATTTAATTTTTCGATATGTAAACTTAACAAAGCTGATTTTTGCCCACTAATAATATGCCATACCCTATCATGAATAGTCGCTATTTCCACTATATCAGAAGCACCTATTTGTGCTTTTATGTTATTTGCCGCTACATTAGTATATGTGATACAGGCAATTTTTTGATTATGATGTTTCAATCTCTCTCTGTTCTGTTCAACAATATATTTCAGGCACTCTACTAATGCATATGTTTTTCCCGAACCCGCACCAGAATTAAAAACAGTACTCTCAAATCTATCACTATATTGAAACAACTGGTTTAAAATCTCTTTTTCTTTATCCTGATCTTCATTACTAATTTTAGATAATCCCATCATTTTCCTCCTACTAATTTTTGCTCTATCCAATCAAGTCCATCCGATATGTATTTTGGTAATTGAGGGATTTTTTCTTCCACATCCTCGTTTACAATATGATAAAGCAATTTGCTTGCAAATTCCCCTTTACAATTCGATAGTTTTACCTGCCATTTATATGAATTGTCTATATTTTTCTTATAATCAGGCTTAATTCCGACAATATTCGTATAAATTCTTGGTTTTAACTCTTTAAGTATATTGTTTATGACTTCATTATCATAATTGTTTAGAATAAGCGCTTCTTCAAAACTCGTAGCATAATATCCATTTATTTTTCCTTGATATGCCAAACGCAAATTATCTTTTTCTATAAATGTCGAAATATTAGATAAATCAGAATCTCCCTTCAAATCAATTATGGTCGCATTGGTCGTTTCTTTTCCTTTTAAACAATTAACTTGCGCATAAGAAACTGTCTTTTTAGCTTTAGTATTATCTACGCTTTCGCCCTCATCCTCGTCTTCATTTTCTCGCTTAATATCCAAATCTGTAACTATCAGCACTGGAATCCCAAGTGCTTCAACAAGCCTTTTATACAAGAATCCATGCGCACCATTAATATTAAAGATAGAAATATAACGCCTATTAAACTTTTTTCTTTTTTCAATATAATATGGCAATATTATATCCTCCGCAAAACCTTCAACAAATATTGCTGCATCAGAAAAAAACAATTCAGATACCTTATATTTAATATGTTTCTTTAAAAACCTAAAACCTCCTGACTCTTCGTCTTCGTTTTCTTTCGGCATAATTCTTTTATTATTTAGATTTACAGCTACAGCATTAAATTGATTTTCGCTTAAATAGCAAATATTATTAAAAGTATTTGCACTATGAATTTTGCTATTTAAAATATGCGAAGAATGTGTTGTAATAATAATTTGGCTATTTACATCCTTGTTTTTACTCGATAATAAAAACTTTATTGCCTCATTTATATTTTTAATAAACAACTCCTGCATCTGTGGATGCATATATGTTTCTGGCTCTTCTATAGAAATAAGATTAATTTTACTATTAAATGATGAATCCGGATATTTTTCAATGTAATCTATTATGGCAGCAATAATCATTACCAAATTAGTGTATCCTAAACCGAACTGATCCTCTGGAACATTTGCGTTATCCTCAATATACTCATATTTAATAAGATCTCGAATTAGTTTATCAAACGTAATATCTGCACTCAATTGTACTCCCATACGTTCCATAGAAATTAGTCTTTCTAACACTTTCTGAATAATATCAGTATGATTCTTACTAATATTTTTAGACAAATCACTATTAACTTCTTTAAGTTTTTTATTTACTTCTCTTTTCTCGTTTTGAAATGTATGCTCATATCTATATTTTATAATTTTATTAAAAGCCTCTGTTAAACAATGGTCTGATTTTAAATGATTCGCTTTGATACATTGTAATTCTATTAGATTAGAAATTTTAAAATCAACATCAATCTTTTTAGCATTTTTATCATAATAATTTATTTCAAAATCCATACTGTTTAGCAATTCAAAAAAACTTGCAAAAGTGACTTCTTCTGTCTCTTCAGAAAACAATTTCTCCATTTCTGATTTAAAAAAACTTACATCTGCAATTTCATATCTAATACAAATCTTCAATTCTGAATTATCAACATCCTCAACAAGCATAAATGGTATTAAATTAGAAATTCTGTCATCACTATTTTCTTCCAATTCTACTGTTAAAACACATTCTATAAACGGCAAATTTATTTTCGTATCATTAATGTCATATTCTTTTAAATATCGTTGCAAATATCTATAATTGAAATCATTAATGCCAAATTTCCCATGATTTATCAAAGTATCCAGTGCTGTAATTATCGTTGTCTTGCCCGCATTGTTTTTTCCAATAATTAAAGTTGTGTCAGAAGCAACATCAATTTCTGCTATTTCTTCATTAAGGCTATCATTTTCAACTATATCTTTATCATTTTGGTTCTCTATTTTTTTGTCTACTTTAACAAGCTTGGAACTAATAAATTCAATCTCATTTTGTTCTGTTGAAAATTTTCTATAATTAGTAAGTTTCAGACTCTTTAAATACATATAACATCTCCTTCATTTATCTTAAATGTATTGAACGAAATAACAACACTAATTGTCCTTCAATTCCTCTCCATACATCAATTGATTACGTTCTAACTCGTTCTTCAGTTCTTCTACCGTAGGCAACACAGTCATATACTTAGATGCAAATATCTGTTCACTCTCATTCAAAACGGAATACTTTACCATCGTTTCATCTTTATCTGTGCATAAGATAATACCAATAGTCGGATTATCATCTGACTGTCTTTTTAGATCATCAAACATTCTGATATACATATCCATCTGTCCAATATCCTGATGAGTCAGCTTATGAGTTTTCAAATCTATCAATACAAAGCATTTTAATATATAATTGTAAAACACTAAGTCAATATAAAAATCAGATGTTTCGGTGCAAATACGCATCTGTCTGTCCACAAAGCAAAACCCCCTCCCCAACTCTAAAAGAAATTTTTGCAAATTACTGATAATTGCGTTTTCAACATCCTTTTCAGCAATTTCCTTATTATCTCTAATCCCCATAAATTCTAAAACATATGGATCTTTCACGAAACTAGAAGTTTGTCCAACTTTATCAGGAAATTGTGTTGAAAGAATGCGTTTGTAATAGCCGGATTTTATATTGCGCTCCAATTCCTTAACAGACCAGTATTCATTTGCAACCTCTTTCAAATAAAAATTCCGTTCTTCCTCGTCATCCAACCGCATAATAGTTCTAAGATGTGACCAATGAATTTTTCCAATCAATGAATATCCATAAGATTCTTTTGGAAATGTCAAATATAATTGTCTGCAATTCCTAATATTGGCAACCGAAAATCCTGTGCCATATTCATCGGACAATTCTTGCGAAAGACGTTTTATAAGATACGAACCATACTTTGCTTTTCTATTGCCCTTTTGTTCCTGTTCAATAATTCTTTTGCCGACATTCCAATATGCATATGTCATAATATTATTAGCAGCTTCATATATTTTACTTTTTGCCTCATCCAGTATAGCATGAACTTCCTGATAAAATTTCAGTTCATCTTCTGTATCCATCAGTTCTGTATTCGCCATTTTTCACTCTCCTCAATTCGCTACACGCATGTAGCGAATTCAATTTGATAAATATTAATCAACGCTTTCAATAAACTCTTTAATACAAGAAATCTTTCCATGTTTTAATAATACAGATGCCAAAATTCCATATAAGTCACTATTCAAATCTTTTAAAATCGCATCATATTCAGAAAATGACTTGTCCTGACATATCCTTGCAGGATTTGCCATGTTCGATGCTATGTTATGCATTTCATTGATTTCAGGATAGTCCTCATTGATTCTTTTGTCTAACTGTTTCGCTGCATTGACAAACTCCACCGTCGGCTTTGCCGTATGAATCATAGCCTCTATTTCAGCTACATCCTTCGAAGCTTTTATATCATCATATTTGCTTTTTATATCAACTAATTTTACTGCCAATTCTACTTGTTCCTTATAAAAATGTATCATTCCCCTTTTTCCACCTCATAACTTTTTTAGTGTTCTAATTCTCGCAAAATATCTGCAAATTTCTCAAACATAAAATAGCGCATCTAAAAATTTCTGTTTTAGATATATACCTTTTCCAATTCGCTACACGCATGTAGCGAATTTAATACTTTTAAATTTTCAGTTTTAAAAGTATTTGATAACATTATTTCACCCCAACTAAATCCAGATACTTCTCAAAATACGCAAGCAACCTGTCAATAACTCTTTTCTTCATTTCTGTGCGGTTTCCTGCGCTACCACCAAATCTTGATACTGCGGGCATTATCGCATCAACGTCTGTACCTGTAGTTTTTAATACTCCATCACGAAAAGAATTTTCGATAAAAATATGTGTTTCCTTATCCTTTAGCTTTTCATCTTTTATGATTGCAACAAGGTCAATTTCCCGTTGCTCATCAACATATTTCAACCACTCCCCATCAACCTCGGTATCGGCATTAACCCTCGACAGAAATTCTCTGATAAGCGCTATTTTGCTTCGCAGATTCAAGCTTGAATTGACCGCCTTTTCAATCGTAACTACAATCTCTTTATCCTTATTCCCGTCTTTCTGATATTTCTTCACAAGCATTAAAATATAATCAATATTGACTTCGACCTGCTTTACAAGCTCGATTTCAAATACAATGTCATCATTGATATTTTCTTTTTCCCCTTTTTTCGACTTAAACTCATGATACAGATCTATGTACTCGCTCTGATAATCTTGAAAATCCCGTGGTGAAAGTATCTCTTGCCCAGCAAAATCATCAAAGGCGGACAAGATATTCCTCATTTTCAAAATTGCACCATACAAAGCTATAAATTTCTTCTTGTCCTGCTCTCCCAGTTCCGAAAAATGCCCAAGGGGAAACAGCGTCTGCAGCTTGTCAATCAGTTCTGTATATCCCTCATAATGTTTTCCGTTTTCATCATATCCATTGTAATAACTTGCATAATTTTTCAACAGGACAATACCGCCTGCCTCTTTATTCCCAAAAAGTGCAATCGCATCATTTGTTTCCTGCTCCAAATTACGGAAACAAACTATATTTCCAAATGTCTTTACAGAATTGAGAATCCGGTTGGTACGGGAGAACGCCTGCAGAAGTCCATGGTACTTTAAATTCTTATCCACCCAGAGAGTATTCAGCGTTGTCGCATCAAATCCGGTAAGAAACATATTTACAACAATTAAAATATCAATCTCCCGATTTTTCATTCTAAGCGATACATCTTTATAATAGTTTTGGAACTTGTCGTTTGAGGTATCGTAAGTAGTGGAAAACAACCTATTATAATCGTCAATAGCACTTTCCAAGAAATCCCGTGAACTTTGATCCAGTCCGTCTGTATTCTCGGAATTTTCATCAACCACAAAATCATCATTCTCCGCCTCATTGACGCCATAACTGAATATCGTGGCAATCCTAAGCCTTTTCGCCTCTGGCAAGTTCTCCATTTGGTGCTTAAATTCTGTATAATAGAGCTTTGCAGCCTCTATGGAACTTACTGCAAATATGGAGTTAAAACCTTTTATACGAATTTTATTCTTCTTTTCCTTTATCTCGTTTCTATTCTTTGCCGTAGCTACTTCTTCCACATTTTCCAAAATGGAAAATGTGAAACTGTCTCCCCGGTTTCGCTTTGTCTTTTGATCAAAATGTCCTAATATGTAGGATACAATTTCACTAATACGCGCCTGATTTAAGAGTGCCTTTTCTGTATCTATTGCCGATACCTGCTTGTCCTTTGCTTTATCACTGTCCTTAATAGTTTTAATATAATCAATACGAAATGGAAGTACATTTCCGTCATTAATCGCATCAACAATTGTATAAGTATGCAGCTTCTCTCCGAAAGCCTGCGGTGAGGTACGCAAATCAGCGTGTTTGCCGCTTTCTGCATTGACCGAAAATATCGGTGTCCCCGTAAACCCAAAGATATGATACCGTTTAAAGTTCTTGACAATCGCTGTGTGCATATCCCCAAACTGCGACCTGTGGCACTCATCAAATATCAGAACAATATGCTTGTCAAATACTTTGTGTCCTTTGTTTTTGCGGATAAATCCGTCTAATTTCTGAATGGTGGTTATAATTATCTTGTACTCGTGATAATTACCATTCTTGTCCTTGTTTTCCAACTGTCTCTGCAAAATTGCAGTAGATGTGTTGCTGTTCGCTGCTCCCTTCTGAAAACGGTCATATTCTTTCATTGTCTGATAATCAAGGTCTTTCCTGTCAACTATAAACAGCACCTTGTCAACAAAATCGAGCTGGCTTGCGAGCTGTGCTGTCTTAAAGGAAGTCAGTGTCTTTCCACTTCCAGTTGTGTGCCAGATATACCCGCCTGCGTCAATCGTTCCCCATTTCTTATAATTTGTAGCTATCTCTATGCGGTTTAATATCTTCTCCGTAGCCGCTATCTGATACGGACGCATAACAAGAAGCAGTTCTTCTGAGGTAAATACACAATACTTCGTCAAAATATTCAGAAGAGTATGCTTGGATAAAAAAGTTTTTGTAAAATCTACAAGATCAGGTATCACTTTGTTATTTGCGTCTGCCCAAAAGGAAGTAAATTCAAAACTGTTGCTTGTCTTTTTCCCTCTACTGGAACTTTTCTCCTGTTCCTTTAAATGCGAAAATCTTGTAGTATTGGAATAATATTTCGTATTCGTGCCATTCGAGATAATAAAAATCTGCACATACTCATACAGTCCGCACCCACTCCAAAAACTGTCACGCTGATAACGATTAATCTGATTGAACGCCTCTCTGATTGCCACTCCACGTCTTTTCAATTCTATATGGACAAGCGGTAATCCATTCACAAGAATCGTCACATCATAGCGGTTATCGTAATTAGCCGGATTTTCCGTATCTTCTGCGGCATTTCCTACTTTTCCCAGCACTTCGTACTGGTTAATCACTTGCAAACGGTTATTATGTATGTTTCCCTTATCGATTAGCCTGATATTCTTCGTGCTTCCGTCATCACGCTTTAAAACTTTTGTATAATCCTCTTGAATCGTGCGTGTCTTTTCTACGATACCCTCGTTTGCATTCGCAATATGTTCCCGAAAAAATCTCTCCCATTCACTATCCGTGAAACCATAACCATTTAACTGTTCTAACTTATACTTAAGATTTTCTATCAACTCTGACTCGGAATAGATTTGCAGATATTCATAACTCTGCTCTGTCAACATACGGATAAACTCTTTTTCAAGCTCCGCCTCACTCTGATAACTGTCGGAACGTCTGCTCTCTGGCGTATACTCTGCTACCACTGTACTTTCATTCATGGATGCAACCATATTGAATGTGCTCATTACACTACCTTCTTTTCTAAATATTCATAGAATCTTTTTGTATTAAACCATTCTCCAATAAATGACTCATAAAAATTCCAATGAATCAATCTCATTTTTTTAGATACAAACAAAATCATAATTGAATTTTCCGTTTCATCTTTATCTATAGCAAAATTCTTTGCTGCCCAATATTCAACTAGAACATATAACGCGCATAATGCATTTATCACATTTTTCTGATTTGCACATTTATAATTTTCTTTACCATTTTTTATTTCATCCCTATGGTGTTTAATCGCATTATATGTAGTCCACCAACTCGGCACTTCACCATCCTTAATAGATTGCCATGGTTGCATTTCGTTATATTTATAATTTAACAACTCTACTTTTTCCTGTGCGATTGTCGGATATTCTCTATTCAAAATAGAGATATAATCACTGATTCCGCATTTATTCAATTTCAGTTTATCATCCAGCAATTTACAATATCTTTTACAAATAGTATCAATTTCGCCACATATAGATAAATAAAGTTGCAAATATCTTACCGAAAAGGCATCATCATTGCACTCATCAATTTCGCAATATGGACTATATGAAAAGAAATCACTTTCCAATTGCTCATAATAATTCCAATATGTATTCCGAAAAATCAATTTCTCCATTGTTACCCCCTATCTAAAAACAACTTATATCTTTTCTATAAAATTTAACAGTTTATCTCTATAATACTCGTATTGCTTTTGCCTTGCTTCTATCTCTGCTGGAAGTCCTTCTGAAATGTCGTTACAAAGCGTATCAAAGCGATCTAAAATTGCAACGATACGTTCTTGCTCAGATAAAGATATAATGGGTATTTTCGTTTCCAGCAATGCAGCACCACTAATATGCGGTACACCTGCGCCACGTTTCATATCGTTAAATTGTTTCTCCATATTTTTCAAAATATAATATAAATATTTTGGAATTAGAGTATTTTCATCTGCATCATACCCAAATCCGTCCGTAATGAAAACAGGCTGATTCCAGTATGAAACAAATCCAGCAGAAGCACCACTGCGAGCTACAACAACCACTTCCCCTTTATGATTAAACTTATCAATATAATAAGCTGGTTCCTGTCCACCTAAAATGACAGGAATATCCCCACTAACCGTATCCTTTTTCGTTATATATTCACCACGAAATACTTTTACAACACTTCCAAGTTCTAAATAAATAACACCAAATACATACTGGATCAATCTAATTATGGTCTGTCTGTCTGTCTGTCTGTCTGTCTGTCTGTCTGTCTGTCTGTCTAAAATTGTCTCGCCACATTCAGCAAATGTCAACAGTACATCTCGATAATATTCATACTGTTTTTTCCTCACCTCTATTTCCGCCGGAAGTCCGATATCCAAATCGTTACAGATTTTTTCAAAGTTATCCAATACATCTGCATATCTTCTCTGTACTTCCATAGACGGTAATGGTATCTCAATTTCCTCAATAGCAGGCACACTTGAATGAACAACCTTGCTTTTAATCTTGCCCTTACTTTTTTGCTGTCTTGCTTCATATGTAGATAAAACATGAGCAAGATAACGAGGCTCTTGATTATGCTTTAAGACAACAATATCTCCTCCAGCAAGACATTTTTCATTTCCTATATATGCCACAGATTTTGCAATATCCTCAACACTTTCTCCGGTTATTGCAAATAGAATATCCCCGTGTTCAAAATATTTTGGATTTGAAACATACTCTAGTTTTGTATGCGATACACAAGCATCAAACCAAGTATTATATGTAGTATAAATTTCTCCATATCGAACGCAAGGTATACCCGTTTCCGTTACTTCTTCTCTTCTAATACCTGCTCCTCGGTATATATCAACAGCAATATCTTTCAACTTTACTTTTTTAACTTTATTATCAAATGAAAGTAATGCATCCCTGTAATAATTATACTGCTTTTTTCGGGCTGTAAGCTCGGCTGTAAGTAACGTAAAACAGTCCAAAATATGGACTATTTCACGTTGTACCTCCAACGGAGGTACAGGAACTTTCGCATTAAGAATATTCTCATTATAAATTCTTGCAATAGTTCCACCAGTTGATATTCGCCACGGTTGTCCCTCATAACAATAATGCAAAAAAGTGTTCAAAACTTTGCTCTCATCGTTTGACAGCCATACAATATTAGAGTCTTGAAAATAAGCAGGCTCTCCATTATAAACCACTGTTCTGCCAACGGTTCCCGCTGCAGATATCAGTATTTCTCCTTTTTTAGGATACGAATACAACCTTTTATATTCTTCATATAATTCATTTGAGATAAAAGCATTCGGTTTTCCTCCAAATGTACCAATCTTATAAAACGGAACATCCCCTTCACTACTTGTTTGAGATTTCATTATTCGTTTACACATACACACTTGTCCAATATCGCCAAGCCTTATATACTTAACTCCATTCGGACAGAGTTCTTGTATCAATTCATCAAGTTTGCTCATTTTACAGCCTCCCGCATTCTACGATACGATTCTTCAAGCATCTGCTTTCTCAATATATATTCATTACTCTGCAAATATGTTTGCTCCATTGCCACTTTTGCTTTTGGCATAAAATATTGCCCATAAGCTTCTATATAGGGAGCATAATCACAAGTGTCAGCACAAACAATTAGATTATAATTCCCTCCGTCTCGCTTTCCAAAGCGAAGCCTCAGTTGCCGCAAGGATAATTTCTGAAATCCCTTTTCAAAAAATATAAAATTTTCTCCTCCTTTTTTTGCATGAGAATCAAATACCAAACAGTCAGGCTCCTGTGCAAGCAAAGAAGCCATATAATCTTGTTCTGTTTTTGTAAACAGCATACCATTGTCTGCCTTATCTAATAAATCTTGCACACCACATTTGCGACCATCAATAATTATCAATGGCTCTTGGTTTTGCAACGTAGGAAATGTACTTGTTCCATCATCATAAGCCCAGAATGTCAAAATATTATTTCCTGCACCATGCTTTTTTATTTCTGCTCTGGCAGTTATAGGACTATCTGCCCAATAAGACAATTTTTGATTAGGAAACAACTTTGAATATCTTCCTGTACACTCCCGCAAATTGCCATTAAAAAGTATGCTTGCCGTTTTTTCATAAAATTCATTATTAAACTCTACACATCTAAAAAAGTCAAATTCATCCGTAATATATACAGGTAAGTCTTTATGCTTATATATTGGTCTGCCATAATCTTGACTTATAAAAGCCCTTCCCCAACTCATACCTTTCCCTCAATTTCTGCGATGATTTTAGCAATTTCATCACGAAGTACCTGCTCTCTCGCTACAATCTGTTCAATCTCGGCATTCAGTAACTTAATATCTATCTTTTCTCTTGTATCTTCCTGCTCCACATAAGAGGAAACAGAAAGGTTATAATCGTTCTCAGCAATCCTGTCATTTGCAACAACTGCTGCATAATACTCTTTATCTTCCCTCGCCTCATAAGTAGCAAGAATATTCTCTATATTCTCACTTGTGAGCTTATTATTGTTTGTAACCTTTACACACTCCTTTGATGCATCAATAAACAATGTACTATTTTCTGATTTGCTCTTTTTCAGAACCATAATACAAGTTGCAATACTTGTCCCGAAAAACAGATTTCCCGGCAACTGGATAATGCACTCCACATAGTTGTTATCAATCAAATATTTTCGAATCTTCTTTTCTGCACCGCCCCGGTACATTACCCCCGGAAAACATACGATAGCAGCCACTCCATTTGTCGCAAGCCATGATAATGAGTGCATAATAAATGCAAGATCAGCCTTCGACTTTGGCGCAAGTACACCTGCCGGAGAAAATCTTTCATCATTGATAAGAATAGGATTATCGTCTCCTTCCCACTTAATCGAATATGGGGGATTAGACACAATCGCCTCAAAAGGCTCATCGTCCCAATGCAACGGTTCAATCAATGTATCTCCGTGTCCAATGTTAAACTTCTCATAGCCAATATCATGCAAGAACATATTGATACGGCAGAGATTATATGTAGTAATATTGATTTCCTGTCCAAAAAAGCCCTGTCGGACATTCTCTTTCCCCAAAACCTTTGCAAATTTAAGAAGCAGTGATCCGCTGCCACATGCTGGATCGTACACCTTATTTACATTTTTCTTTCCAAGTACTGTAATTCTTGTCAGAAGTTCCGATACTTCCTGTGGAGTATAATACTCTCCACCACTCTTTCCAGCATTAGATGCATACATACCCATTAAATATTCATAAGCATCACCAAATGCATCAATGGTATTGTCCTGATAATCTCCCAATTTCATTTCAGCAACGCCATTCAGGAGTTTTACCAGTTTCGCATTTCTCTTTTCTACTGTTCCACCAAGCTTGTTGCTGTTTACATCAAGGTCATCAAACAGACCTTTTAAGTCATCTTCACTGTCATGTCCTTGTGCAGAACTTTCTATATTTCGGAACACCTTTTCAAGCGTTTCGTTCAAGTTCTCATCCTGTGGTGCTTTTTCCCTCACATTGCAGAACAGTTCACTCGGCAAAATAAAATACCCCTTTGTATCAACCAATTCCTCTCTTGCAGGCTCTGCATCACTATCAGAAAGATTAGCATAATCAAAATCGACATTCCCCGCCTCAATCTCTCCAGCGTTTACATATCTGGCAAAATTTTCAGAAATATATCTGTAAAACAGCATACCTAACCCGGATAAACCGGAAAAGTTTTTTGCATTTCCTCCAAATTTCAAGTACAATAAAGAAAACTATTGGAGGATGTGTTCATGTTACTTACGGAT
>CAJTCH010000057.1 GCA_910574715.1 Lachnospiraceae bacterium | reverse complement strand
ATTTTTTCAAAGGAAAAGGGCCGTATTTTCAAGGTTTTTATCGCTTTTTTAATTCGGTAGAATCAGTATTTAGTGACTATTATTCGACTTTCAGGATAAATCTCCCAAAAATCAGCAAGCGTCATTGTCGGATCGGAGGACTGCTGCAACAAAAAGTGTGCATACCATTCTTCTGCTTCTTTCTTTGTTTTAAAACCTCTTTTTTGTGACTTCTTTTTTGCTCCTGTCCAATCCGTCCAGCGGTATTGTATCCGCCATGTACCGTTCGGATCTTTCTTTGCATTACAGCTCATACAACCGCCTCCTTTGCCGCCCCATACCATTTTTCTTTGAAATAGGCTACGGGAATTTTCCCTGCGATTGTGAGAAAGCCTTTGGAAGATAATTCGTTGTTCATTTCCCGCAGAATCTTGTAAGACTTTCCCATGCTGATACCAAGCATCGCCGCAATGTCTGCGGCATTGTAATAAAGTTTTTCGTTCATTTCATTTCCTCCTGTTTATACCATTTGATTTTTATGTGTATCATTTTGATACGTTTATATATTAGCGTATCTTTTGGTGCGTGTCAATAGCTTTTTTAAATATCTCTTTATTTATTCCGTATCTTATGATATTATTAAGTTGCATTTGATATTTGCTTGTATTGATGAAAAATTCCATAACACAGGAGGCGTAATAATTATGACAGTCGGCGAAAATATTCGGCGCATACGTCAAGAACGAGGTCTGACATTGAAACAATTGGGAGAAATGGTTGGTGTCAGCGAAGCCTACATTAGAGCATATGAAAGCGGACGAAGAAACCCCAAATTAAAATCATTAGAAGCTTTAGCACAGGCGCTCGCTGTCAACGTAGAAGTATTAACCAACTCTGATTTTGACGGCATCAAAGCTATGCACAGGCTTTTTCAAGTGTTCCGCCAGTATGACGGGCATTTGTTTGAATATCAGGATCAGGACGGCAATGATATGGTTGCTGTCAGTTTTGGCACACTTTCTTTAATGCACTCATGGTGTGACCGCTATGAGGAATATATGAAAGAAGTGGAGAAATGTAATTTAATTAAAGATGTGAAAAAACGGGGAGAGGCATTGTTAAAGGCGGAAGCGGATTTTAATCTTTGGATGGATATTTATCCGGAGTCGGAGCCGTTTGATTTTAATTTGAAGATACAGAAGACGCATGATGAGGCTATGGATGAGATTGGGTTGAAGCCTAAAAATACTGAATACAAATCTTTTCTGTAAAAATTTTTATATAATATAAGTATAAAATTTTTATTCTGAACATGTTGAGCGATTAAAAAATTTCTCTATCTTTAAAATGATAGAATTTGTGGAGGAAATGCTAATATGCACACAGAGGGAGAATTTAATTATACGAATGGCGGTTTAATAAACAGTCGATTAGATATGAACAGAATTGCTTCTGTTAGTAGACATGAAGCGCAACATGCCGAGTTATATTCCATTACAACATTCGGACAATTAATTTTGATGTTGGAAAAAAATTCCCTTTTCCATGAAAAGTCAAATTGGATGTATAAGGAATTATTCAATTATGTTAATAGAATGCAGGAGAGAATTGCGGTCAATATTGAACAAATGGATAAATTATGTTCAGAAGGAAAATCACAATATGAAAAATCTATAAAAGATCTTAAAAATAGAAATAGAACTTATTACAATTATTTTAGAAAAATGTGCTGTATCAATGGAAAAGTTCAAGATGTAGATGATGCACAAATAGCTATTCAGCTTTTTCGCGCCATAGGTCATATTGCCCTAAATGTACAAATTGATGAAATTCCATTAGAAAAAATGACATCAGAAAAAGAAATAAAAGATTTCTTTTCTAATCAAGAAAATGCTATAAAATATTCGCCTAATAAACGTTTTGATATTATTGTAAATAAGCTTTTTAGGAACAACGAAAATGATGATTTCTTAGATGAAGTAATGGCTGCAACTATTGATTTAGAAAAAGAAGACAATATATCTTGTGTACATAATATATGCGTAAAAAAAGTTAAAAAAATATTATCAGATTCAATAATGTATGAAAGACTTATTAAAAGAATAGAAACTGTTGGCACTATTCAATTAGACTTACCATGCAAAAATCCTGAATACCTAATGAATTTACCACTAGACTTGGACAATCAGAAGTCTATAAATATAAAAATTCTAGATATTTGTGCCTTTAACGCATTAATTAATACAACCGAGTATAAAAATATACCAATATTTTTACCGCATGAATTAGGTGGATTTGAGGATTTTCATTTTATTGAAGCGTTTAACAAAGACAGTGATACAACGTATATAACTTGCATTTTCAACGAAGAACTGTTCATAAGAATGATTTCCAATATAAAACAATATTTGGTTTTTGTACAAACAAAACTATTTCGAAAACTAAAATCTACAATAAGAGGCATAGCACAACAACTGCCAATTTATATTATTATAGAAAATAATATTTATTCCTCAATAGAATTCATCAGCAAAAACTTTAAGAGAGGCAACTATTTTTTTATAGATAAAAAAGGATATGTACTTGTTGTTATTTGGAGAAAAAGTTATATTTTTTTAGGTTATATTATTGAACTGGCCAAACCGGACTTAAAAACAGTACTAAAAAAATATGAAATAGAATATATCGAACCGAATATGGCAGATATCGATATTAACTACATCAATTTGATAGCTGAAACCCACTGGAAACATATGAATTTATCTAAAAAATTTTATGATAATATAAATTTATAAAATTTGTACCCAAATCGTACCCACCTCCACCCAAAAAATCCCCGCAAGCCTTCGCTTTACGGTGATAAGGAAGTATAGAAACTAACTTATCATCAACGCTGACAAACAGGGTGCAAGCAAGAGCAGAGAACACATCACTTTCATTAGTGGTCGGTTCTCTGCTTTTTGTTACGCAATAGAACGCTGTTTTTGATGGTAGGGATATAAAATATCGTCTAAGTGTTTTCCATGCTCTGAAAGCCGCATAAATCAAGGACTTTTTAACCTCTACTGCGTAACATACCTACCCAAGAAAGCATTAGTTTTATAAAGCGATTGGATTAGACGGATTTTGAACACCGTAACAACTCCCGGTGTTGGATTATCCGATATTGGATTTTCCGACACCGGGTTATCCGACATCGGAAAATCCAACGCAATTAAATAAAGATATAACTAACTAAAGAAAAACCAAATACAGACTTAATCAAATATCTATTCCTTTCCTATCCTTTCCCCTAACCCCTTTCCTTTGAAGCACAATATAGTGACGGAGCTGCAATAATGGAAAAGAATGGAACGGAAACGGCAGTACAAAGAAATATTGTTTACTATGTTACGCAATAGAACACCGTTTTTAAGGGTAGGAGTATAAAACCCTTACCCTTGTCCTTATCGCCGCTGTAATGCGCTTAAATCAAGCGAGAAACACCCTCTATCGTGTAACAATCATTCCATACTGGATTGAGGGCGAAAGCAGTCTACTGATTTCGTCCTCTTGACTGCCCATTAGCAAAGGCGGGAAAAGCTGTCAAGGGCGCGTAGCGCGAAGTTTACCCTTGACAGCTTTTCACGTCTTTGCTACTTCCTATCGGTCGAAGCGGAATTTCAATATGGCTTCAACCAGTTTTGCCTTTAATCTGTCCTGTGTGTCGTCATTGATATGCCCCTTATACATAGACAGGTATTTGATGTGTGCGGTGTAGTGCTGCAATACTGCGTCTACCGCTTCCGGCTCTCCGGCAACGGCTTTTTCGATTACTTCAAAAGGTATCAGCTTTTTGTTCCTCATGTTCCAATCTCTCCCATTCTTTCCGCAACTGTTTCAGCGCGACATTTCTTCTGTGATTTATCGTACTTCTACAACGCCCATACAGTCTGCCGATTGCTTCATCACGATAACCGATGAAGTAATATAGCAACAAAACTTCTTGCCTTAACTCCGGCAACTTTGCTAATGTCGTCGCTAACCGTTCATCATCAACGATAACTTCCTTTCCCAACACATGAAATACGGTCGGCTTGTCCTGCTTTTCAAAGTAGCTGTCCATAGCAGACGGTTCAAAATATCGTTCTGACATCAGATAGTCAAGGGATATTTCCCGTTCCATTTTCCGCTTCAAATCCCTCCATGCGTTGATTGCTTCATGGCGCAGGACAACCTTGCAGAACGCATGGAAAGCATATTCAATATGCTCCATGAACTGTTCAGAATATCTCATTTTCTCTCACCCCCTTTCTTCCCAGTAGGGGGCTATTACAACAAGAACCCATGCAGAATATATCCGCATAGGTTCTTGAGTAATATGAGTTATTAAGACATACTAAATGATATGTGCATTCATACTCATAGGCGCAATAATCCTCGTTAATGGCTTGGATTTTTTTGACAGGTCAATGATTGTTGGATTTTGTCGATATGATTTATGCTTCATGGCGGTACCTCTTTTTAGACATCGCGTCAAAAGGAACGTGTAAAAAGCTCTCTGCTGAACAACAGTTTTTTCTTTGTCGTCATTCAGCAGATTGGATTGAATTATCAAAAAAGGAGCCGATAACAGCAGTTCAAATCTGCGTGTTATCGGCTCTGCGTCTGTGCGTCTGGCTCTTTGATAACCGAAATATGAAATTGTGTTACATTGATTAAAATTTCCTGCTTACATTTGGGGCAGAACAGCGGGAAGTTCCGAAGCTCTGTATCTAACCGCATTTTAATACGTGTCTTGCTCCCGCAAACAGGGCATAATAACCATTTGAATTGCTCGCTCTCGTTATGATTCATGGGTTTTATTCTTGCTTTCCTTTTTCAGTACAGCACTGCTGATAACGCTGATACCGCCCAATAACGCACAAGATTTTGACGGAAAAAGGATTCCTGCCACCACAAGACCAGCGCCGACAACTAAGTTACATACCGCTGCCGTTTTTAACGCTTTCTTTTTCGGGTTGGGAAGCTCTACGGATATTCCCAGTGTGTCATTCAGCTTTTCGCAAGCCCTGTTTACTTCTTTAATCATTTTGCCCTCCTAAAATAATAACTGTATGCCGTGATTTGCAATGAGTAACACGCCAATGCCTATGACAATCCATAAGGCTGTGGCTTTCTTTTCTTTCCCTTTTTTCTTGTTCAGAAACAGGAAAAGCAATCCCGCACCCACAAGGCAGATACCGATAATCAATGATATGATTGAAATAGTCTGCATAATTTCCGCACTTGGAACGGGTACAAAGTCGGGAATTGGAAAGTTCATTTTATAGCCCCCTTTCTTTTAATTGCTCAAATCTGATAAAATCATTTTCCTCATTGTGATTGCTGAAAAAGTGATTCCTATGATGTCGAAAATAATTGCCGCAATGGGAATTGACAAAAGTCCTGCGCTGCTTCCCTGTGAATTTGACGCAATGGCAACAATGATGATAGACGAAACAACGGTTGCAATCGCTGACTTCTTTATCATTCCAACATACAGCGGGAGAAGCCCCAACAGGATTGCGGATATTGTTGTAACTGCCTGTGTCATTATGTTTCCAAAGCTGAACGTGACAAAATCAAAACATTTTGCCGCAAGAAAGATTGTGGCATATTGGAAGATATTTGATAGTACATGGAACAGGAACATGATACCACATATCAAAATGAGTTTTGCCGTAATCAGTTTTGTGCGACTGATTGGGTAAGTGAAAAGCAAACAGATTGTTTTGTTTCTGTATTCTTCAATCACAAATACGGAAATCAGTACCGCTTCCCATACAATCAGAGTAGCCCTTACAAGCATTGCCGCTAACGTAACCGTATCTAACTGGACTGGGGCAAATCCCGGAAGCGTGGATATATTGCCGCTTGCAGTTAAAAGGCTGGACGTAAAGACGGAAAGCAGAAAGATAATAAAGTTAGCGATTAACAATCCGGCAATATGCGGCTTTAACGGTACTTTCTTAATTTCCATGCGGATAAGGTTCCACATTTTTTTCACCTCCTCCCAATAAGCCTAAATAATAGGTTTCAAGGTCTATCCCTTTGGCTGTGAGTTCTTTCATTGATACTTCCGCAAGCATAGCCCCGTGGTCAATAATTCCGATTGTATCGGCAATTTTAGACAGTTCGTCAAGGATATGGCTGGATATTAAAATGCTTGTGTGGTATTCATGGTTGATTCGCAACAGCAGCTCCCGCACTTCAATAATCCCCTGTGGGTCTAAGCCGTTTATTGGTTCGTCTAAAATAAGCAAATCCGGCTTCGTGAGCATTGCCCTTGCAAGCGCAAGCCGCTGTTTCATTCCCAAAGAGAATTTCCCTACGGCTTTTTTGCCCGTTTCTGCAATCCCTAACAGTGACAGCGTTTCCATGATGTTTTCATAGCCTGCGCCCATGTACCGGCAATGGAGTTCCATGTTCTCGTATGCGCTTAAATGGCTGTAAAAAACAGGGCTTTCAATAATGCTGCCGATACGGGAGAAAACGGGATTGTTCCCCTTGTTGATAGTTTCGCCTAATAAACATACCGTACCTGTATCGGGGAAAATGATGTGGTACAGCGTTTTCATCAGCGAAGTTTTTCCTGCGCCGTTCGCGCCCAAAAATCCGTACACTTCCCCTTGCCTTACATTCATGCAAATATCATTCAGTATGGGGCTGCCCTCTATGGATTTTGATAAGTGCCGGACTTCAACCGCATTTGTCATTCGCCCGCCCCCTTTTTGGGGCATAGCCGCCTTTTGAATATCAGAGTTGCTTTCTGTGCGATTCCGATAAGAGAATATTGGGAGCTGCCTATACACGGATAGGCGAAACAAGTAACCAGCTCCCAACCGTCCTTACCGTAATGGTTCAGTTTATCAGACAGCGACTTTTCGGAATGTTCTGTTTCCTTGCTGTCAATTACTATCGTTTTGTACTCAAATTCTGTCATAACAATCTCCTTTACTCAAAAATATCTGCCACAAGGCTATCCACCATAAAATCAAAAACAGCGAAATAATCACAAGTGACGGAAAGCGTTTCTTTTGCATTGATTGTTGACAGCAGCGCACTCAAAATTCCATATGCCTGTGCTTCCTCCATTTTCAGATTGAGGTCTGCGGCATGGATAACCTGTCTGAAAAAATCGAAACTGTCAAACTTGATTTTCTTAATCGTTTCTTCCGGCAGCTTTGTTACAAAAGACTGAAAATCCGGCGTATTGACATTGTAGAGGAACGGCTTGCTGTCGTATTCCCGGAAAAGCCTTTTCATGGACTGTGCAAAGCCCTCTTTCGTCCGGCTGTTCCTGTTTATGTCGATAATTTTTTCTGTCAACCTCCTTTGTATGTCTGTGATTGTTTCAAGGAATAAATCTTCCTTTGTCGGGTAGAGCGTATAAAAAGTACCGATAGATATAACTGCCTTGTCGCATAGATTCTTAATGCTTGTCTTTTTGTACCCTTGCGCTATCCAACATTCCTCGCATAGTTCTTCCAGCTTTTTGCGGATTGCTTTTTTATCAGCGTCCGAAAGGACTGGCTTTGACGGCATAGATTCACTTCTCCTTTCTTCCGAATTGTATTTGCGAATATTCTCTATAAATATTCACAAAACGAATGATAGCACGATTGATAACTATTGTCAAGTAGGGAACTTGATTTAGCAATGCCGTATACCCCCAAAATCAGAAAATCATTCCTTACATTATAGGAAGTATTTTAGTTAACTGATAGAACTGAATAGACATACTCTGAAACCATATTTCAGCTTACAAAAAACCTCTGCTATTTTTTATTCATATTTGGCATTTCTGAAACTCCCCCGTATTAAGAAGCAAGGAAAACTTTTTGAAAAATTTCTCTCAAATATTCGTCAAAAACGCCCTGTGCGGTGTTGTAGGTAGTGAGAGGATTTTCAAGAGGGTTTGGGATTCTTCCCAACAAGCAAAATCTGTCCGGCAAGCCGTAGCGCGGACGGGCAGATTTACGGAAATGGGTACCCGTTTCCTATGCTTGCTCCGAAACTTATCATTTCGCAAATACGGAAAGGAAGGGAAAAGAATGGATTGGGAACCAGAAATCAAGGACAGCGGCTATTTGCCAGAAAAAGGGAAACCGACAGAGGAAACCGTCTGCTACAAAATCGGCGGCACATACTATGAAGTGTCTACCTCCTGCGGCGGCTCGGAACGGCTCCGCGACAAGATGATACGGCTCATAAAATCGGAAACCGTCAAACCGCCCAATGACAAACAGGGATAAATGCGCTATAATGATTTTAACACTACTGTTTGTCGGGCGTTCATTACAGGAGGAATGAACATATGACAGCAAATACATATAAGCCCGGACAGATAACAGCATTATACGCCCGTCTTTCGCAGGAAGATACGTTAGAGGGCGACAGCAACAGCATTGTGAACCAGAAAGCAGTCCTCTCCAAATATGCGGCGGACAACGGCTTTTCCAATCCCGTTTTCTTTATTGACGACGGTGTATCGGGCGTGACGTTCGACAGACCGAATTTTAACCGCATGATTGCAGAGATTGAAGCCGGAAACGTGGCGACAGTCATTGTCAAGGATATGTCAAGATTGGGGCGCGATTATCTGAAAGTCGGTTACTATACGGAAATCTTTTTCGTAGAGCGCGATGTTAGATATATCGCAATCAATGACGGTGTAGACAGCGCAAAGGGGGATAACGATTTTACCCCGTTCCGCAACCTGTTTAATGATTTTTACGCCAAAGATACAAGTAAAAAAGTACGGGCAATCAAACGGGCGCAAGGACAGGCGGGGGAACATCTGACAAAGCCGCCTTACGGCTACATGGTAAGCCCTGCGGACAAAAAGCTATGGATTGTGGACGAGGAAGCCGCCGCTGTGGTGAAACGAATTTTTGATTTATGTATCGGTGGGAAAGGTCCTATGCAGATAGCAAAAATCCTCAAGGAAGATAAAGTACCGACTGCCAAAGCCTACTATGCGGAGAAAAAGGGGAAAGCACTTCCCGAAAATCCGTACAACTGGAAAGACAGCACGATTGTCGGCATTTTGGAACGTATGGACTATTGCGGACATACCGTAAATTTCAAAAGCTATTCCAAATCCCACAAATTAAAGAAGCGGATTCCAACCACAAAAGAACAGCAGGCAATTTTCTATAATACCCATGAAGCGATTGTAGAGGACGCTGTTTTTGAACGGATACAAGAACTAAGAGCGAACAAACGCCGCCCCACAAAAGCGGACAGACAGGGATTGTTTTCCGGTTTGGTATATTGTGCGGACTGTGGGAGTAAGCTACATTTCGCTACTTGTAAAAGTTTTAACGGTTCACAAGACCATTACCGCTGTGCAAAGTACAAGAGCAATACGGGAAGCTGTACGGCTCACTTTATCCGCGAGGAAGTGTTGAAGCAAATCGTATGGAGCAGGATATTTGACGTGACTGCCCTTTTCTTTGATGACATCATGGCTTTCCATGAAATGATGTATCAGCAACGCTCCGCTGAAACAGAAAAGGAAATGAAGCGCAGGAAACGTGAGGTCGGACAGGCGAGGAAGCGGATAGCGGAACTTGACCGTATCTTCAAGCGGATTTATGAGGACGACATAAACGGCACAATCAGCCATGACAGGTTTTTGAAGCTGTCCGCAGAATATGAAGCGGAACAGCGGGAACTGGAAGAAAAGGTCAAGGCAGACCAGCAGGAAGTCGATACCTACGAACAGAACAAAAGCGATTTTGACAGCTTCGCCGCGATTATCCGCAAATATGTGGGGATAAAGGAGCTCACCCCCGCAATCGTCAATGAATTTATCAAGAAAATCATAGTCCATGCGCCGGAAAAGGTGGACGGGAAACGGGTACAGAAAGTGGATATTATTTTCAACTTTGTTGGAGAAATCAATTTCCTTTCTGCCACGCAACCGAAACGGCAAGGCGCATAGGAACTCAAAAAGACGGTATAGCCCTTGTAATCGGGGCTATACCGCCTAATCTGAAATTACTTCCCTCTAACCGTAAACATTTGATTTTTCAAGACTTGCGAGGATTTTACCTCTTACTCGAACTCAATCGTCCCCGGTGGCTTACTTGTCAGATCATACATCACCCGATTAACCCCCTTAACCTCATTAATTATCCTCCCCATAACCTTCTTAAGCACCTCATATGGTATCTCCGCCGTTTCCGCCGTCATAAAGTCTATCGTATTCACAGCCCGAAGCGCCACCGCATAATCATAGGTCCGTTCATCCCCCATCACCCCAACACTCTGCATATTCGTAAGCGCCGCAAAATACTGTCCAATCTCCTGTGCAATCCCCGCATTCTCAATCTCCTCCCGATAAATCGCATCCGCGTCCTGCACAATCCGCACCTTCTCCTCCGTAACCTCACCGACAATTCTTACACCAAGCCCCGGTCCCGGGAACGGCTGACGGAATACCAGATACTCCGGTATCCCAAGTTCCAGTCCGGCTCTTCTGACTTCATCCTTAAACAAATCCCGGAGCGGCTCAATAATCTCTTTAAAGTCCACATAATCCGGCAGACCGCCCACATTATGATGGGATTTGATCACGGCAGACTCCCCGCCAAGACCGCTCTCCACCACATCCGGATAAATAGTTCCCTGTACCAGAAAGTCTACGGCGCCGATCTTCTTCGCCTCTTCCTCGAATACACGGATAAACTCTTCTCCGATAATCTTGCGCTTCTTCTCAGGCTCAGACACCCCCGCCAACCTATCATAGAATCTCTGCTGAGCATTCACCCGGATGAAATTAAGGTCATATGAGCCGTCGGGGCCGAATACCGCCTCGACTTCATCCCCTTCATCCTTGCGCAGAAGACCGTGATCTACAAACACGCAGGTGAGCTGGCCGCCGACAGCTTTCGAGAGTAAGACTGCTGCCACGGAAGAATCCACTCCGCCGGACAACGCACACAACACTCTGCCGTTTCCCACTTTCTCTCTAATCTGTCTAATGGATTCCTCTACAAAAGAATCCATCCTCCAGTCGCCGGCACATCCGCACACATTCCGGACGAAATTCGACAACAGCTTCGCACCTTCTTCTGTGTGAAGCACCTCCGGATGGTATTGGACCGCATACAGTCCGGCATCCGCATTCTCCGCCGCTGCCACCGGGCAATCCACCGTATGTGCGGTAATCTCGAATCCAGGAGCCGCCTTTACGATAGAATCAGCATGACTCATCCAACAGACCGTCTCAGCAGAAATATTCTCGAATATCTTAGAATCCCTCTTATCAACCAATACCACTGTCTTGCCGTACTCTCCGACCTCTGCACGAGCCACACTGCCGCCAAGCACGAACATCATGAGCTGTGCGCCGTAGCAGAGCCCCAACACCGGTATCCCAAGCCCGAACAACTCTCTGGAGTATATCGGTGCGTCCGGCGCATAACAACTGTTCGGTCCGCCGGTCAGGATGATCCCCTTGGGATTCATTTCCTTAATCTTCTCGATATCCGTCTTATATGAATAAATCTCACAATATACATTACATTCACGGACGCGCCTTGCCACGAGCTGGTTATACTGCCCGCCAAAATCCAATACAATCACTAATTCTCTCTTCATAAGCCTTCCTTTCTGCCCTCATACCAATATCTGCTTCTTCCAATGGTCCCTCCAACGTTATACCAACGCCTGTTTCTTCCATCCGCCTCTGAAATACCGTATAATAAAACACAACGCGCGAAACGCCCAGTCGACAACCATCGCCACCCAGATACCGAACACTCCCAGGCCCAGATATTTCCCAAGGATATAACTGAATACGATCCGGAATATCCACATAGATACCATGGATATGATCATACACGCTTTCGCGTCTCCCGAAGCCCGGAAGGTCGATGGAAGGGTAAATGACGCCGGCCATATCACGATCGCACTAAGCCCATGGAAATATATGATCTGGCGTGTCACCTCCGCCGTGACATCCGACAGATGATATGCCTTAAGTATCAGCGGAAGTATGGCAAACACACCGAACACCATGACTGCCACACCAATGTGCGTGATGATCAGAAGCCTCTTATTATAGTATCTTACCTGATCGTAATCTCCGGCGCCAACACACCTTGCAATCACCGTTGTAACCGCAAGATTGATTGCCATTCCCGGAAGGATCTGGAACAATGCGATCGCATTGCTGACCGCATTTGCCGCGATCGCGTACGTGCCAAAGGTAGATACCAGACTCAGCACCAATATCTTCCCAAGCTGAAACATGCTGTTCTCCAGACCGTTTGGAACACCCACGCTCAGTATCTTCTTCACATGAGACCAGTCCACACGATACCGCCAGGTACGCCTGATGTGTAAGGTCTGCTTCTCATCACATAGAAGTACAATGATGATCACCGCAGCTACAATCCTTGATACCAGTGTTGGAATCGCCACACCTTCTGTTCCTCTGTGGAAACCGTAAATCAGGATCGCGTTGCCGGCCACATTGATGATATTCATAATAATAGATACCTGCATAGAGATCTTGGAATTCCCCATTGCACGGAATATAGCCGCCCCCGAATTATACAACGCCATGAACGGGATCGCCATGGTTACGATCATCAGGTAAATGTCTGCATGACGCATAACATCCGGCTCAATCTTCCCGAACACCCCATGAAGGATCACGGATTTCCCTGCGTAGACAACCACGGTGATCACGACCGCACAGACCGTGATAAACCAGACAAGCTGTGTTGCCGATTCGCACGCAGCTTCCCTTCTCCTGTGCCCTAGATATTGTCCGGCTACAACCGCTCCCCCTGTCGCAAGAGCCGCAAAAATATTGATGAGCAGGACCATGACCTGATCTACCAACGACACGCCGGATACCGCCGCCTCGCCGACGCTTGCGATCATAATAGAATCCGCCATACCGACCAGCACTGCAAGAAGCTGCTCGACGATGAGCGGAATGATCAGTGTTACAAGAGCCTTGTTATCAAATAAATAACCGCTCCTGTCTATTTTTATTCTTTTATTCATACGAAAGACTCCTCACCGCATTTATTATACGACGAGGAGTCTCATTATACAAGTATCATTTTACGCAGCTATAAATTCTTCAATATCCTTCCGAAGATCTTCACATTCTTCCTCGTGGACTTCAAGCTCGATCTCACGATGGAAGCCAAGATTCATCAGCCCCAGCAGAGATTTCGCATCTACCACATACTTGCCGCGTTTCATATCCATGTTGTACGGATACTTTTCGACCTTCTGGACAAACTCCAGGATGTCATCTGGACTCTGAAATACTACAATTATTTTGCTCATAACAACCTCTCCTTTTCGGAATGATAATATCATAATTTTCCAAAAATAGAAATATACAATCTGAACAAGAAATTTATTCCATATCTTCCAATTCATAGGTCGAATGTATATTCTGCCTCCATCTTGCAGATAAAAACAGCGCCAAAGCCATGCTGCCCGCCAACAATCCTGCCGCTGCCGCCTGTCTCCAGGCCTTGATCATACTTATCCAAGAAGCGAATTCCAGATGCATAGACAGACTTCTTATCTGCTCTTCTTTATCATGAAACAGCCGTGCAAAGAATTCAAAATCCGACCAGTACGTGGGGAGATAATCACTGCCCGGATCTGCTGTCATTACTCCTGATACCAGAACTCCAATTGCCAGAATCATGATGACAGTTCTGGCCGCCGTTTTCATTTGCTCAGGCGGTATCCGGTCTGCCAGGCGGCTCCCGGCCTGAGACACCGCAGCATTTCCCATAAGAAACAGTGCAGCCGCTGCAAGCCCTGCATATAGAAGCCAGGCCGTTACATAGAAGAGCTTCCCGTCAATCTCTTGTCCTCCGGTACATCCCAGCGCCGACTCTAAGGAGCTGACTGCCTTGTTCGAAGACTGACCTGCATCTTTCTTTCGTACCGCTATCCCGTCAAATGTCTCTCCTTCTTCTGCCGGGATTATACAGATCGGCTCATTTCCCTGTAAAATACCTGCAATACGGTAATCATTTCCATCTATCTGCACCGTCAATCCTGACACCTGATCCGCTCCGAATAACTGCCGTGCCGTTCCCTGTTCCAACAGACATATGCCTGTCTCTCCTTCTATAAAATATCTTCCTTCCGTAAGTCCTCTTCCGAACACCGCGCCCGGCTGTCCTTTGATCCTGTAACAGAACATCTTCCGGCTGCGCCCGGTATCCTCCGCCACGACCTCAAGCTCTTCCGTCTTCCTCCACACAGCCGCCTCAGAATATCTCCCGCTGTCCGCATGTTCCCTCCACTGATCAAATGCTGATTCGGTGATACTTCCCGCCGGACAGGATAAAGCGATGAGATCGGTATATTCTTCCAGCAGCCTCAGCCTGCACAGAATCCAGATATTTATTCCAAGATACAGAAAAGCAAAGCATATCATCCAGACCTTTTGGCGTTTCACCAGCATTTTTCTCAATTCCTGTCTCCTTTGTCATTATTCTCTTAATCGCACCCGATCGCCCTCCGACACATATTTCTCCGATGACGCGATCACTTGATCGTCTGACGTCAACGCCGAAGTGACCGCCGCACTCCTGGCATCCTTCTCCAGTACTGTAACCGGAACCCTCCTGGCAACCTGTACGGTGCCAAGCATCTGCTCTTCTTCTGCAAGAACCAGACAATAAGCCTCATTCATATCCTCTCTGAGCGCCTCAAGCGGAATGATCTGTTCATATTCCTTCTCTGACGGAGCCTCAATGCTCCAGGTGAAGCTGTCTCCATTTTGCACCTTCACATTCTCCGGCAGCGGTGAGGTCCAATAGATCTGAGATTGGGATGCCGGATCTCCTGCATTTTCTCCGGCTCCGCTACCGGTGCCGGTGCCTCCCGTATCCGTTTCTATGGATTCGATCTTCACGGTTTTCTTCTTCCCGGCTTCAAGCTGAATCTCTGTTTCCAGACCTGTTCTCAGTTTCTCTCTATCCGTTGGCTTCGCCCAGCCCTTCAGTCTGAATCCGCCGCTGCCCGTCACGAATACCTCGCTCCCGCTGGTGACCGCTCCCGCCTGCACTCCTGCCTGCAGCACCGTACAATCCCGTTCTGCGCAGATCTTCCCTCCCGCTGCCTGATACGACTGAAGTCTCTGAAGCTCTTTTCTCTCCGCTTCAATCTGGACACTTGCCGCCTCTGCCCCAAGCATCGCCGCCCTGGACGCATTTGCCGCATTGATGTCCCAGGCTGCATCCTCCTGTCTGGCAAGCTCATATCCATTCTCCGCCTGTGCAAGGGCCTGCGATGCCGCTTCCACACCGGTCTGCGCCTCCTGAACCGCCGCTTCCAATTCCTGCTTTTGCTCCATCCATGGATCCGTCTCTTCTGCAGCTGCCGACTGAAGAAACTGCTCGTAAGCCGCCTGTGCCGCCGCCTCTTTCTGTGTCGCAAGCTCCAATTGCTGCTGTGCCTGTGCAAGGGTCTGCCCTGCCCCCGTGGTCGCAGGCACTCTTGCCTGCTCTCTTGCCGATATCTGCTGCTGTGATGCCTGAAGCTCTAACTGCGTCAACTCCGCCTGTTTTTTCTCCACCGATTGATTTAAGTATTCCATACGGAATTGCACCAGACATTCGCCCGCCTTGACTGTACTGCCCTGTTTCGCCGTCCATTCCACCTGCTGCTCCGGCCAGAGGAAAATCTGTTCCTCCTGAACCGGGACCACGGTTCCCTCTCCCTCGTAAGAATAAGATAATTTTCCCCGCTTTGCCTTCTCCGTTTCCACCTGTGCTACCAGCGCCGACGCAGCGGCCCGGGAAATCACCGTTCCTAATGCCATGACCGCCAGAAACCCGCCGAAGATCCGAAGTATCCATTTTCGATTCTGATTCATTACTCAGTACCTCCTTACTACAGTCTTCCGGATGCCACAATCCCCTGTTCCAGATAATCCTGCCCCCAGAAGAACAGAAGGACTGCAGGCAGCAATGTTACGATGGATGCCGCAAATGCCGCCGCTGCCTCTGAGCCTACCATCTGCGGCAGATACAACGACAGCGGCCATAAGGACTTGGTTTTCAGGTATGTCATTGGCTGTTCGATTGCATTCCAGTATTCCAGGAAGCTCAGGATCATAACAGAGAAGATCCCCGGAACTCCAAGGGGAATCCCGATTCCAAAGAAAATGCGCAGATCCCCTGCTCCGTCGATCCTCGCAGCCTCCAGAATCTCTCCCGGGATTCCTGCAAATGTTTTCCGCAGGATGAATACCGGCAGCGTAGAAAAGATTCCGGGCAAGATCACTGCCGCGCGGGTATCCATAAGCCCCGCCGCATTTAAAACCAGATACCCTGAGACCATCGTAACCTGAAAGGGCAGTATCATCAAGATCATATATACAAGCCAAAGTATACGTTTCCCTGGGAAATGAAATTGTGCGAACGCCCATGCTGCCGGCACCGCCGCCAAAAGCTGGCCGAATACCACACCGACCGTCTGAATCATAGAATTCCAGAATGCCGTGAAATATTCCGGCGAATCCAACAGCAGCCTGACGTAAGCCCGCAGTGTAGGGTATGCCGGGAAGATACGCATCCCGGCATATTCTCCTGAATCCGCCAGTACCGCACCGAAGGTTTCCAAAAGCTCCTGCTTCCCCATCAGTGAATTGGCAAACAGCATGAGCAGCGGAAATACCATAATGCTAAATACTGCCAACAGGATCCCCCTAATCACCCACTGGCGAAAGCTATGATTTCTCATCCATCTCTCCTTTTCTTATGCTTAAGGGCACGATCGCCGCTCCCGTAACAATCACCAGCATAACCGCCGCAGCCGTCATCTTCTGGATATCCAGATTCACGAACCAGTTATTGAACAAATGCTGCAGCATATAGATGCTCTCATGCGGGTAATCCCCTGCCAACAGATACGCCTCCCGGAATACCCGGAATGCATTGACGAATGACAAGAGCCCTGTCACAAATACCGTTTCTTTTAGCTGCGGCAGTGTGATATACCAGAAACACGCCCATTCACCTGCTCCCTGTACCCTTGCCGCCTCATACTGCTCTCCGGGAATTGCCCCAAGCCCTGCAAGCCAGAGGATTATATCATAACCAAGGTTCTTCCAGATATAACAGGCGACCAGCACCAGGAACGCCCAGTCCGACGCCAGCCAGTCCACAGCTTCCATCCCCAATGCCCCTGTCAGCCGCCCAAGCCAGCCCTTCTCGTCAAAGACCAGTTTGAAAAATATCACAACGGATGCTGCCGGGATCGCCATTGGAAGCAGGAATCCTGTCTTCATCCATCTCTGAAACCTGACTGCTCTCCTTACCAGGACTGCCAGGAACAGAGACAATATCATCAGAAGCGGAAGACAGGTCAGCATGAACCTGACCGTATTTCCCGCCGCAAGCCGAAATGCCTTGTTCTCAAGCACCGTCCGGTAATTCTCTAATCCTACGAAGCCATTTCCCACCGCCTGCAGAAAAGATCTCCTTACTACATCCAGGAACGGAATCAGAACGAATCCTCCCGTTCCTATTAGACTTGGAAGCAGGAACATATATCCCCGCATCCGCGTTCTTCTCTTACTCAGCAAGATAGGTGTCCACCTTCTGTGCGATATTCTTCGCCGCCGTCTTCGCATCTATACTTCCTCCAATGCAGGCGTCCGCCTCCGTCTGATAGATATTCCAGATCACATAGTCCTGCACGGCCGGCCTGCTAAGCGTATGGCATTTCACGATCAGATCTTCCACTTCTTCCAGTGTAGGATATCCTGCTTCGATCTCGATCGGCTCTTCCCCGTCGATATTCCAGCTTGACATTATCGTATAATTCTGCGCATGTTCCGTATTGACCTCATCCTTTATCTTATCCAGCGCCGTCTCCAGTACCGGCAGCCCGTCGTCTGACTGTTTCTCCTGTATCTCCTGGGAGAACAGATATTTGACAAATTCTTCCGCCAGTTCTTTCTGCTGTGTATTCTTATTGATCCCCACGATCCCTGTCGGTACATAGAACTCTTTCAATGTATCCGGCGACAGATTCAACTGCCGCATGACCGTATACGGAATCATCATATTCGTTATGCCAATGATCCGATCCGTGGAAATACTATTGGGATGGTTCAGGATCGCCTCGCTTCCTGCTCCGCTGAACATTCCCTGCCGGAAAACCCTTGTCATCGTATCCATTCCCACCTCATTCATCTTGGCCTCTTCAAATACTTCCGACTTCGAACTGACTGCGAGCTTCGTCTCTGTCTCAAGCAATGCCGCAAGCTTCTCCTGATCGACTCTTCCATCCGGCCCGATAATCTCGTCCTGGTACATCTGGAACAGAAAATCTCTAATATAACTCTTCTCCGCAATACCCAGAATACTCTCGTCCGGATGTGCATCCACGTATGCGGTCAGCTTATCAAGGGAGAGGATTGCTTCTTTCGCATTCTCGTCTCCGAAAATGATCGGCACGCTGAATCTCACCGGCATAGCATAGACCTTGCCCTCTTGCTGCGCCACATTTTTCATGATCGGCTCCAGGTAGGATCCCTGTGACAGAAGCTCCTCGGCAATCCCGGACAAGTCAGACAGAATCCCCTTCTCGATATAGGTCTTTGCCGACAGCCCGTCAAGCAGGAGTATATCTGCGCCGTTTCCACTGAGAAGCTCCGTGTTCAGCGTGCGGATATCATCCATGGTGATCCCGTCTTCCTTTCCTGAAGCCGTATATTCTACCTTCACGTCAGGATGTGATTTCTGGAAACTAAGGATCGCATCTTGAATCGTCGTATTCTCCGACAACCCGAATACTCTCAGGATATTCTCCGGCACTGCCAGAGCTTCGGCATCATATGCATAGTGAACCAGGCTGAAGGTACCTGCTTTCTCCTGACGATAGAGCGCATAAAAGTCATCCTTCTGCCCTGCGACAAATCCCGCCGTATAATTCAATGATGAACTCATCTCACCCATGCTGCCGTCCACGATCACCTCGCTGGTCTCATTGCCTGGTTTCACACGTGTAATTCCATTTTCTGCAAGCAGATACCAGTTTTCTCCGTCATCACATATCCAGGGCAGTTCCTCCTGATTAATCTTGAAGCTCTCCTTCTCCTTCAGGTCCGATCCATAGACGGTGAAGACACCTTCCTCCGTATTCACCGCCATATCTCCCTCCGAAGTGCCGATGACCATTCGCTGTCCATTAGAGAATCCCCTGGCAGTGCCAAACTCCTGCAAGATCTCCAATGAATCCGGGTCGACTGCTATCACTTTAGCCTGATAGAAATCATTCATCCAGTAATTCCCCTCACTGTCGATCTGCAGATTGGTAATCGCAGGATATCCATACTCTCCCTCCTGCCTCAGATACGGAAGCTCCAGTTCTTCCCCTGTCTGTCCATCTTTGCTCCTCACGATGTACGCAGCCATGTCTTCCCCCATACCTAACGCTACCTGGATTCCGTCTCCGGATTCCCATATCTCCTGCAAGTATATGTTCTTCCCTTCAAAAAGCGGGGCGATCCAGTCAAGCGCTGTCTGTACCCATTCGCCGTCCCTGTACTCATACCGATATACCTGCGCTCCTCCCGCTTGTGAATACAATATCAGATTCCCATCTTCTGACTTCGATATGTTTAAAATCTTCTCCTCTCCCTGTAATGGAAGCTCTACATCCTCCTCTATATAACGCCCTTTTACAGAATCCTCCTTGCCTTTGCCAGCCTCTCCCCTGCCGCAGCCTGACAATACTCCGATGGTAAGCACTGCCGATAAGAGGATTGCGGCCAGACGTTTCACATGGTTGAATCTCTTCATTGACATTCGTCTCCTTTCTTCGTACTATCTGATACTATACACATTTTATCTCAAAAAATCTTTGAAAATCATCATAAATTTTTAAAGATTATTTTGAGATTTCATGCTATAATTCTTGAGGGAAAGGAGGTTTCATATAGAAGATGCACATTTTGATCATTGAAGACGACCGGGATTTATGCGATGCCCTGAAATCACAGCTTCTCTCAAGGAATCACACTGCAGACTGCTGCCACACCGGAAGCGAAGCGCTCTATCACGCTATGTCCGGAGCTTATGACCTGATTCTCCTGGATCGTATGCTGCCGGAGATCGACGGGCTGTCCATCCTGCGCTCCATCCGCCAGAATCATATCAGCGCCCCTGTGATCCTGACCACCGCCCTTGGTTCCCTGGACGACCGCATCAAGGGACTGGACTGCGGCGCCGACGATTATCTGGTAAAGCCCTACGCCATTGAAGAACTGCTGGCGCGTATCCGCGCGCTGTCACGGCGTCCCAAGGATTTCTCAGACCATACCTGCCTTTCTTATCTGGATATCCGATTTGACCCGGATACCCGGACTATAACATGCCGGGATAAGGAAGAGCTTCTCTCTAAGAGAAAAGCTCTTCTTATGGAATTTTTCATGCGCAATCCGGACAAGACCCTGACAAGAGAGCAGATCTACTCCCGGGTCTGGGGACCTGACGGAACTGTGGAAGATGGGAATCTGGATACCTATATCTATTTCCTGAGAAAGCATCTGTTGACACTGAAGAGCCGGGCATGTATTCAGACTGTGCACGGCATGGGATATCGGCTGGAGGGAAATCATGTTTCCTAGACTTCGAAGAAAATTCGTCATTCTGTATACTCTGAGCACCGGACTGATCATGACTATCGTCCTGTCCGCTGCCTTTTTATTCTATGTCTCTTCCCAGGAGAACCGGCATCAATCGGCCTTCCAGGAATTACTCTTCACGCTGACGGCCCAGCTTCAGACAGATTCCCGATTTGCTGATTCCTTCCTGGTACAAATGGAGAAGAACAACCGGCTCCTCATTTATATAGAAGAAAATGATACTCCCTTTTTCTTCCCCGGAGCCTATAAATCCCGTACCAAACGCGACATTCTCTTCTCCCGTGCGGAAGACGCCGCGAGAAAAGAGAACATTTACGACGATTCCCACCCCATTTCCTCGAATCTGCTGCAATCCTCTGTATTTCGGATCGACGGAGAAGAACGGGACACTTATCTTGGAAATGTCCTGATTCTTCAGACCACCTCCGGATATAAGAAACTAATTCTGCTTCAGGATATTTCCGACAGTCAGAAGAAACTTCTGGAGACAGGCTGTGTCTATCTGCTGATAAACTTGGGCGGGATCCTGCTGCTCTTCCTGTCCGGACGATGGTTCGTCGGCCGCTCTCTTAAGCCTTTGGAAGAGACTTATCAGAAGCAGCAAGAATTCGTCGCCGCTGTCTCCCACGAGCTGCGTTCCCCCTTCGCGGTGATCCAGACAACTGCCGATGCCTCCATCTCTAACCCTCTGGAATACAGCCATGGCTTGTCCGTCATTCAGAAGGAATGCCGCCGCGGAAGCGCCCTGATCAAGAATCTCCTGCTGCTGGTAATGACAGACCAGAAGGAGTGGGCCGTAAGGGAACGGAAATTCGAGATTGATGAACTGCTGTTGAATCTGCTGGAAATGTATGAGCCGATTTTATTCTCCAAGGGTGGGACACTGTCGCTTCTGCTGCCGGATGCTCCTCTTCCCCCGGTATCTGCGGATCCTGATTTGTGCCAACAGATATTTACTATTTTATTAGATAATGCCATTGCTTATGCTTTGACGGACGAGAGTCATGCCAATGAGGACGCTTGCGCCTGCACGCAGAATAAACGCCAGATCATCCTGCAGGCGGAAGTCTCCTCCGGCTGCCTCATTGTCCGTGTGATCGATCACGGCCCGGGGATTCCTGACGAAGAGAAGACCAGGATCTTCGACCGGTTCTACCGAAGTGACCGCTCCAGAAGTAAGAAAGAACACTTCGGCCTTGGCCTGTCGATCGCCGCCGCCCTTGCCGGGATACAGAACCTCGATCTTCATGTGGAGGATACGAAGGGCGGGGGAACTACATTCTCTGTGAAGTTTGGGAAGCGGAAGCTTTGCCATTAGCGCTGTTCATTCGTCAATGCCGGGGACAGACAGTCTGCCTGCCTGCCTGAAACCGCTCTATCTATACACGATCTGGCTTCCTCCAATATCTGATCATACTCTGTTCTGGGGATGCTTGTTCCATTCGGTACGATTGAAGTAATCCGATCAAGGCCGAACAGTCTCGCATCCCCTCCAGTTGCATCATTCAGAACCAGACCTCCCTGCAGATTCGCCGTCTTCTCTGAATCGAGATTGAAAAGCAACTATAAACGAATCCTTCGAGCTTCGGATATTCTCGTATATCTGCTTCTCCATACCAAGCGGAAGCAGTTCATAGTCCTTCTTGATCTTCTCATATGGATCTGTGAACCCTGTTTCTTCTTTCAAGACATCCAACACCCCTGCCACGATACGCGGGGCAGACAGATTCATTGGAGTCTCGTCCAGATACCTTTCCGCCCGTCCGATGATCTCTTCCTTCTTTTCCGCTGACGCCTGATAAAGCTCTGTGTACACTCCTATTATCTTCCTGCTGCATTCCCTGCATGCCTTATCTGCTCTCATCGATAGTCATCCTCTTGTGCGATTATGCATGTTGATGAAGATATTTCTCCCGGGTAGCAAGTCCACCGCGTATGTGGCGCTCTGACTTATTGAGATCTAATATCTTTCTTGCCTCTGCTGCAAGAGACGGGTTGACTTGGAGGAGACGTTCTGTTACGTCTTTATGTATGGTTGTCGCAAATTAGAACGGTTTCATTCAATCCCAAATCCCCGAACAAACGCAGGTAAATATCTACATTTCCTTCTTTGTCTACTTCTATCTTTTGGATAATCTGTTTCAACTGCTCATTCGTCATATCCCTGACAGACACGATATCCTCTATACGCTTGAAGGTCAATCTTATCACATCTTCTAACTGGTCGCCTTTGTTCAGATTATACTGGACCAGTTTCAGATTATTTTCCAACTTCTCAATCTCTGCCTTCATCCCTCCAATCTTCTCATTCAGTTCCTCTCTGCTGATCAAATCATCCGTATACATATCCATATATTTTTGCCGGGTCTTTTTCATTCTCGCAAGGCTATCATTTAATTCCTTCTCATAATTCTCATTTTCGTCTTTTGCTTTGTAAATCTTAACAAATTCTTTTACCACATGGGCAATGACATTCTTTTTTGATTTCAGCATTTCTGCAAAATATTCTTCCAATGCCTGAATTAATTCTTCTTCATCAACCGTAACTGCATTCGGACAATTATCCGCCCCTTTTCCATTATGCCCGGAACATACCCAACGGATATATGTGTTCTTATAAGTACGGACTGTCCTTCGGAACGACCATCCGCACTCCTTACATTTTATCAGTGTACTAAAAAGATATTTATTGCTTTGTCTCTCTCGCTTCATATTAAATGCTCCATGGCGTCCCGCCAATACTTCCTGTGCTTGATCAAATTGCTCCGGCTCAATAATCCTCAAATCCGGACGGTCTGTTACCAGCCATTCAGACTGGTCTTTTTCTGCCCTTGTGCCAGTCAGGAAATCCGTTACTTCTTCTTTCCCGTTAATAATCTTTCCGGTATACAGTTCATTCGTTAAGATGCGGCAGATTGCATTCTGGCTAAAGCTATAGCCCCGCTTCGTCTTACAGCCTCTTTCATTAAGCATATTCGCAATCTTAGCCGCTCCATATCCTTCCTCAATATACCATGTAAATATCTGACGGATAATTTTTGCTTCTTCTTTATTAATTCCCAAATTAAAATAGTCGCCGTTTGTCTTATCATAGCCGTATACAATATTCGGTACCCGCCCTTTCTCTGCATTCATCTTTTTTCCGAACTTCACACGTTTAGAAGTATTCGCACTTTCTTCCTGTGCAAGTGCGCCAAAGATTGTCAGAACGAACTCCGATTGTCCTAAGACAGTCATATTCGCCGTCAGGAACGTCGTTTCAATGCCCAGCGCTTTCAAAGTCCTGATACTCTGTAAAAGGTCTACCGTATTACGCGCAAAACGGGATATGTCTTTTACAACCACCATATCAAACAATCCCTGTTTTGCATCCCTCATAAGCTGGAGAAATTCTTTGCGGTTTTTAATCTTTGTACCGGAAATTCCTTCATCTGCATATAGTTTTACAAGGTCATGACCATTTTTCTGCGTATATTCAGTGAAAAATTTCTTTTGTGCCTCTAAACTATTAAGCTGGTCGGATTTATCTGTAGAAACACGGCAATAAGCAGCAATATTCATAACTCAGACCTTTCTAATTAAATAATAGCGTTCTGTTACGACCCCATTATATAATGTAGCGAAAAAAAAGACAAGCTATTTTCTGATACCTTTGCTTTTTCCATGCAAGCAAGAGAACCGCTAGCTTACGCAGCGGTTCTCTCCTTCTCCTTCTTCTTTTTCCTTGTCTCCCTTGGAGGCACTTTGATTTAAAACCTGCTCCACTCTCCCCGTGTTAGCAGCAACGAAAATCTGCACTATGTAATCTGCCGTCGCCTCTGGGGTGTTTGGATTGTGGAATCTAAAATTTAATTTATTTTTTTTACTGATTGTCTCCGCCTCCCTTGCTATCTCTTTCAACTGGTTTCTCTAACCTATGCCATCTCATGACTTTTTAGCACTGTTTTATGGAAATGCCTTAATTATGAGCGGTGTATCCAGAACCCTGTTTCGGTTATCCAAGCGGTAATGCCCCTTTAATAGCGCCTCTCCTTTTTTTAATCCCGCCAGCTCCCTTTCCCATATCCGAGGATTCATTGGAGCAATCAGCCTTGCCGAATATCTGCGGTCCTCCGGAGTCGGCCGGAAGATAATCTTCGTATCTGCCTGATGAAGCGCACTTTTCTCATCCTCACCATAATGGCTGATATATTGTGTGCTGAGAACAAGGGACAATCCTTTTTTCCTGCCTTCATGCAGCATGGAATTCAGTGTGCTGCCTTCTTTCACAGATAAAAACTGCATTTCATCAAGCACCAGAATCTCATACCGACTTTTTGCTTTGGGGCGATATGCTTCTCTCCATAACAGCGATACTATTAATCTTGTCAAAAACCGTCTCTGACCTTCAGGATAACAACTAATATCAATGATAGTAAGGGGTTCATCCATATCTATTTGCGCCTCTTGATTTCTTATTACAAAGTTGTCGATATCTTCATAGGGAAACAATCTCGTCAACAAATGCTGTAGATTCTCCGCTATTCTGCCAGTGTTTTCATTTATTTGTTCTTCCAGAAGCATTTCCTCGATAATCCTCAGCAAACGCGAAATACAAATATCGTTTTCAGATTCCAAAGTACGCCTAACAGCTTCTTCCAGTAACTTTTTCTGATAATAACTGCCGCAATTCAAAACTTCCCCCAAAGCGTCTGCGACATTTTTTATGCACAATTCTATGCTGTCGGCGCAAAATGTCCATTGAAACAGTTCCTCGGCTAAGTTCAAGCGTTTGACCTTAGCGGGATATAAAAATTTCTTCTCCACCAATTCTTTCTCCGTAAAACTTCCGGAATAATCCAGAATCAAGATTTTCTTCTCTTGTTCACAATAGCCTTCCAACTCCCGCATAAGGAAGAAGGTCTTCCCTTGACCAGAATTACCATAAACCAATTTGTGGCCATTCGCTTCCCCTATCAAATGAACCTCATGCCCCTCCTTATCCTTAATCATCGCCTTTTTCCTCCTTTCCTAAGTCAATGATATCTGCCATCCCTTGTCGCTCGAAGATTTTGCGTTTGATTTGTAACACTTCCATACGCTTCTCGCCACTTTTAATTTGCCGTGAATAACTTCGGTTATCGTCTGTAATCAAAAATTCTTTCCTGCGTAAATCTGCAAGCAATCGATTCCTCTCCTTCTGCAAACCATATCTGTTTAGAATCTGGTCAAATATCTTGGTCGGTATCCATATATCCTCATCCGTGTAGCCAATGAACCCCTCAAAATTCTCCCCCCGACGTTTTTCTTTAACCGGAAAATCTGAGATTCCCTGCCGTATTACTGTCACAAAATCGTCAATAATATCGTCGTTCAATATCAACATTTCCTGTAAAAGCTTTTCCCAATCTATTTCTTTGGGGATATCTGCTGATGATTTCAAATCAACGCCATATGAGGACCAAAAATCCTCAAAAACTTCGAAAGCACCTTGAAGCCATGTGTACTCCGCACCAGTCTGTTTAACCATATCCAATATCTCTTTTACACGCTCAAGATTTCGCTCACAATATTTCACAAAAATATAAATCATAGCGCCAATGATATCCACCTCAGGATCTAGTGCAGATAATTTCAGCGAATTCTTGTCCAAAAATAAATTAACGGCATAGCGGCTCCGTGATAACTGTCCGGAAAAAACAACTACCGGAACACTAACTTCAAAACCATCTTCCGTGATAATTTCCCGCTTCACAATGCGTTCAGCAAAGCTACGGCATTTTCGTTCAAGATTTTTTTGCATATAATCTGAACGAACTCCATCTGAACGTGCGTCAAGAATCAACACTTCATCCTTCGCCGTAAGGATTTCTTCCTCTCTTGGTTCATAGGCTTTAAGCTTATTACGCCCAAATACTTGCAAAAAATCACATAAATCCCTCGATTTGATATCATCTAAAAAGACGACAGACAAATAATATTCTTGAGTGCATCCATTCTTTTTCATTATACTGCTCAAGATTCCATGAATCGGATAAAGCATGAATAGCAGACGATACCTCCAATCCTTAATTTGCCGAATTTTTGCAAAATATAAGCTGGTGTCAAAATCCTCGCTTGCATATTCCAATAAAATTTTTTTCTGTACCGGCAGTTCTGGAATCCCTTCTTCCTCTCGAAACATAAATCTTTCCGCCGACAAAAACCTTCCGTTCCACCATCCCCCCAATGCAGGAATTTCCATCGTTTTTTTGCTTTGTGCAATTAACGGCGTAAAAAAATCATTCAATAATTCCTTAACCCTGGCACTCCTAAATTTGGTGTTGAACACTACGCCATTTTTGAGCATTCCATCAAAGATGACGGAACCATTTACCTTTCCCTTTCTTCCAATAATCCAGAAATCGTCGGTTTTAAAATAAATTCCGATGTGCTTGGGTTTTTCATCCAGACCTCGAAACTTAATTTTATTTACAACAAAATCCGGAAATAGATTCAATGTCAAATCCACAATCTCTTGTGTACCATCATCAAAATTCTTTACGACTCCAAACCGGTCATTTTGAGCAACGATAAACGAATTCAACACTTTTCGACGCCGCTTTCTATTCTTGCCAATTTCTTGGTCAATACGCACATTCAACGCTTGTAATGAATTTGCCACCAGCATGTTTCCCTCTTGAATCCCCTGCGCAATCATTGCCATATCATTCTGATTCGCTAATCCGTCAAAACATGATTTCATATGCTTATTTCCTCCTTCATTTTATGTACGTATTATACCGCAGATAAAAAATGACGAAAATGAGGAGCTTTTGATATGACAAATTATTTTTTCCCCCTCCCCCAGTCTGCCCCAAATAAACAGCCCGTCCTATAAGAGTTAGATAACATCATTTATTCAGTCTTTCGTATCAAATATTATTTGTCTGAACATAGGAAAAGTGCCGTCCTAACAGGACGGCACCCCTTCTTCTCTTTCACATAAAATAATCTTTTGAATTAACTCATAGATATTATCATTTTCAATATTCTGGGGTAAATCTTTCAATAAATAATATCCTTCCGAACAAAACAAATACTCTGCTATCAATACTTTACAGTTTTCTTCAACCTCCTTTATAAAAATTTTCTTCCTTTTCTCATCATCTCCTTGCTCCAACACATTCTTCTTTAACCATCCCATCGTCTCCACATATACAGGCATTCTCTTATTCAATATTTCTCTGTATAAATAATATAATCGTTCTCCACACCCCAATTTACTGTTCGCAAATTTTAACTCATATATCATTTTCATTTTCTGAATCAATAAACAGCGAGTATATATGCCCTTTACTTTCATAACTTCCAAAATGATTTTTTTTATTATTTCATAATACTCCCTCTTGATATCCTCAAAACATATATCTTTCAAAATTGGTTCAAAAAAAGAATAAAACATTATTGCAAGATTTAGTCCAAATAAATATTCACATAACCAAATTTCTTCTATTCTATTAATCGAAACATAATCTGAATCAAAAAGTGATTTCATTTTGTTGTAACTATATTTTTCAGTATTAATTTTTTTTACCTTTGTAAAAATTTGCCGAACTTCACGGGATAAATAATATAATCTTGAAACATTGGGAGCAAAATTTTGTATTCCTGTCACATCATAATATGCTTTCCCTTCACTATTTTTTTCTCATTTATCTTTTCTCTAATCACAAAAGGTTTAACCTTGTCTGGTTTTCCTTTAAGATATTTTTTGCATTCTTTTCTTTTTTCACGTATTTCAACTTTCTGCTCTGATGTCCACTCCTTTTCCGTCAACGCTATATAACTCTCCTTATTCTGTTTATATAGCAATGAATAATAAATATGTAAATATATATCTAAGTTTACTAATTTTGATGAAAAACTATGATCCAAAATATCAAAATACATGTCACTCTCTAATTCTGCATACTCTCTATTATCTACATTAAAAAGCAACTTCTGAATTTCAGCTTCACATTCTGGAAATGTAAATAACATTTCTTTCTCTGATTCTTTACCTTCTACAAAACCATTATATAAACTTTGCTCTGTGGGTTCATAATTTATACCCACACTACATTTTAAATCTTCCGGAGACTTGTCATCCTCTGTTTCTTCATTTTTTACGGAATCAGATAACACATGATTCTCTGCATACTCAAGTGCCTTAAATGGAAATATTCTAATATATGGGCAGAAGTTTGGTTTACTATCGCTCAATTCTTTCTCTACAATACAATACCGTTCCATTTCATTAGCCTTCTTTCGTAAATACCAAATACTCCACTTTTAAAAAAATCATCTATCACCTATCAATTATAACAGCTATTTTAAAGCTTATCCACGCTAATTTTTTTTATTGGAGTATTTTTCCAAAATATACTTCATCTAACTACTTAAACCTCTGTCAATATAACCGACTATACTACCAGATTCAAATTTCCAGCCTGATTCATAAATTCTCTGAGGGCTTCCAATGTATTCGGGATATTTCTTGCTTCATTCATATTTTTACATTTATATGCAATACATCCTTCTTCATCAAACTTTTTGCCAATATATAGAATGGATTATCATCTCTTATCACTTCATTCACTCTCCCTTATAATCTATCCTTTTCACATTGAATTGCTTCTTCCATTACGATAATGCCGAGTCTATATTTCTAATGCAACTGATTCTAATTATATCTTAGATTATCATAAATTTTGGAAAAATAGAAGGGTATAAAACTAAAATATCCATCCCAAAACCTCTACCTTTAGGGACTGGTCAACCCAGCCTCGGATTGACCTCCCTAAAAGTCCATTTCTATTTTTGGAACATATCCCTGTCATTCTACACCTTTTGGAACAGCACATTCTTCATACTGGTTCACCAGCCGATAAAAACTGGTTTTTGCCATCCGAAGCATTTTCATGGCAGATTTCGCGCTAATCTGCCCCGCTCTCCATCTGGCATAGACCTCCGGGAACTCCTCCGGCACCTGCAGTCTTGGTCTTCCAAGATGTTTCCCCTTTTTCTGCGCCGCCTCGATTCCCTCACGCTGTCTCTTTTTAATCAAAAGCCTTTCCTGTTCTGCCATAGACGCAAGCACTTCGATGAGTATATGATTTATCATCTCCACAATCCACTCCTGCCCTTCCGGCACTTCCACCAGTGACGTGGGCAAATCCAAAACCTTTAACCGTATCCCATGATCTTGGAACCACTGTAATTCTCTCCGTATATCCGCCTTGCTTCTGCTCAGGCGGTCTAAAGATGTAATAATAAGCGTATCTCCTGCACGTAATCCCAATGTTCCTTTCAACGCCTGATATGCCGAACGTTCCAAGTCCCTTCCGCTTGCCTTGTCCATCAAGATATTCTCCGGTAAAACAAACTGCTTCAAACGGTCAATCTGACGGTCAAGATTCTGTTCTTTTGAACTGACCCTGGCATATCCAAATACTCTCTGCATAACTTTTCCCTTCCTATTACTCTTATTCTTTTTAGCTGCTATCCTGCTATGCTGCAACCTCAACTCTATCTTTATCCTTATTATAATAATAAACTGAATCCGACAGACATTCTTCCGGCTCTATCGTACCAGAGCAATGATTGATCTCGTAAACCATACTTTTTAAATTTTCTGCCGTAACCATATCATTTCCCTTTAGTATTAAAATTTCATGAACGGAACAGGGCAGGATATAAAAACCTCCGCCCTGCTCTTTCGCCAATCTCTGCAATAAATCCTTCCGCAGGATTGCCCTTGCCCCGTAATTCCGGCACGGATTTGTAACGACATATATCTTCCCGATTCCTTCCATTTCCATCCCTTTCATATCATTATGGAACATCTCTTCAATCTCAGCATCCTTCATTTCCGCCAGCGTATTTTCTATGGCAGCCTCTATCGTCTCTATCCGAAATATTTCTTCTTCCAGATTCTTCCTGGATGCTTCCCACAAAGTCTTTACATCTACGCCCCACAATTTCATACATTCCCTGCTGACTGGCAGCGTCGCCATCAGTCCTCTTTCCTCTTTTATAAAAACATAAAATACGATTGCCAAGTCCAAATATTCCCTATAAGGCATCCGCTTCAATCCTTCCTTATTCCAGTTCTTATTGATTACCCGCATATGAAGCCTGCCCTTTGCAGATTCCCAGGTTTTCGGGATATAACGCTCATCAACGAATGGAACCGTCTCACATGCCCGGATTACTTCTTTCATGCATTTTTCAAAATCTCTCGTATATTTATATCCTTCACCTGAATCCGTGAACCTAACCTAAAAATAAAATGAAATCGGTAAATAAGAAATATGAGGCACTCTTTGTACCAATTTCATGCCAATAAAATATTGTTTTCGATAATCATACACTTTGAATCAAACTACTATCCAGCC
>CAJTCH010000056.1 GCA_910574715.1 Lachnospiraceae bacterium | reverse complement strand
ACCGATTAGTTGCGGTCAGCTCCATACATTACTGCACTTCCACCTCCGCCCTATCTACCTTGTCGTCTTCAAGGGGTCTTACAACTTGCGTTGGGATATCTCATCTTGAGGGGGGCTTCACGCTTAGATGCCTTCAGCGTTTATCCCCTCCCGGCTTGGCTACTCTGCCATGACCTTGATAAGTCAACAGATACACCAGCGGCCAGTCCATCCCGGTCCTCTCGTACTAAGGACAGCTCCTCTCAAATATCCTACGCCCACGCCGGATAGGGACCGAACTGTCTCACGACGTTCTGAACCCAGCTCGCGTACCGCTTTAATGGGCGAACAGCCCAACCCTTGGGACCTACTTCAGCCCCAGGATGCGATGAGCCGACATCGAGGTGCCAAACCACTCCGTCGATGTGAACTCTTGGGAGTGATAAGCCTGTTATCCCCAGGGTAGCTTTTATCCGTTGAGCGATGGCAATCCCACTTTATACCACCGGATCACTAAGTCCTACTTTCGTACCTGCCCCACCCGTCGGTGTCGCAGTCAAGCTCCCTTCTGCCTTTGCGCTCTCCGAATGGTTTCCGTCCATTCTGAGGGAACCTTTGAGCGCCTCCGATACCCTTTCGGAGGCGACCGCCCCAGTCAAACTCCCCACCTGACATTGTCCCCAGGCCGGCTTACGGCCTCTGGTTAGAAATCCAATACTGCAAGGGTGGTATCCCAACAGCGGCTCCATGGCAACTGGCGTCACCACTTCTCTGCCTCCCACCTATCCTGTACATGCAATACCGAATCCCAGTATCAAGCTGGAGTAAAGCTCCATGGGGTCTTTCCGTCCTGGCGCGGGTAACCAGCATCTTCACTGGTACTTCAATTTCACCGGGTGCATTGTCGAGACAGTGCCCAAATCATTACGCCTTTCGTGCGGGTCGGAACTTACCCGACAAGGAATTTCGCTACCTTAGGACCGTTATAGTTACGGCCGCCGTTTACTGGGGCTTCAATTCTAAGCTTCGCTTTCGCTAACCTCTCCTCTTAACCTTCCAGCACCGGGCAGGCGTCAGCCCGTATACTTCACCTTTCGGTTTCGCACAGACCTGTGTTTTTGCTAAACAGTTGCTTGGGCCTATTCTCTGCGGCCAGTCTTACCTGGCACTCCTTCTCCCGAAGTTACGGAGTCTTTTTGCCGAGTTCCTTGACAATGCTTCTCCCGTCGGCCTTAGGATTCTCTCCTCATCCACCTGTGTCGGTTTACGGTACGGGCACAATAAGAACGATAGCGGCTTTTCTCGACGCATGGCTCACATACTTCCCTACTCTTCTTCGGTCCGCATCACGTATTCGGATCATTGTACGGATTTGCCTCTACAACTCCTACCTCGCTTGCACCGGTCTCTTCATTCCCGGCTTATGCTCTCCACACGTGTCCCCACAGTTCTGTCTTATTGTGGTACAGGAATCTCAACCTGTTGTCCATCGACTACGCCTCTCGGCCTCGCCTTAGGTCCCGACTTCCCCAGGGCAGATCAGCTTTACCCTGGAAACCTTGGATATTCGGCCGGAAGGATTCCCACCTTCCTCTCGCTACTCATTCCGGCATTCTCTCTTCCATACCGTCCACAGCTCCTTATCGGTACTGCTTCCTCCAGTATGCAATGCTCCTCTACCGATCATTTCTGATCCCTAAGCTTCGGCAGTGTGTTTCAGCCCCGGACATTTTCGGCGCAGGACCTCTCGACTAGTGAGCTATTACGCACTCTTTGAATGTATGGCTGCTTCTAAGCCAACATCCTAGTTGTCTTTGAAATCCCACATCCTTTTCCACTTAACACACATTTTGGGGCCTTAGCTGTAGGTCTGGGCTCTTTCCCTTTCGACTGCCCAACTTATCTCGTGCAGTCTGACTCCCATACACCATCTCGGCGGCATTCGGAGTTTGATATTCTTCGGTAAGCTTTGACGCCCCCTAGGAAATTCAGTGCTCTACCTCCGCTAGACTTGTATGAGGCTAGCCCTAAAGCTATTTCGAGGAGAACCAGCTATCTCCGGGTTCGATTGGAATTTCTCCCCTATCCACACCTCATCCCCACCCTTTTCAACGGATGTGGGTTCGGACCTCCATTGCCTTTTACGGCAGCTTCATCCTGGACATGGATAGATCACCCGGTTTCGGGTCTGCTCCGACCGACTTACTCGCCCTTTTAAGACTTGGTTTCCCTTCGGCTCCCTTCCTTATAGAAGTTAACCTCGCCGGCCAGCGCAACTCGCCGGACCGTTCTACAAAAAGTACGCGGTTCACCATATATAGGTGTTCCACAGCTTGTAAACATATGGTTTCAGGTTCTCTTTCACTCCCCTCCCGGGGTCCTTTTCACCGTTCCTTCACAGTACTATGCGCTATCGGTCACTAAGGAGTATTTAGCCTTACGGGGTGGTCCCCGCTCATTCCCACAAGGTTCCACGTGTCTCGTGGTACTCTGGATCCCGCCTTGTCATTCGTCTTTTCGCTTACGGGGCTTTCACCCTCTCTGGCCGGCTTTCCCAAAACCGTTCTGCTAAAACTCATGAATCAATTATGCGGTCCGAACCCCAGGATGCATGCACCCTGGTTTGGGCTCTTTCCATTTCGCTCGCCGCTACTTTGGAAATCGATGTTTCTTTCTCTTCCTCCGGCTACTTAGATGTTTCAGTTCACCGGGTTCCCTTCCTTACGTTATGGATTGGCGTAAGGATGACGGAGGTCTTCTCCGCCGGGTTTCCCCATTCAGATATCTCCGGATCGTTGGATATGTGCTCCTCCCCGAAGCTTTTCGCAGCTTATCACGTCTTTCATCGGCTCTTAGTGCCAAGGCATCCACCATATGCTCTTTTCTGCATGACCAACTGACTCGCGGAAACGGGATCGTCCCGCTCATCCTCACCGGCATAGCGTTGCCGGCGTTGGCTATAGGTCAATTATTTTTCTTCGTTTTCTTCGAAGTATTACCTCGGATGTCTTGAATTAGATATTAATATCTTCATCATTTCATTTATTTCTTGTATGCGGTTTTCAAGGTACATGCTGATGTTTTCCGGCATTATGTCAGAAAACATCCAATGGAGAATACGAGATTCGAACTCGTGACCTCCTGCTTGCAAGGCAGGCGCTCTCCCAACTGAGCTAATCCCCCGTTAGGGTTTTTAATAAATTTACTTGGCTTAAGTGGGCCTTACCTCTTTTACTGCAAGGCTTACTTGCTGGATTTAAGTGGGCCTTACCTCTTTGGGTGAAGGTCTACCTACTGGGCTTAAGTGGACTCGAACCACCGACCTCACGCTTATCAGGCGTGCGCTCTAACCGGCTGAGCTATAAGCCCTTCCTTCTGATCCCCGTTCAATACGGGTATGTTCACCTCACCTTCGTTCGGTGAACGTCTTAAAAATCTAACCTCGATCATCCTTCGGATGCTCTCACTAAGATTTTTATAGTCTGGCAGCCACCTGCTCTCCCACACCGTCTCCAATGCAGTACCATCGGCCGCTTAGGGCTTAACCATCGTGTTCGGGATGGGTACGGGTGTTTCCCCTAAGCGCATCGCCACCAGACATTGCCAACGATCCTTTTGACAGAACCATCAACTTACTCTCTCCATCCTTGATAACTAAACAATAGACAACATTCCCTTACTTCTTTTCCTTTAGAAAGGAGGTGATCCAGCCGCACCTTCCGATACGGCTACCTTGTTACGACTTCACCCCAGTTATCGGTCCCACCTTCGACGGCTCCCTCCGATTGGTTGGGTCACCGGCTTCGGGCGTTACTGACTCCCATGGTGTGACGGGCGGTGTGTACAAGACCCGGGAACGTATTCACCGCGACATTCTGATTCGCGATTACTAGCGATTCCAGCTTCATGTAGTCGAGTTGCAGACTACAATCCGAACTGAGACGTTATTTTTGGGATTTGCTCACATTCACATGCTTGCTTCCCTTTGTTTACGCCATTGTAGCACGTGTGTAGCCCTGGTCATAAGGGGCATGATGATTTGACGTCATCCCCACCTTCCTCCAGGTTGTCCCTGGCAGTCTCTCTAGAGTGCCCACCTCAAATGCTGGCTACTAAAGATAAGGGTTGCGCTCGTTGCGGGACTTAACCCAACATCTCACGACACGAGCTGACGACAACCATGCACCACCTGTCTCCAGTGCTCCGAAGAGAAGGGACGGTTAAGTCCCGGTCACCGGGATGTCAAGATCAGGTAAGGTTCTTCGCGTTGCTTCGAATTAAACCACATGCTCCACCGCTTGTGCGGGTCCCCGTCAATTCCTTTGAGTTTCATTCTTGCGAACGTACTCCCCAGGTGGACTACTTATTGCGTTGGCTGCGGCACCGAATGGCTTTGCCACCCGACACCTAGTAGTCATCGTTTACGGCGTGGACTACCAGGGTATCTAATCCTGTTTGCTCCCCACGCTTTCGAGCCTCAACGTCAGTCATCGTCCAGCAGGCCGCCTTCGCCACTGGTGTTCCTCCTAATATCTACGCATTTCACCGCTACACTAGGAATTCCGCCTGCCTCTCCGACACTCCAGCCACACAGTTCCAAATGCAGTCCCGGGGTTGAGCCCCGGGCTTTCACATCTGGCTTGCACAGCCGTCTACGCTCCCTTTACACCCAGTAAATCCGGATAACGCTTGCCCCCTACGTATTACCGCGGCTGCTGGCACGTAGTTAGCCGGGGCTTCTTAGTCAGGTACCGTCATTTTCTTCCCTGCTGATAGAGCTTTACATACCGAAATACTTCATCGCTCACGCGGCGTCGCTGCATCAGGGTTTCCCCCATTGTGCAATATTCCCCACTGCTGCCTCCCGTAGGAGTCTGGGCCGTGTCTCAGTCCCAATGTGGCCGGTCACCCTCTCAGGTCGGCTACTGATCGTCGGCTTGGTGGGCCGTTACCCCGCCAACTACCTAATCAGACGCGGGCCCATCTTACACCACCGGAGTTTTTACCGCTGTACCATGCGGTACTGCGGTCTTATGCGGTATTAGCAGTCATTTCTAACTGTTATCCCCCTGTGTAAGGCAGGTTGCCCACGCGTTACTCACCCGTCCGCCGCTCAGTCACAAAAATCTTCATCCGAAGAATCGAATTAAAGTGCTTCGCTCGACTTGCATGTGTTAGGCACGCCGCCAGCGTTCATCCTGAGCCAGGATCAAACTCTCGTCTAAAAAGCTTAAGTTTGGTTTTATACAAACCTTAGCGTTTAGGCGCTTCGCAATACTTAGCGAGGTTTTTCACAAGCTTAGTATTGCCGAAGCATCCTTTAAGTCCAATCCGGGTCAAGAAAAATGCTCGCTTTTCTTTTCCCGTTCACTTTACTGTTTTAAGGTTGACATCTTTCGATGTCTCGTTCTGAATTTCTGAATTTTTCTCTTATAAGAAATTTTCAGGGATGTTGTCTATTGTTTAATTATCAAGGTTCGCTGCTGTTGTCTTGCTTGCGACAGCTATGATAGATTACCATATCTTTCTCAGTTTGTCAACAACTTTTTTTAAATTTTCTTTTTCACTGTCATTTTTCAAATTGCTTTCATCTGACAGCTAAATTAGATTACCATATTTGGCGAATCCTGTCAACAACTTTTTTAAATTTTTTAAAAAAACTGTTCAAAACATTGTTTCGAACAGTTTCACGGAGAAAGAGGGATTTGAACCCTCGCGCCGGTCACCCGACCTACACCCTTAGCAGGGGCGCCTCTTCAGCCTCTTGAGTATTTCTCCAAGCGATAATCATTATACTAAACCTTACTACCGTTGTCAATCATTTTTTTTATTTTAACTATTCTTTCGTATCGTCTTCTGTATCCTCTCCTTAACCAGAGCAGCGATCTCTTTCGTCTTCATATCCTTATAATCATCATAATACAGGGGCGCAAGGAAATGTACCTGCACCTTTACCGGGCTGATCGTATTCGTGTCGAAGGGCTTGAATGCATCTATCAATGCAACCGGAACAATCGGACATTTGGCCTTGGTCGCCGCCTTGAAGCTTCCGCCCTTGAACTCCTGGACCTGATTGCCATTCTTAGAACGAGTCCCTTCGGCAAATATAATATAATTCCTTCCGTTCATAACTTCCTTCGACACGTCTGTGATCACCTTCATAGCCTGCCTTACATCTTCCCTGTCCAATGTGTAGGCTTTCATACAAGCGAATACTTGCTTTAGAAACTGTATATGGGCCACTTCTTTTTTCGCCACCACAGAAAAGGGCCTGGGGCACGCTTCCAGGATTGCAAGTACATCAAACAACCCCTGATGGTTGGGGAAGAACATGAAACCATTCTCGGCGGGGATATTCTCCTGCCCGTGAACATCGATAGTCACGTTACCCCCTTTATTTGCACGGCGCACGATGAACTCCAGCATCTTAAAGTGCTCTTCTTCCGTATATTTCTCTACATGTGACGCATGATAGCATAATTTTATCCACATAAACGGCACGAGAATAATATTACGCAGTACCATATACAATATTCTTTTCATGAGTACGGCTCCTTATCAGTTATAGTATAAATCTCTGCCTGTTTATTTTATCACACACCGCATGTTTTACAAACTATATTTTACAAATTTTTATCTACCGTGAATCTACCCCCGCATCGTTCTTATGCTCTTCGATATACCGATCTGCCGCTGCCTTGGCACGGATTCTGGAATAATTGGCTTTTCTGAAATAAATCCCCTCATTTTCTTCTGAAATATTGAGAAAATAATTGTACATGCTCTGACTCATATATTCATTGTCCGCATATCCCCACTCTTCATCACTCAGGTCAATCTTCGCGATCTCCGGCGCTGCATCGATGGAATTCGTCTCATACATCAGATAATAGAGGTCCGTATCCGAAGTACCCTTCCAGTGTGCAAGATCATACTTTGCCGCGATCACATCCGGCCTGGAAAATGAGAACAAGATATACATCATACCAACTACTGCCACGATATAATGGAACAGAGGGAACCTGCCCTTATAGATACTTACCACCACTCCTGCCATAATGAGCGCCAGTACGACCAGGAACCACAGTACCAGTATCCTCAGGAATGTAAGATAATATTCGCCGACATACATCATCATCCGGTATGCCGACGAGATAATCATAACGAAAGTACACCCCGATACAATAGTAAGGATCACCTTAAGGATCACATTTTCCCGGAAAAGATACATACACAGCAGCACCATGATGAAATTGATCACACTGACAAATAATAATTCCCAGAAACCTCCCCTGGCATATTCCGCATAGGTGACATATTCCGGAAGCCCTGCTTTCATGCCAATGAACAGATACAGGATCTGTATGGCGCAATAGATAAGATAGATGAAACTTACAATACTTGTAAATGTAATTCCGATCACTGGATCAAAATATCTCACCCGGCGTCCATAAGCTGCAGCAGGATTCATCCCGTCTGCCGGCATTATAATCCCAGATTCCGCGTACTGCCGGGATGTCTCGATCAGGTTATATCTGCATAGGGCCACAAAGAAAGCATAGGGCAGTGTGAATCCTATAACGAATGTCAGACTGATTCCGAATAATGTTGCAAAATTAATGTAATCCAGTGTCTTACCGAATAATTTAGAGAACATAATATCCGACCTTAACAGAAGAGGCAGCGTTATACACAATATCCCCAGCGCTACCATGAATCCGATCACTATGGCGATCATGGTATTATTCCTCCTGATATTCTTATTCTTGCTGAAAAACCATCCCCCATGCCAATAAGGATATGGAACAGACTGAACCGTCGTTCCCATCAGGATAAGGATTCTCTTCAGATACGCCGGAAAATTCCAATTATAATCATTATAAAACTGATGAAGCATGAATACCATAAACAGAAGGAGAATACCGACGATATTAAAAAAGTGCATAAAAACCGAAGTTGTAAACGCAGAAGACAATCCCAGCAGCCCCATGCCAGCCAGGTAAGGGAGCGAATGCTTCATAAGCCTATAATTAATCTTCTTCATAAACAATACGGCAAAAACAATAGTCACTCCTACACATATGGGAAATGTGATCCCAGATATATTCTTGTATAAGCAGAACGTAAAAATGATTCCATATATCAGGCTTAAGCCGCCAAAATACTTGTAATTCTCACGAAGCTTCATGATTAAAATATTTTCTTTCATAGACTGCACCTCCATAAAATCCATTCGTCTATTCTATTAACTAATCTTCCGGCAGATACTCTATAATATCTCCGGGCTGGCATCTTAACTCCCTGCAGATTGCCTCCAGTGTTGAAAACCTCACTGCCTTAGCCTTATTATTCTTCAATATAGACAGATTGGCCGGAGTGATATCAATCTTCCCTGCAAGCTCTGTAAGCCCAATCTTGCGCTGTGCCATCATCACGTCTATATTTATCCTGATTCCCACAGCATCACCCCCTTATATTGTCAGATCATTCTCTTCTTTATAATTCACCGCTTTGGCAAATACATGTGCAAGTACCTCACAAAAAAGAGATGCAATGAAGAATACAAGAACAATGATTCCCGTTGCAGGCGTCGGCATAACACATACCTTGATCACGAACATCACTACGATACAAAGACTTAATACCGCCATCGTATTCAGGCTCCTGACATTCTCATATACGAAGCATGATTCCTGGATAACAGTCCGCATCATCTTACGGAGCTGCCTGATGATCAATATCCCAAATACCCCAGAAGCCCCGAATATCGCAAGCATAAACAGAAAATACTCGTTGATCACGCTTGAATAATATTTCCCAAGAAATCTTAAACTTAACGGAAGCGTTACAAATACCACCATCCCGCCATAGAACATAATATCCAGCACGATCTTCGTGAACCTGATAAGACGTTGATCCATAAATATTCACACCCTTCATTCTCTGATGTGCCGATTATATCATATGAAATATTGTTTTTCAATACTTTTTTATTGTTTTTCGATATATTATTATTGATATTCAAAAAGAGACTGATGCAAAATGCATCAGCCTCTCTTTAGATCCTAAACTTCTTCAGATTCTTCTTCTGTATCCAGATCCGTCTCTTCATCGCCCTTTCTCACCTTCGCGATGCTTGCAACGATATCGCCTTCCTTAAGGTCGATCAGCTTCACACCAGAAGTAACGCGGCCAAGCACAGAGATTCCGGAACATCTCATACGGATCACGATGCCTTCCGTATTGATGATCATAACCTCGTCGTCGTCATTGACAGCCTTCACACCGACTACATTGCCGGTCTTCTCGGTGATCTTATAACACTTGATCCCCTTGCCGCCTCGGTTCTGGCTGGTGAATTCTCCTATAGAGGTACGTTTCCCCATACCCCTCTCTGATACGATCAGAAGCTCAGCCCCTTGCGAATCCAACTGCATACCGATCACTTCATCCCGATCGGACAGATTCATTCCCCGGACTCCCATAGAAGTTCTGCCCGTCGGACGCACATCCTTTTCATCGAACCGGATGCACTGGCCATACTTGGTGATCAGGAATACGTCCTGGTCATTGTTGGTATATTTTACCTCGATCAGCTCGTCTTCTTCTCTGAGAGTGATCGCCGCAAGACCTGTCTTGCGCACGAATGCATATTCCTTGATCGGAGTCTTCTTGACTAATCCTCTCTTCGTCGCCATCAGCAGATATTCCCCGTCTCTGTAATCATCGATCGGGATCACCGCGCTGATCTTCTCACCGGGCATGAGCTGGAGCAGATTGACAATGGCTGTACCTCTGGATGTCCGGCTCGCCTCCGGTATCTCATACCCCTTCATCCGGTATACGCGTCCAGTGTTAGTGAAAAACATGATATAGTGATGAGTATGTGTCATGAATAATTCTTCTACATAATCTTCTTCCAAAGTCTGCATGCCCTTGATTCCCTTGCCGCCGCGGTTCTGAGACTTGAAAGTATCATTGGACATCCTCTTGATGTACCCCAGTTTCGTCATAGTAATCACTACGTCTTCCTTCGGAATCAGGTCTTCCATGGATATATCAAATTCATCGAACCCGATAGAAGTTCTTCTCTCGTCGCCATACTTGTCGCGGATCACGAGTATCTCTTCCTTGATCACACCAAGCAGCAGCTTCCTGTCCGCGAGAATCGCCTTCAATCTGTCGATCTGTTCCATCAGCTCGTTGTATTCTTTCTCAAGCTTCTCTCTCTCCAGACCGGTCAGCGCACGCAGACGCATATCCACGATCGCCTGAGCCTGGGCGTCAGACAGGCCGAATCTCTCCATCAACTCGGTCTTGGCAGCCTGCACCGTCTGAGATCCCCGGATGATACGGATCACTTCATCGATATTGTCAAGGGCGATCAGCAAGCCCTCTAAGATATGTGCTCTCTCCTGCGCCTTATTCAGTTCATACTGTGTCCGGCGTGTAACGACCTCCTCCTGATGCTTCAGGTAATGGTTCAGCATCTCCAGCAGATTCATGACCTTGGGCTGGTTATTGACAAGAGCAAGCATGATCACACCGAAAGTATCCTGGAGCTGCGTATGCTTATACAACTGGTTCAGGATCACGTTCGCATTCACATCTCTCCTCAGTTCGATGACAACACGCATCCCCTCTCGGCTGGACTGGTCGCTTAATTCTGTGATCCCGTCGATCTTCTTATCCCTCACAAGCTCGGCGATCTTCTCGATCAGCCTTGCCTTGTTCACCATATACGGAAGCTCCGTTACGACGATCCGGCTCTTACCATTGGGCATCGCCTCTATATCCGTAACCGCACGCACGCGGATCTTGCCGCGTCCGGTACGGTATGCTTCTTCAATCCCTCTTGTACCAAGGATCATACCTCCCGTAGGGAAATCCGGCCCCTTGATGACCTGCAGGATCTCTTCGATCGTAGTGACGCCCTTCTCCTCGATCTGGTCGTCAATGATTCTGACAACGGCATTGATCACCTCTTTCAGATTATGCGGCGGAATATTCGTCGCCATGCCGACAGCGATTCCCGACGTACCGTTCACCAGAAGATTGGGGAATCTTGCCGGCAATACCGTAGGTTCCTTCTCTGTCTCGTCAAAGTTAGGCACGAAATCAACCGTATTCTTATTGATATCCGCCGTCAGTTCCATGGATATCTTACTTAAGCGCGCCTCAGTGTAACGCATTGCGGCCGCTCCGTCCCCGTCCACAGAACCAAAATTCCCATGCCCGTCTACCAACGGATACCTGGTGGACCATTCCTGGGCCATATTGACCAGCGCACCGTAGATGGAACTGTCTCCGTGGGGATGGTATTTACCCATGGTATCACCGACGATACGGGCACACTTCCTGTGCGGCTTGTCCGGACCGTTATTCAGCTCTATCATGGAGTAAAGAATCCTACGCTGTACAGGCTTCAGGCCGTCTCTTACATCTGGCAGCGCCCGGGAAGCGATCACACTCATGGCGTAATCAATATAGGAGTTCTCCATCGTCTTCTTCAAATCAACCTCATGGACTTTGTCAAATATATTGTCTTCCATAAAATACTCCCTCTTTCTATACGTCCAGATTCTTTACATATTTCGCATTTTCTTCTATAAATTCACGCCTTGGCTCCACCTTATCCCCCATCAGGGTGGTAAATGTAAGGTCAAGCTCAGACGTAGTCTCCTCATCCATCGTCACACGAAGCAGGATCCTGTGTTCCGGATCCATGGTCGTCTCCCAGAGCTGGTCCGCATCCATCTCTCCCAGACCCTTGTAACGCTGGATCTTATTGCTGCCGTCGCGTCCGACATCCTTCAGAATGAGGTCTAACTCTTCGTCACTGTACGCGTACCATACCTTCTTGTTCTTCTCAAGCTTATAGAGAGGCGGCTGCGCCAGATACACATAGCCTTCCTTGATGAGGTCCGGCATAAACCGATAGAGGAAGGTCAGCAGCAGAGTACTGATATGGGCTCCGTCTACATCGGCATCCGTCATGATAATAATCTTGTGATAACGAAGTTTGGATATATCGAAATCATCATGGATCCCTGTGCCGAACGCTGTGATCATCGCCTTGATCTCCGCATTTCCATAGATCTTATCGAGCCTCGCCTTCTCCACGTTCAATATCTTGCCGCGCAGAGGCAGAATCGCCTGAGTAGAACGGTCTCTCGCAGTCTTCGCAGAACCGCCGGCGGAATCTCCCTCAACGATATAGATCTCGCAATTACTCGGATCCTTATCCGAACAATCCGCTAATTTGCCCGGAAGTGACATTCCGTCAAGCGCTGATTTCCTTCTGGTCAGATCCCTTGCTTTCCTCGCCGCTTCCCTCGCTCTCTGAGCCATCACCGACTTCTCAATCGTCATCTTCGCAACAGCCGGATTCTGCTCCAGATAGATCTCGAGCTGCCTGCTTACCACGCTGTCCACAGCTCCGCGCGCCTCGCTGTTGCCAAGCTTCTGTTTGGTCTGCCCCTCAAACTGAGGATCCTCGATCTTCACACTGATGATAGCGGTAAGCCCTTCCCTGATATCCTCGCCGGACAGATTCGGCTCACTGTCTTTTAACAGCTTATTCTTCCTCGCATAGTCGTTGAACGTCTTCGTCAGCGCATTCCTGAAGCCCACCACATGAGTTCCGCCTTCCGGCGTAGTGATATTATTGACAAATCCATAAGTATTGTCACTGTAGGAATCATTGTGCTGCATCGCAACCTCCACGGCTACGTTATTCACAATCCCCTCACAGTAGATGATATCCTCATATAACGCTGTCTTGCTGCGGTTCAGATATTTGACGAATTCCTTGATTCCTCCCTCGTAATGAAAACTTTTCTCAACCGGTCCTTCCTCCGGCCTCTCATCCCGAAGCACGATCTTAAGCCCTCTGGTAAGAAACGCCATCTCACGGAAACGATGCTTCAACACGTCATAATCGAACACAGTATCCTCAAATATGGTATCATCTGGCAGAAATACCACCTTCGTTCCAGTCCTGTCAGCATCACAATCCCCAATGACATGCAGCTTTTCCACTACTTTTCCCCGCTCATAACGCTGCTTATAGATATGTCCTTCCTGAGAAATCTCCACCTCAAGCCAGTTCGACAGAGCATTGACAACCGAAGCGCCTACCCCGTGAAGACCTCCGGATACCTTATATCCCCCGCCTCCGAACTTGCCGCCGGCATGAAGTATGGTAAATACGACCTCCACCGCCGGGAGTCCTGCCTTGTGATTGATCCCCACAGGAATCCCCCGGCCGTTATCCACAACCGTTACAGAATTATCCTTATTGACCGTTACAAATATGGTATCGCAAAAACCAGCCAGGGCTTCATCTACAGAGTTATCCACAATCTCGTACACAAGATGATGAAGTCCGCGTGATGAGGTACTTCCAATATACATCCCCGGACGTTTTCTGACAGCCTCAAGCCCTTCTAATATCTGAATCTCGTCTGCACCATATTCATGCTGTACCTTTTCCGTACTCATTCTTATCCTCCTAGTTTTCATCCGTTACCTGCCCGCCATGGACATGGAATACTTTGTTGATATAGAAACGATGATTTACAAAATCTTCTACACCTGTACAGGTGATAAGTGTCTGTATATCATTTATACTGTCTAATAGATAGTTTTGCCTATGTTTATCGAGTTCAGACAACACATCATCAAGTAATAAAACAGGCGTATCCTTTGCCGCCTGTTTTACTAACTCAATCTCAGACAACTTCAAAGAAAGCGCGGCAGTCCTCTGCTGTCCCTGTGACCCATAACGCCTGATATCCAGACCTCCCACCATAAAACAGATATCGTCTCTGTGCGGACCGGCCGACGTACTTTTAATGCGTATATCCCTTTCTCTGTTCTTCTGTAATGCCTGCTCCAATGTAAGATTGCCGTTGCTGGGTTCATAGATAACCTGTATCTCTTCTCTGTCTCCGGTTAACTTTTTGTGTATAGAAGAAATAATTTCGTTTACCCTATCAAGAAATTCCTTTCTTCTCTCTATGATCTTATCCCCATACTGGATCAACTGCATATCCCACACTTCCAATGTATCCTTGAGCTCCCCTCCTATCCCCATACTCTTAAGGAGATGGTTCCTCTGATTCACGATCCTGTTGTAATTCGTCAGATTACTCAGATACACTCTATCCAACTGCGACAGTTCCATATCAATGAACCTTCTTCTCTCTGACGGTCCATTCTTGATGATATTAAGATCTTCAGGTGAGAAAAATACAAAATTCACAATTCCAAATAATTCGCTCGCCTTGCGGATCGGCATCTTATTAATCGCAATTCCTTTGGGACTGTTCTTCTTGAGATGCATATCAAGCTGGTAATCTATACCATTCTTTTCCACAATCGCTTCGATATGCGATTCATCCTGTCCAAACCGTATCAACTCTCTGTCTTTGGCGCCTCTGTGGGATTTGGTAGTTCCGGATATATATACCGCCTCCAGAATATTCGTCTTGCCCTGCGCATTATCCCCATAAAATATATTGGCTGCGCCGTCGAAATCTAGTTTTAAAAGATCATAATTCCTGTAATTCTTAAGCTTTAGAGATCTTATCTTCAATTGACTATTTTCACTTCTTCCCCGTTGAAATTGATGATATCTCCCGCGTATAACTTGCGTCCTCGCCTGGTATCCGCTTCTCCGTTCACACAGACCATCCCCTCTGTGATCACTTCCTTCGCTTCCGCCCCGGACTCAACAAGACCGGACGCTTTCAAGGCTTGCCCCAGCTTAATATATTCATCCCTTAATCTAATAACATCCAATCTGATCTACCTCTCTGAACTATTATATCTAAACTACAGCGTTAAAATTAACCGGAAGAATCAGATAGATATAGCTCTCCTCATCATCCTTAATAAAACAAGGCGCCTTCGCATTCATCAGATACAGCACAACTTCTTCGTTGTCGATCACCCGGAGCGCATCGATCAGGAACTTCGGATTGAAGCCTATCAGCAGATCCTTGCCTTCTTTGTTGATATAGATCTCTTCATCCATGGAACCGATCTGTGACTTAATCTTAAGCTCCATCACTTCTTCGCCGATATTGATGATGATCGGCTTCTTGTCCCCCTCTTTTACCAGAAGAGTCGCACGGTCAATGGAATTGAGCAGCTCTTTCTTATTGATCCTGACCTTCGTCTCATAATCGTTGGAAAGCATCTGGTCGACCTTAAAATACTCTCCTTCAATCAGCCTTGACACTACCACTGTATTGTCGAATTCGAATACAATGTGATTACTGGTATAAGAGATATTCACCATACTCTCGGCCTCGCCCGATAATATCTTGCTGACTTCTATGAGAGTCTTGCCCGGTACGATCAGCTTCTTGTCGCCGACCTCGTCCTTAAGTTCCATCTTACGGATAGAGATCCGGTGTCCGTCCAGAGAGATTACTCTCAGGACATTATTCCTGATCTCGAATAATTCTCCCGTCATCAGCTTATTACTCTCAGTATCCGCAATTGAGAATATGGTCTGTCTGATCATTTCTTTCAAAGTAAACTGTGATATTTCTATAGATTCATCCTTCTCAATGATCGGAAGATAGGAGAATTCCTCTCCCGGCTTGCCTGCCAGGTCGAATTTGGCTTTCTCACAAGTGATCGTCGTCTGCAGATTCTCCTTCGTCTCGATGATCACCTCATTGTCCGGAAGCTTCCGGACAATCTCTGAGAATATCCTGGCATCGATCGAGATCATCCCTCTGTCAATGATCTCTCCTTCAACGTCTGTCTGTATGCCCAGTTCCATGTCATTAGCCGTCAATCTGATGATGTCATTCGTAGCATCAACAAGTATACATTCTAAGATTGGCATCGTTGTCTTAGAGGGAACAGCCTTGTATACAGTACTAACTCCCTTCGCAAGATTGGATTTGTTGCAGATTATCTTCATATGTGAAAAACTCCTTTCAGCGGGCAGCGGATAGATAAATATATCAAATAGTTCCGCCTTCTTCTTATTAGGGGCTGTGGAAAAGTGGAAAACCACCTCCACACCAGTAAACATCAGTGTTTTCAGAATTAAAAACTATGTGGATTGGAACAAGATAAGCTGTGGAAGCTGTGGTAAAAACTTTTCTTTGAAAACTTTTTTATTTCTTAAAAAAGGCTATTCTGAAGGTTATACACAAGTTATCTATAAGTTGTCCACAATGTTATTCACATTAAGCAGGATTGATCTTCTTCATAATAATGCTGATAGTATTATGAAGTGTCTCATCCTTGGCTATCTCTTTCTCGATCTTTTCTACTCCATACTTGATGGTGGAGTGGTCCTTACCGCCGAGTATGATGCCGATTGCCTGCAGCGGGGTCTCGGTAAGAGTCCTCATCAGATACATGGCGATCTGCCGCGGAACAGAGATGCTGGCGCTTCTCTTGTTGCCCTTAAGGTCGGCGATCGTAATATTGAAATGATCAGATACAATATCAAGGATCAGTTCGGGGGTTACTTCTCTGTTATTGTAAGAAGATATGATATCCTTCAATGCCTCGGCGGCAAGCGAGATATCAATCGTCTCGGTATTATTATCCAGCTTGTACAGCGCGATTAATTTGTTGAGAGAACCTTCCAGTTCACGGATGTTGGACTTGATGTTCTCTGCGATGTATTTTAACACATCGGTAGGAATGTTGTATTTCTCAAGATGGTCCAATTCGATCTTCTTGCGGAGGATCGCCATACGCGTCTCGTAATCCGGCGCGGAGATATCCGCGATCAGTCCCCACTCGAATCTGGTCCGAAGTCTTGCCTCCAGTGTCTCGATGTCCTTGGGAGGCTTATCGCTGGAGATGATGATCTGCTTGCCGGACGTATGAAGATGGTTGAACGTATGGAAGAATTCCTCCTGCGTACTCTCCTTACCAATGATAAACTGGATATCATCGATAAGAAGCACGTCATTGTTACGGTATTTGTCACGGAACTCAGCCATAGCAGATTCGTTCTTGGCAGTCTTGCCGTTCTTCAGCGCTTCGATCAGTTCATTGGTGAATGTCTCGCTCGTAACATAAAGCACTTTCTTCTTAGAGTTCTTATTCAGTATAAAATGTGCGATAGAATGCATCAGATGCGTCTTCCCCAGTCCGACGTCTCCGTACAGGAATAAGGGATTGTACACTTCTCCCGGAGATTCGGCCACGGCAAGGGAGGCGGCATGGGCGAAATTATTATTGCTTCCGACTACGAAGGTGTCGAAGGTGTACTTCGGATTCAGACCTGCCTTCTCGCTGGCAGTCTTGCTCCGCTTCTTATGAGTTGCCTCAATAGACATGTTCCGGATCTCGCTGATCCTGGAATCGTCCTCAGAGATAAATACCACTTCGTAGTCTGTGCCTGTAATCTCGGAAATGCAGACCTTCAGAGGGAGAAGATATTTCTTCTCAATATATTCTACGCTTGCATTCATATTCACCAGTATAAATACTGTATTGTCTATTACCTCATATACTTTTAACGGTTGGATCCAGGTGGTAAATGAGACGTTGGATAATTCATGTTCTACTCTCAGATGTTCTATAATGTCCGTCCATTTTTCATTCACAATATCCATACTACACAGACTCCTACTCTCTAAAATATATACTTAATCATCTGTCAGAGGGGTAAAAAAAGACAGCATGACCCCATATCCCCAGTTTCGTTCTTATTATTTTACATCAAAATATAAAATTAAGCAATCTCTAAATCAGTGTGGAAAACTCATTTCACAGTGGAAAAATGCATTTTTTCAATAAAAAGTAAGGCTAAATTTTTTATTTCCACAGCTTTTCCACATAAAATAAAGATATTATCCACAATTTGTGGATAAATAAATTCAAAAATGTGTAGGAATTGCTTGACTCAGAGCTATTTTTTCTATATAATCAAGGCTGATGTCTTAGGAAAATTTGTGGGAGTATTCCCTTATATATAAGGAGGTGGATATCGATGAAGATGACGTTCCAGCCAAAGAAGAGACAGAGATCTAAGGTTCATGGATTTAGGTCCAGAATGAGTACCAAAGGTGGAAGAAAAGTACTTGCAAGCAGAAGAGCGAAAGGAAGAAAAGTATTATCAGCGTAGGCCGCATATATGTGGCCTTTTCTTCTATAAAAAATAGTTGAACAGGTGAATCAGACAATGAAATATTCCGAGTCATTGAAGAAAAACAGGGATTTTCAGCATATATATAGAAATGGGACATCCTATGCGAATAAATATCTGGTCATGTATGTACTTAAGAACCAGACCTTGAAAAACCGATTAGGAATATCTGTAAGTAAAAAAGTAGGCAACAGTATAGTCAGACACAGATTGACAAGATTGATCAGAGAAGGCTATAGACTGCAAGAAGATAGATTCCGATGTGGATTGGATATAGTAGTGATAGCAAGAACAGGCGCAAAAGACAAGAGTTACCGTGATATTGAAAGCGCAATGCTCCATCTGGGTCATCTTCATGATATTATAGATTAGGGGTAACGTAGTATGAAGAGAATTCTGTTAGGCTGTATCAGATTCTACCAGAAATATCTGTCCTCTCTGAAGGGATATTCGTCATGTATCTATTATCCTACATGTTCCCAGTATGCGGTGGAAGCAATCGAAAAGTATGGGGCTTTGAAAGGCGGTGCTTTGGCGGCATGGAGGATACTGCGTTGTAATCCATTTGCCAAAGGAGGCTATGACCCCGTACCGTAGCATAAGAGATAATGGAGGAGATGAATATGGTATTTAGTTTACTATCAGCGGCAAACTGGCCGATCGTTGGTCAGCTCTGCTGGTTATTAGGTAAGGTCATGAACTTTATCTATACAATATTAGACAGTGCGCTGCCGGGCGACAACGGCCTGGTGGGATTGTCGATCATCTTGTATACGATATTTGTGTACACGCTGATGATACCGCTCACTATCAAGCAGCAGAGATCGCAGAAGATGACTTCGGTAATGAACCCGGAGCTTCAGGCGATCCAGAAGAAGTACCGCAATAAGAAGGATCAGGCATCCATGATGAAACAGCAGGAAGAGATGCAGCAGGTGTATGATAAGTACGGAACTTCTATGATGGGAGGATGTCTTCCACTTCTGGTGCAGATGCCGCTTCTGTTGGCTCTCTATCCTGTTATCTATAACATCCAGGGTTACGTTCCAGCGATCAAGGATGCACCGGCAACTGTCAACCGGTTCCTTACTATCCCGGATCTGACGATCGCTCCGATCACCATGATTAAGAACAGCGGAGATTATGGAATTGCACCTGCCCTTGTTATTATAACGGCAATTCTGCTTCCGGTGTTATCAGGAGCTACACAGTATTTGAGTGTCAAGATCTCGCAGGCTATCTCAGGCCAGGAGCTTGACAAGGATAACCCGATGGCAAGTACAATGAATACAATGAATGTAACGATGCCGTTATTCTCCGTATTCATGGTATTTTCGCTTCCTACCGGTATCGGTCTGTACTGGGTATTAAGTGCGGTTGTAAGGATCATACAGCAGGTGATCATCAACAAGCATTTGGCTAAGATATCTGTGGAGGAGCTGATTGAACGCAATAAGGAGAAGGCGGAGAAGAAGAGACAGAAACGCGGGGAGAAGGCAGAGAGAATCAATGCGATGGCACAGGCTAACACACGCAGCATCAAGGATTCTGCGAACCGCAGCGTATCAGGAATGAGTGAAAAAGATAAAGAGAAGAAAGTAGAACAGGCGAGAACAAATGCTGAGAATGCTAAGCCAGGAAGTTTAGCGGCAAAGGCAAACATGGTTAAAAAATACAATGAAAGTAATTAGGGGGCGTTAATCATGGAATATATTACTGTATCGGCAAAGACATTGGACGACGCGATCACGGAAGCATTGATTCAGTTAGGAGTGACCAGCGATCAGTTAGATTATCAGGTAATTGAGAAGGGAAGCGCCGGATTCTTAGGAATCGGGATGAAGCAGGCTGTGATCAAAGCGCGGAGAAAAGAGGAGATCAAGGAAGAAGAGCCTGAGATAGAGCTTCCGAAGGTGGATGTTTCTCTGGTGAAGGAGCCATTGAAGAAGGAACCCAGGAAAGATACAGTGAAGCATGAGAAGGAAAATGTTAAGAGAGAGCCGGAGAAGAAGGAGCAGGTGAAAAAGGAATCTGCCAAGAAAGAATCCCCAAAGAAGGAATCCAAGAAGAAGCCGTCTCAGAAGGAGAAGAAAGAGACTGTAAAGGAACAGCCGGAAGCGAATGCTCCGGCCAAGAAGGAAGCGGAGCTTGCGAAGGTAGAGAGTCAGACGATAGAAGCATGTGAGAAATTCATCAGCGATGTACTGAAGGCAATGGGTATGGATGATGTCAAGGTGACATCTTTGATCGATGAAGAAGGCGCCCTCTCTATTGATATGGAAGGCAGTAATATGGGCATCATGATCGGAAAGCGCGGACAGACCCTGGATTCTCTGCAATATCTGACAAACAGAGTAGCCAATAAGATGCAGGACGGATATGTACGAGTGAAGCTTGATACGGAGGATTACCGCAGAAGAAGGAAAGAGACGCTTGAGAATCTTGCTAAGAATATCGCAAGTAAGGTAAAGAGAAGCAGGAGGACCGTGTCGCTTGAGCCGATGAATCCATATGAGAGAAGGATCATTCATTCGGCGCTGCAGGCTGATCCTGCGGTTTCCACACATAGCGAAGGTGAAGAACCTTATAGGAGAGTAGTCGTTACTCTGGTACGTAATAGGTGAGATGACAGGAGATAGGGGTGTATGAGGCCCCTATTTTTCTATATTGATATCTTTTTTTGGCAACATCGGCAAAAGGGAGGCGGAAAATGTGCAGAATTATGAAGCTACGATCGCTGCGGTCTCTACTGCTGTAAGCAATGCAGGTATCGGAATCGTGAGGATGAGCGGACCGGAAGCATTTGCAATTGCAGACAGAGTATATAAGGGGAAGAAGGAAAAGAGGCTTAGCGGTCAGAAGTCTCATACAATTCATTATGGATATATTATGGATGGAGAATTTATGATCGATGAGGTCCTTGTGATGCTTATGCGGGGACCTCATAGCTATACGGGTGAGGATACGGTAGAGATCAACTGTCACGGAGGAGTATATGTTGTAAAGCGGATATTAGAACTATTGATCTCCAGGGGCGCAAGACCTGCGGAACCCGGAGAATTCACGAAGAGAGCTTTTCTGAACGGGAGGCTAGATCTGTCACAGGCAGAGGCGGTAGGGGATCTGATAGTCTCGCAGAATCAGTATGCACTTCGGAATTCTGTCAGTCAGTTAAGAGGAAATATCAGGGATAAGATCACCGGGATCAGAGAACAGATTATCTATCATACTGCATTTATAGAGACTGCCCTTGATGATCCTGAGCATATCAGTGTGGACGGATATGGGGATAAGTTAAGGGAAATTGTGGAAAATCTGCGGAAAGAAATTCAGAAGCTTATAGATACCTATGACAGCGGAAGAATTATGAAAGAAGGAATACAGACTGTTATCCTGGGCAGGCCAAATGCCGGTAAATCATCTCTTATGAATGTACTTCTGGGGGAAGACAGGGCAATCGTAACGGATATTGCGGGGACGACCCGTGATATTCTGGAAGAACATATCAATCTTGAAGGGATATCCTTAAATATCGTAGATACTGCGGGAATCAGACAGACTCAGGATGTTGTAGAGCAGATTGGTGTAGAGCGTGCCTGGAGTTATGCGGATCAGGCAGATCTGATCATATATGTCATAGATGCCTCTATGCCGCTGGATGAGAGCGATCATGAGATCTTGCGGCTGATAGAAGGAAAGACTTCTATCATTCTGCTGAACAAATCTGACTTGGATATGGTGGTGACAGAGGCAGATGTTGAAAGAACATATTTTGCAATCAATCCTTCAATTAAAAATGTAAAAGAAATAAAAAAGTTTACAATCCCTGTTATTTCGATTTCTGTAACGGAGAAAAATGGTATTAATCTGTTGAAAGAAACTTTAAAATTAATGTTTTTTGAAGGAAATCTTGCATTTAATGATGAGATTTATATTACAAATATACGTCAGAAGACAGCCCTTTGGGATGCTTTTTCATCCTTGGAAAAGGTTATAGATAGTATAGAAGCAGGTATGCCGGAGGATTTTTATTCGATCGATCTGATGGATGCTTATGAGGCGCTTGGAAGAATTACTGGTGAGACGATGGGAGAGGATTTGGTCAATGAGATATTCAGTAAATTCTGTATGGGTAAATGAGGATGGATATGATGTAGCTGTGATTGGAGCGGGGCATGCAGGCTGTGAGGCGGCGCTCGCTTCTGCAAGACTTGGTTTCCGTACGATCGTATTTACGGTCAGTGTGGACAGTATTGCGCTGATGCCCTGTAATCCGAATATAGGAGGAAGCTCTAAGGGACATCTGGTGAGAGAGGTAGATGCCCTTGGAGGAGAGATGGGGAAGGTGATAGACCGTACCTTCATCCAGTCGAAGATGCTGAACAAGTCAAAGGGACCGGCAGTTCACTCGCTTCGGGCGCAGGCGGATAAGGCGCAGTATAGTCGGGCTATGCGCCAGGTATTGGAGCGTCAGGAGAATCTGGAGATCAAACAGATGGAAGTAGTGAAGATCTTGGCAGAAGAGGGGAAGGTTACAGGTGTGCAGACATACTCGGGGGCCGTCTATCCCTGCCGGGCGGTAATCCTGTGTACGGGGACATATCTGAAGGCCCGCTGCATCTATGGTGAAGTGAGCAGCAATACAGGACCGAACGGACTTCAGGCTGCGAATCATCTGACAGACTCTCTGAAAGAATTGGGAATTCGGATGTATCGTTTTAAGACGGGAACTCCGGCGCGGATTGATAAGAATTCGGTTGATTTCAGTAAGATGGAAGAACAGTTTGGAGACGAGAGGGTTGTTCCGTTCTCATTTACAACGAATCCGGAAGATGTACAGATTGACCAGGTATCGTGTTGGTTGACTTATACGAATCAGAAGACACATGATATTATAAGAAAGAATCTGGATCGTTCTCCGTTGTTCTCCGGGATGATAGAGGGAACGGGGCCAAGATATTGTCCGTCGATCGAAGATAAGGTGGTCAAGTTCGCAGACAAGGACAGGCATCAGGTATTCATCGAGCCGGAAGGGATAGAGACGAACGAGATGTATATCGGCGGGATGTCCAGTTCTCTGCCGGAGGATGTACAGTATGCAATGTACAGAACGGTACCCGGACTTGAGAATGTGAAGATCGTAAGAAATGCTTACGCCATAGAGTATGATTGCATTGATGCGAGACAGTTGAAGCCATCTCTGGAATTCCGTAATATTGATGGATTATTCAGCGGCGGTCAGTTCAACGGGAGTTCCGGTTATGAGGAAGCGGCGGCGCAGGGGTTGGTCGCGGGGATCAATGCGGCAAGAAAATTACAGGGGAAGGAGCCGGTTATACTGGATCGGTCGGAGGCTTATATAGGAGTGCTGGTTGATGATCTTGTGACCAAGGAGAGCCATGAGCCTTACAGGATGATGACTTCCAGGGCAGAATACAGATTACTTCTCAGACAGGATAATGCAGATCAGAGATTGACGAAGCTGGGATATGAGATAGGTTTGATTTCCCGGGAGAGATACGAAAGGCTTCTTAAGAAAGAGGAATTAATAAGTGCAGAGATAGAACGTCTTAATCTTACAAATGTAGGAAATACAGATAATGTTCAGGCCCTGTTAAAAAACTGCAAGAGCGCTCCTCTTGCGTCAGGAGCTTCATTCGCCGAGTTGATCCGCCGTCCGGAACTGTCTTACCGTATGCTGGAAGAAATAGATGAAAAGCGTTCAAGATTTCCGGAGGAATTAAGCGATGAAGTAATCGATCAGGTGGAAATATCAATTAAGTATGAGGGGTATATCAGCAGGCAGAAGAAACAGGTAGAGCAGTTTAAGAAGCTGGAGAATAAGAAAATTCCGGAAGATATAGATTATGATAAGGTCAAGAGTCTTCGGATTGAGGCGGTACAGAAGCTGAAGGAATATAGTCCTGTTTCAATCGGACAGGCTTCCCGTATATCGGGAGTATCGCCTGCGGATATATCGGTGCTGCTGGTATATTTGAGCGGAAAGTAGATTTTATTAGAGGAGAAATTGTGGATAATATATTAGATAAGAAATTAAGAGATATTGGTATTGAATTGAATAACAGACAGTTAGAACAGTTTAATAAATATTATGAGTTGTTGATTGAATGGAATAAGATAATGAATCTCACAGGAATCACAGAATATGAAGAGGTGGTTGAGAAGCATTTTGTAGACAGCCTTGTTCTCGTCAAAGTATGTGATGTGAAGGATATCCATACATTGATCGATGTAGGAACAGGAGCAGGTTTTCCAGGAATCCCATTGAAGATTGCATTTCCTCATATCAGAGTTACGTTATTGGATTCTCTCAATAAGAGAATCAAGTTTCTGAATCATGTGATTGATGAGCTTGAATTGAAAGAAGTCTGTACGATTCATGGAAGAGCGGAAGATTATGCCCGTCAGGAAGATTATAGAGAGTCTTATGATCTGTGTGTATCGAGGGCAGTTGCTAATTTGGCGACTTTGTCGGAATACTGTTTGCCATATGTTAGAACAGGAGGTTTATTCATCTCTTACAAGTCTGGGGATATCGATGAGGAGATGGAAGGTTCAGAAAAGGCGATTCAACTCTTGAGCGGAAGAGTTGAAGAAGTAGTAAGGTTTCATCTTCCTGGAACTGATATATACAGATCTTTTGTTAAGATAAATAAAGTGAAAAAATGTAGTATGAAATATCCAAGGAAAGCAGGACTTCCTGGAAAAGAACCGATAAAATAAAAAATGTTTCACGTGAAACAAAAAGAGGCTGTTGAGATAGATTCAAACAGCCTCTTTTTATTCCTGCGAGCAACGAGCCAAGCGGGCATCTTGCATGCACATTTGGCGACTGCAGCGGGGTCTTTGACTAACATTCATCATCCAGGAAAATTTCAATCTGATTCATAAATTCTTGAGGTTTTTCCAACTGCGGAAGCAGTTTTGTTTTTTCTATTGTGTCCACCTCTATAGAAGGAAGAATCTTCTGATAGGTTCCAGCAATTTCAATATTTTCATCCGTCTCTTTTCCTATTATAATATAGATACTATTCGTCAATGATTTCAGACAGTGATTCAGATTCATGGTAGTGTAGTGACCATTTAAACTGGCAAAAAGATAACGGGGAGAACCATTTCCCATATGAGCTGCTTCATAGTAGGTTTGTATTAACTCATCTTCTATATTATTTTTATCATAGAAGTAGCATTCTTCAAATAAATTTTCAATCATTGTTTTACGTGTCAGTATATTATATAAGAAGGTTCCGATTATTGGAGTACTGATCAGATTCGTAGATATCTTATTCCGTTTCGTAGGTATTCTCGATAATTCTTTTATATCAGTAGGATTTATCAATATAATTTTCTTAATAATAGAATCATCATTATTACATGCTGAAATAACAAATGAACCCGATTCACCGGTTGCGATTACATTTGTCTTTTGTCCTATCACACGCTTAATAAAATCGCTGATCAACTGAGCGTATAAATAATTAGTATATGTAAGATTAGGTTTGTCAGAGCGTCCGCATCCAAGTAAGTCTATACGATAAACAGTATTCGTCTTGGACAGTTGTTTTAGAACTCTGTTCCATTCATGGCCAGAACTGAAGGTGTTCAGATCATGAATCAAAAGAAGAGGATAGCCATTCCCAGTCTTTTTATAATATATTTTCCCAAATTTCCAATCATAGTAAGTGCCGGAAGGGTTGTCCAATAAATTATCCAGTGATGCAGAATAGTAAATGAACTTGTTGATAATATGAATAATAAGTGCAGATGTACTTGACAATGTAATTCCAGTTATAATTTTCTTTTTCAGACTCATGCATTTTTTCCTTTCATGAAGAACAATGAACTGTTGCTTATAATCATTATACTATAGAATAAAATCAATGTAAATGTTTCACGTGAAACATTATTCGTCAAAAATATGTGTGTGTTATACTTTTAGCTGTTAGTATAGGGCCTAGTGATCGAAGCAGAATGTAAATAAAACATTCTATTGTTCTATAGTGTTATAAGTTTGATGTCTTGTTATTTGCCGCGGGATGTTTGACTCTTAAAAAATCTTCAACTAAAAAATAAATGTTTCACGTGAAACATTTATATAAAACAGAAAAAAATTATATTATATAAAACATTTGCTAGCTTACCGGATTGAAAAGTGATATACTTAACCCATGAGAAAAGAGAGGTGATAAATAGATGGGAAGAATTATAGCAATTGCCAACCAGAAGGGCGGAGTTGGAAAGACAACGACGGCAATTAATCTGTCGGCTTGCCTTGCCGAAAAGGGACAAAAAGTTCTTGCTATCGACATGGATCCACAGGGGAATATGTCTAGTGGACTAGGGTTAGATAAGGATTCTATAGATAAAACAATTTATGATATGATAATTGGAGAAAATGATGTTGAGGAAGTAATTGACCATGGAACTATTGATAATTTGGACATACTCCCTTCTAATGTTGATCTGTCGGCAATTGAGATTGAACTGATTGACGTGGATAATAAAGAATTTATTGTTAAAGATGCTATTCAGAAAATCAGGGACAACTATGATTATATCATTATAGATTGTCCGCCGTCATTAAGCTTACTTACAATTAATGCAATGACTACAGCCGATTCTGTATTGGTTCCGATTCAATGCGAGTATTATGCGTTGGAAGGATTGAGCCAATTGATACATACGGTTGAATTGGTGAAGGAAAGATTGAATTCGATTCTTGAGATAGAAGGAGTTGTATTCACGATGTATGATGCAAGGACGAATCTATCCTTACAGGTTGTGGAGAATGTTAAGGATAATCTGCAGCAGAATATCTATAAGACAATTATTCCAAGAAATATCCGTCTTGCAGAGGCGCCAAGTTATGGAACTCCGATCAATCAATATGATCCAAAATCAGCAGGAGCGGAGAGTTATATGAGACTTGCGGAGGAAGTAATAGAAAAGAAATCATAAAGGGAGGATATAATGGCGGTAAAAAAGAAAGGATTGGGGAAAGGGCTGGACAGTCTAATTCCTGATAATAGGGGGGCAAAAACAGCAGAACCAGAATTACAATCGGAAAAGACGCCAGAAGAAGAACAGAAATCCGGCGGACAGATGATGAAAATTAATATGGTAGAACCGAACCGAGATCAGCCGCGTAAGAACTTTGAAGAAGATGCTTTGCTGGAACTGGCGGATTCTATCAAGCAGTTTGGAATAATTCAACCGTTGATTGTCGGAAAGAGAAAAGACTATTATGAGATCATCGCCGGTGAGAGGAGATGGCGTGCCGCCAAGATGGCCGGTGTCAAGGAAGTACCGGTAATCATCAAAGAATATTCAGAACAAGAGATTATAGAAATCGGTCTGATCGAGAATATTCAGCGGGAGAATCTGAATCCTATAGAAGAAGCCATGGCATTCAAGAGACTTTTGGAAGAATTCAATCTGAGACAGGACGATGTGGCAGAACGGGTATCGAAGAGCAGAACGGCCGTAACGAACTCTATGAGACTGTTGAAGTTGGACGAGAGAGTTCAGCAGATGATCATAGATAAGATGTTAAGTACTGGTCATGCAAGGACACTTCTGGCAATTGATGACAAGGAACAGCAATATACATTAGCTAATAAGATCTTTGACGAGAATCTGAGTGTGAGGGAGACAGAGAAACTGATCAAGGATCTTAAGAATCCGAAGAAGCCGAAAGAGAAGAAAGTTATAGAGAATAGTTTCTTATATAGAGATTTTGAAGATAGAATGAAGGAAATAATGGGGACGAAAGTCAGTGTTGCTTCTAAAGGAAATGGGAAAGGGAAGATAGAGATAGAATATTATTCTGACAGAGACTTAGAACGAGTGTTCGAGATGATAATGAGTATACGAAGGGAAGACTGATATATGGAAAGTAAGATACTGGTTACATTAGGAATAGACCCGGCATACATACTTTTGTTCCTGTTAATTCTGATCGTTGTTCTTTTTGTTCTATATGTGAATCTTACAGTGAAATACAATAAGCTGCAAAGTAGTTATAATACGTTTATGAAGGGAAGAAATGGGAAAACTCTTGAAGACAGCTTGAAAGAAAAATTCGGTGAAGTAGATTCCATTCTTAAGGTTACAAAGCAGAACCGCGCAGATATTAAAGAATTGATCAAGAGGGAAGATAAGAATTTCCAGAAGACAGGTATTGTAAAATATGATGCATTTAACGAGATGGGCGGCAAACTGAGCTTCGCAGTTGCATTGCTGGACAGCCATAATAACGGATGGATCCTAAATGCAATGCACAGCCGGGAAGGATGTTATACTTATATTAAGGAGATTGTCAAGGGAGAGAGTTATGTTGAGTTAGCCGAAGAAGAAGCAGAGGCATTGGACAAGGCGATCTTCGAAGATGAATAACAGTTGAATATCGAATAGGAGCAAAGGAGGAGCAGAAATGCTAGATATCAAATTTGTAAGAATGAATCCGGATGTAGTAAAGGAAAATATTAAGAAAAAGTATCAGGATGAGAAATTACCTCTGGTGGACGAAGTATTAGAATTAGATCAGCGGAATAGAGATATAAAGCAGGAGGTAGAGGGACTCCGTGCAGAACGCAATAAGATCTCCAAGCAGATCGGCGCATGTATGGCACAGGGCAAGAAGGAAGAAGCAGACGAATTGAAGAAAAAGGTTCAGGAGAATGCTGACAGAGTAGAATCCTTATCTGCGGAAGAGAAGAAGGTAGAAGCAGATATCAAGAAGATCATGATGACGATCCCGAACATCATCGATCCTTCCGTGCCGATCGGAAAAGACGACAGCGAGAATGTGGAAATACAGAAATACGGGGAGCCGGTTGTTCCTGATTACGAAATTCCTTATCACACGGATATTATGGAGAAGTTCAGCGGAATCGATCTTGAGAGCGCCGGGAAGGTGGCAGGAAATGGATTCTATTATCTGATGGGTGATATTGCCAGACTTCATTCGGCGGTATTGTCCTACGCCCGCGACTTCATGATCGGACGCGGATTCACCTATTGTATACCTCCGTTCATGATCCGGAGCAATGTGGTGACAGGTGTTATGAGCTTTGCGGAAATGGACGCCATGATGTATAAGATAGAAGGAGAAGATCTGTACCTGATCGGAACCAGCGAACATTCTATGATTGGAAAATACATCGATACGATGTTGAATGAAGATCAGCTTCCGCAGACATTGACCAGCTATTCTCCTTGCTTCCGTAAGGAAAAAGGATCGCACGGCATAGAGGAGAGAGGCGTGTACAGAATCCACCAGTTCGAGAAGCAGGAGATGATCGTGGTATGTAAGCCGGAAGAGAGTATGAAATGGTATGATAACCTGTGGCAGAATACGGTAGATCTGTTCCGTTCCATGGATATTCCGGTACGCACCCTGGAATGCTGTTCCGGAGATCTTGCTGATCTGAAGGTTAAGTCCTGTGATGTAGAAGCGTGGTCTCCAAGACAGAAGAAGTATTTCGAAGTAGGAAGCTGTTCAAATCTTGGGGATGCCCAAGCAAGAAGACTTGGTATCCGTGTCAGAGGAAAAGATGGAAAATATTTTGCCCACACCTTGAATAATACGGTTGCGGCTCCTCCAAGAATGCTGATTGCGTTCCTCGAGAATAATCTCCAGGAGGATGGATCAGTCAGAGTGCCGGAAGTTCTGCGGCCATACATGGGCGGATTAGAGAAACTTACACCTAAAAAATAGCATTTATAAGGAAAATATAATATGCATCAATATCTGAAAGCCATCGGATTTGGCAATATTAGCAGCAAGAAAGAACTAAGAGAGATTCTGACAGATGTAAGGGATTCATTTACACAGCACGACCTGATCGCACAGGATACGGAGATGGATTTCTGCGAGTACCAGAAAGAGTATGGGGCAGGGATGGGCATCACGATATGCGGCGATATGAGTATCCATGAAGAGTTCGAGAAGAATTATTACTATCCGTATTTCTACGGAACGGGTATTACCAGTCATGCAGATGTGTATGTGGAGCGGCGCATGGACAAAGAAGCCTATGCCGGAATCTGTGAAGATGTCAAGGTGGGGATCAATCTGATCTTCCACCTTCAGAATACAGTAGAATTTATCAAAGAACGACAGAGAGCAAGAAGTACAGTAAAATATAAGTCTGTTACGCTATCCGGATTATGCAATGGGGGGACGATCCTTCTCCCGGTCCTGAAGGATAAGAGACAGAAAGAAAGGCAGAAAGAAGAAGTTCAAAATCGTATGATGCTTGTGAGCGCAGCCAGAATGGGAGATCCGGAAGCGATTGAAAATCTGACAATGGATGATATTGATACATATTCCAAGGTATCACAGAGACTGGTCAGTGAAGATGTATTCAGTATCGTAGAGACATATATCATGCCATACGGCATAGAATGCGACCATTATTCCATTATGGGAGAAATTCTGGAGCTGCAGAGGATTACGAATGAGTATTCAAAAGAAGAGATCTATGTGATGAAGCTGGATGTCAATGAACTGACCTTCGATATCTGTGTGCCTGTGAAGAATATAGTAGGAGATCCTGCTGTGGGAAGAAGATTCAAAGGAAATATGTGGCTTCAGGGCAGGATAAATTTCTGATCATATTGTATGAAAAGGTTCAGTACATGAAAAGAATATGTACTGGACCTTTTATGATATTATGACATCAGGTTACTTTTCACACCCATGCCAGTAATAGGATTTTAGAAAGTGTTGGTAAATGTGGTGAAATTGAAAAAATTTTATCCACAGTAAATGACACGTTTGAGGACAAAATGTTATTAACATTTTGTCCTCAGGTACTTCTTGTGGATAGCATTTCCTATTTTCTGTTTTTCGTCTTAAAATCCTCCTTCTCACATCTCTTTCTGCGTGGTTTGATATCCATTTGTCTTGAAAAGTCAACAATTTATCCCTGGCAAAATGACGAATGCCAGATTTCATTCATTCGCTTTTTTTCCAGGTTTCTGCTATACTTTTTTTATTACAAGTGCGGAGGCGGCAATGAGTAAAGAAACATCACTTATAAAAAAATATGAATTGCAGATCTCTAAATTGGAGAATGCTCTTAAAGAAGCAGAAAATGTAATCCGAATCCAGGAAAAATGTATTCGGACTTCGGAAGAGCTTCTTGAACAGAAAGAAGAATATATTTCCATGCTGACATTACAACTGGAAGAGATAATAGAATTAAGCAGAACGATGGCACAGGTATTAGATTCCCGCCCCTAATTCATCAAAGGAGATTACAGATGAATCCATTTGAATATACAAGTGCATTACAGTACAAAGTGAAATCACTGGCACAGCAGATCGCCGAATTTAAATCCGGCGAGAGATATCGGAAATTAGAAGAAGAATATAAGAGCATTATCCGGAAACTTGAAAAAAAATATCCGGGAATTAAAACAAGAATTAGCACAGGCACGTAAGGAGATCCGGTCTGTCCGGAATCAATGGATGGAAGCAAATGATGATCTTTGTTACTATTCACAGTCGGTTTGATGGATCGACAAATAAAGCGGAGCTGCAACACCGCTTTCAATGTTCTGATGTGTTTTTAGGAAGATTAGACCGAGAAGATTTCGGCAA
>CAJTCH010000055.1 GCA_910574715.1 Lachnospiraceae bacterium | reverse complement strand
CATCCCGGCCGTTGTCATCCACTATGGTATTAACCGGTCTTGGAACTGCTCTGATATCAGCAGGTACGGGCATAAAAATCACTCCTTTATATAGTCCTGTTATAACACATTTGGACTATATATAATAGAGTTTTATACACAATTTTACAAAAATCTAAATGGATTAACAGGTGTAGCGCGGTTAAAAATGGCCATTTTTAGGGATTATTGCTTTTAATCAACTAGTTTTTGAATGTATTATATAGTTTTGGGTGAGTTTGCGGGGCTATTCTATAGTCCGGTAAATTGGGAAAGTTTTATTAGAAATTATGGGAAAAAGCGGATATGACTACTTATTATGGGTAGGTTTCATCATATTTGGATTATTTGCATGTCTGCAAATGAAAAATACAAATGAACGGCTTGATACCTTCAGGGCTGCAGGTATTACTGCATTTGTGTCAGGATTACTGACAGTTTGGGCAATTATATCGCTATCTGGCGTCAGCGTATTTTTATACTGGAATTTTTAGGAGGAAATGCTGATGAATTCTTCAAAAAAGTTTATTGTTGTTTATGGTTTTACGGTAGGATGCGGTATTATTACTGTGGCTTTATTAATATTTTTGATCGATCCTTTTTTCCATTATCATATGCCTTGGTTTGGTCTGCAGCCTGTTGTCTATAATGAGATTTATCAGAACCCAGGGTTGGCAGAACACGCTTCTTATGATTCGATCATCATTGGTTCATCTATGACAGAGAATTTTAATACAGAATGGTTTGATGAAGCATATGATATCCATACGCTGAAATTAAGCTATGCAGGTGCAAGCGCTGAGAATCTGCGGGTCGCTGTTGATTATGCACAGAATGCAAAAGAATCATAATTGAAGTATGTTTTTGGGTGTCTGGATATGTCGATCCTTACATCGGATGCTGATACTCCCCGACACCCTTTACCCGATTATTTGTATGATAATCGTTTCTATAAAGATGTCTATTATCTTTTGAATAAGGATGTTCTCTTTCAAGATGTAAGAAGGGTGTTGGAAGAAAATAAAAAAGGAATAATGAAGCCGATCAGTGAAGCTTATAGTTGGTATGGGGAATATAAAAATAGTTTTTCTAAAGAGAATGTATTGCAATTAATAGACATACCGGATAGCTTTTTAGAAGTAGAACAGCAGAAAGCTGTGATATTAGATGAGACGACTCGCTCTGTGAAGAAAATCAAAGGATTTGTTGAAAAATATCCGGAAACTACGTTTCAGTTTTTCTATTCACCGTATAGTATTGCATATTGGTACAATAGTTATGTATGCGGCACGTTTCTTCAAGATATGGAAAATTTGGAATATTCTATGAAGGAATTATTAAAGTGTGAGAATCTGCAATTATATTTCCCGTCAGATTATGAGATGATAACTGATCTGGAAAGTTATAAAGATTTGGAACATTATGACATGGATATTCAATATCAGATATTTGAAGAGATGAAAAACGAAGAGAATATGTTGACATCAGACAATTACCAAGAGTATATGAATGAATTTCGTGATATGATCATGGAATGTGATTTTGAAAAGATATTTTCTTAGAGGATACAGTGCGTGCTTGGATCATGTTCGGCTGCTTGCTCCTGCACGGATGTATGATGATGAGTAAGGAATTTTACAAGAAGATTCCATTGTTTAAAGCGTGCTAACATTAGCATGCTTTATTTTTTGTGTGCGATAATGGATCATTTTGCATTCAGTTCCGGATCCAACACGGATTCCAGATGCAGGTCTGGAAGGTTCACTTTGTGCTTGAACAGGATGCCGCCGACGAATCCGGCGGCGCATTCGCCAAGTACTGTGAAAGTAAGCGCCCGGATCACCTGAAGTGGTGGGGTGAATGCGAACAGCACCAGTATTCCGGGGATCGGAGAGACAGTCCCGGGTACATTGTTAACGATCCGGAATACTGCGGTGGGGATTCCGGCAAAACTGCAGCCGATCATGTTTGTCATATATTTGTTCAGATTCCTTTTCTGGTTTATGGTACGGTCTACAATGCCGTCTGTCACACGTTTTATGGCAAGTGCTAGGTTTGCAAGCAGTATGGATATTCAGAATTCCTGGAGTACAGAATTAGTTGGCATCGGTTAAGCATTATAATTTATAATAATGTTATGACAGGGAGGGGATGTGTGATGGGAAAAGTATTCAATACGACAGCAGATTGTAAACCGCAGCTTCATTATATGGTAGATATTGGCGGACGGTTAGAAGAAATGAAAAGCCTGGTGGCAAAGGGAGAATATTTCACGATCAACCGTGCCCGTCAATATGGAAAGACAACTGCCTTACGTGCGTTAAAGAAGGTTTTGGATAAAGAGTATTTAGTGGTAAGCCTGGACTTTCAGAAAATGGGAGATACGAAATTCCGGAATGAGAATATATTTTCTATTGCTTTTGCAAAATTATTCCTGCGGTCAATACGTGGAAGTGGAAGCGAAGAAATATTATCTGATCTTATTAAGAACCATAGTGACAGTCTTGAACTGTTGGAATTATTTGAAAAATTAAGCGATATCTGTGCCGCATCTTTAAAACCGGTTGTATTGATGATTGATGAGGTGGACAGTGCGACAAATAATCAGGTATTTCTGGATTTTCTGGCTCAGTTAAGGGCTTACTATATAGACAGGGATGTTACGCCCACGTTCCGATCCGTGATTCTTGCAGGGGTGTATGATGTGAAAAACCTTAAACGGAAGATTGGGGGAGGGGAAGTCCGTAAGGTAAACAGCCCATGGAATATTGCGGCAGATTTTAATGTTGATATGAGTTTTTCTGTGCCGGATATTTTCGGTATGATCGCAGAGTATGAAAAAGATTATCACACCGGTATGGATGTAGGATATATATCGAGTTTGGTGTATGAATATACTTCGGGATATCCTTTTTTGGTGTCACGTCTTTGCCAGATCATGGATGAGAGGATTGCTGGGAATGAAGGCCTCCCTGACAAAGCGGCTGTGCGGACGAAAGAAGGCTTCCTTGAGGCGGTAAAAATTCTCCTGTCTGAAAAAAATACGTTATTTGAGACATTGGTAAAAAAATGGCAGAATATCCGGAATTAAAGAGAATGCTTTATGCCGTCCTTTTTACAGGAGAAAAGATTTCATTTAACCATGATAATGATGTTATAGATCTGGCATTTATGCTTGGATTTGTAAAAAATGAGGAGGGGATGGCGGTGATTGCAAATCGGTTATTTGAAACCCGCCTTTATAATTTGTTTTTATCCGAAGAGGAAATGGATAGCCAGATTTTTACGAAAGGAACTATGGACAAGAACCAGTTTATACAAAATGGCAGGTTGGACATGGATTTGGTAATGAAGAAATTCCTGGTTTCTTGGGAAGAATCGTATAGTTCTGCAGATGAAAAATTTATTGAAGATAATGGACGTAAATTTTTCCTTTTGTTTTTAAAACCGATTATAAATGGTGTTGGGAATTATTATATCGAATCCAGAACCAGAGATCATAGACGTACAGATATAATCGTGGATTATCATGGGCGGCAGTATATTGTAGAAATCAAAATATGGCGGGGGGATGAGTATAACAAGCGCGGTGAAAGGCAGCTTGCGGAATATCTGGAGGCGTACCATGTGAACAGAGGATATCTGTTAAGTTTTAATTTTAATAAAAAGAAAGTAAGGGGGACAAAAGAAGTTTCGGTTGACGGGAAGAAGATTCTGGAAGTTGTAGTCTGAGTGCGCAGCAAAAAGCTGGCTCAATGGAAAGGTCAAACGAGATTCTGTTTCATTTCACCTTTTTTTCACAGTTTTACCATATTTCTCCCACATTTCCTGACTATAATAACTTCACTGCATTTATCTTAGAGACGGTCATCTCCTTCCTGATTCAATTGGCATTGATGACAATACCGAATGCCGACTGTCTCCAAGATAATGCATTAATATATAGAAGATATATAAGGAGCAGGAAATGAGCAGTCAGAATGTATTTGAACGAGTGGAGAAGAAGTATCGGTTGAATCAGAAGCAGTATGAATTGTTTCTGGATGCGGTGTCGGGGAAGATTCATATGGACGAATATGGATTACATACCATCCGCAATATTTATTATGACACATCTGATTATGAGTTGATCCGTCGGTCGCTCGACAAACCCCGATATAAGGAGAAGTTCCGGCTTAGAGGTTATGGTGAGATCCGGGAAGACAGTACGGTATTTCTTGAGATCAAGAAGAAGTATCAGGGGATTGTCTATAAGCGAAGAGCGCCGATGCCCATGAAGCAGGCGAGGAGCTATCTGGAAGCGGGGAAGCGATTAGAGCAGAAGAGTCAGATCATGAATGAGATTGAATATTTTTTCGAGCTCTATCACCCCAGGCCCAAGGTATATCTTGCCTACGACAGAGAGGCTTATGTGGGGAACGAGGATGAGGAATTGCGGATCACAATAGACCAGAACATCCGAAGCCGAAGCCACCGGCTGGAATTATCCTATGACGGGGAATGCCGGTTTTTGAATCTGGAAGAGTATCTTATGGAGATAAAGGCGGCGGGCGCTTATCCTGTCTGGCTTGCAGAGTTGCTGTCCAGGCTGGAGATTTTCCCTGCTTCTTTTTCCAAATATGGAGCGGTATATTGTATGGCTCATAGCACGCAGAAGACAAATAACAGGATATTCTGTCTTCCGCAAAAGCCGCTGAATGTGCAGGCAAGCCCGTTTGGTCCGTTGCCTGCGGGAATATAAAGATACAGGAGTGGTAAATATGTTTACAAGTATATTGAATAATATGGAAGGCAGTCTGACGATCCAGGAGGCGTTGTCGTGCACGGCGGTTTCTCTTGTGCTGGGGCTTATGATCGCGGCTCTCTATGGATATCAGGGGGTGTGCAGTAAGAATTTTATGATGACGATCGTGCTCCTGCCGGTGTTAGTGCAGATGGTGATCATGCTGGTAAACGGCAATCTTGGAACCAGTGTCGCCGTGCTTGGGGCATTCAGCCTGGTTCGGTTCCGGTCGGTTCCGGGGTCATCTAAGGAGATCGCAGTAATCTTCTTTGCCATGGCGGTGGGACTTGCAACAGGAATGGGGTTCCTGGGATTCGCGGCAGCGATGACGGTTGTAGTCGGCGCGGTATTCTTCCTGTTGGAGAAGACGCATTTTGGTGAGTGGAAGCAGGAGCGGAAGGATCTTAGGATTACGATTGCGGAGCATCTGGATTATACGGGGATTTTTGAGGATATTTTTGAGAAATATACCAGCAAATGCAGCCTGCAGAGGGTGAAGACTACGAATCTTGGAAGTATGTATGAGCTGGATTATCATATAACCTTGAAGGATGTAAGTAAGGAGAAGGAGATGATCGATGAGATCCGCTGCAGGAACGGCAATCTTACGATCATCTGCGGGCGCAGGGCAACCGTCCAGGAAGAGCTATAGGAGGAAGGCAGATGCAGGATATTTTTGAAGAAGTGGTGTGTCTGAAAAGAAGGATTCTCAGGTTGTTTCTAGCGGTGTTGGTTATTTGGGGTATGACAGGGTGCGGACAGCAGGAGACGGACGGAAGAACTGCGATGGATGCAGAGGCAGTGTCAGACCGTTCGGAACATGCCAAAGTGTCCGCTGTTGATCTTACGGAAGGGAAGTATAGTGAGGAGAAATTGGATGGCGTCTGGGAAGAGGAGGCTTCGGTACAGATTCAGTTGAATGAAGAAAAGATTACGGTTAAGGCTTCTGAGCCAGGAAATGAAGCGGACGGTGCAGATTATAATCCTGGCGTGGATATTTCGGAGGGGCGGGCAGTGATCACTCAGGCGGGGACGTATGTCTTATCAGGGACACTGGAAGACGGACAGATTGTGATTGATGCGGATAAGGAAGAGCTGGTCCGTCTGGTGTTAAATGGTATGGAACTGAGTTGCAGCAGTTCGGCGCCGATCTACAGCAAAGGCGGGAACGTGGTGATTATCCTTGCGGAAGGTACGGAGAATGTGGTTACAGACGGTATGGAGTATATATATGAAGAAGGAGAGGAAGAACCGAGGGCTGCAATTTTTGCGAAGGATGATCTGACATTTAACGGAACCGGTGTATTAAGCGTTATAGGGAATTATAAGCATGGAATCCAGTGTAAGGATGATCTGAAATTCATTACCGGTACCTATGAGGTCAAGGCGGCGGAAGACGGGATCGTCGGGAAGGACAGTATTACCGTGAGAAACGGGAATTTTACTATTGACAGCGGAGATGACGGGATGAAAGCGACCAATATCGAGGAGACGGATAAGGGGTATGTTCTGATCGAGGACGGTTCTTTTCAGATTACGGCCGGCGGGGACGGGATTCAGGCGGAGACGCTGCTGCGGGTGAATGACGGGAACATGGAGATCACAACAGGCGGGGGAAGCCAGAATGCCGCTGTCAGTGCAGAGAAGCCGATGGACGGAGGAAGGGCTATGCCGAATGGATCAAATGAAGAGATGCAGGGAGGCAGAATGCTGCCGCCGGAAGGAATGACGCCGTCGGAAGGAATGGAAGACGGCTTTGCCGGCGGAGGTCAGCCGCCAAAAGGAGCGCCGCCGGATGAACCAGGAGCAGATGAAGAATCTGCCGCGGCTTCTGACAGCAGCAAAGCCCTGAAATCCTATGTGGAACTGATCATTGGGGGAGGGGAATTCGACTTGGATTCCTGTGATGACGGTATCCACAGCGATCAGAATGTGATTATAAGTAATGGGTCTTTCCGTATTAGTACAGGAGACGACGGAATCCATGCAGATCAGACCTTGACTATAGAAGATGGAGACATAGATATTCAACAGAGTTATGAAGGCATTGAAGGATTTGAAGTGGTAATTGACGGAGGAAATGTGAAGATTCTGGCGTCTGATGACGGAATCAATGCGGCAGGCGAAGCTGATGAAGCAGACTCGGTTGATGATTCGGCAGACGATGGCGGGGAAGCAGAAAAGCCGGATCACGGCAGAGGAAATCCCATGGCAGAGGAAGATCAGGGCGCAACGTTGACCATCAACGGCGGTACGGTGTATGTGAACGCCGGCGGGGATGGATTGGACGCCAACGGGGATATTTTCATCAACGGCGGGGATATAACCGTTCACGGACCGGCGGACGGCGGGAACGGAACGCTGGATTATGCATCGTCTTGCAAGATTACCGGGGGTACGTTTGTTGGGGTCGGCAGCGCCGGGATGATCCAGAATCCAAGTGAAGACTCTGCGCAGCCGGTGATCGTCTGGAAGTTAGATGAACCTGTGGAGGCCGGGACGGTGATTGCCGTCAAGGATAAGGAAGGTAAGGTGATCGTGGAGAAAACAACAGAAAAAATGGTGCAGTGGTTAGCAGTATCTTCTCCGGAGTTCATAGAAGGGGAAACTTATACGGTCTGTGTGGGTGATTGGGTTAAAGAGGTGAATTTGGAATAAGATTGAAAAGTACAGGCTTTAGCCTGTACTTTTTGCCGTTCGTCTGTCACATTCGGATATTGCTGTCAGGATATGAATGTGTTACAATAGGAACAGCAAAATTGGAGGACAAAAAGACAAGATGATAAACCGGGATTGGGAGAAATTCGGAGAAGATATCCGCAGGACCGTTCAAAATGCGATTGATTCACAGGATTTTGGTAAACTGAATCAGACCATTACGAACACGATCAACGACGCGGTTAACAACATTACAAGTAGTATCAGGAACGTACAGGGGAATCAGGAGAACCGGAAGTTTGGCATGTATCAGGAGGGGCATCCATACCAGGCGCAGACGCGCCAGTCACCTTCATATCAGAAGATGCTCCCGAAGCTTTTCCGCAAAATGTCTTCCGTGAGTACCGGCGGAGCGTTGATGACGGTCGCGGGAGCAGTATTAGGCGGTGTTGGATTGATTCTGTTCATCCCACTGCTTTTTTCAAGCCTGCTTAGAGGATGCGGTATTCTGGAGATCATGATGATGGCAATCTTCCTGATTCTCTCGGCGGGAGGCTGTGTGCTGTACGGATGCGGGAGCGGCATCCGCGGCAGGGTAAGGAGATTCCGGACCTATATACAGATCCTGGGGCAGCGGGAATACTGCAACGTCCGGGAACTGGCGGACAAGTCTAAGAAGAAGGTAAAATATGTGATAAAGGACCTGGAGTATATGCTTTCGAAGAAGTGGTTCCTGCAGGGGCATCTGGATGAGCGGAAGACCTGCCTGATCGTAAGCGACAGGATGTATCAGCAGTATCTTGAGATAGAGGCGGACAGGAAGGAAAATGAGCTGGAAGAGTTAAGACGCGATACCCGGGAAGAAGCGGTCAGAACCGGGAAGAAAGCAGGCGGAAAGACAGCGGAGCAAAGCAGGGATGGAGGGACTCAGACGGCCGGCCGGTCCGATCTGCCGGCCGAGGTTCAGAGAGTGATCGGCGAGGGAGACGCCTATATCCGGAAGATCCATGCCTGCAATGATGCGATTCCGGGAGATGAGATCTCGGCGAAGATTTCGAGGATGGAGATGCTGGTTGACAAGATCTTCGACCGGGTAGAGCAGGATCCGGAGTCTGTGGATGATATCCGTAAGATGATGGATTACTACCTGCCGACTACGGTGAAGCTTCTGGAGGCGTACCGGGAGCTTAGCGCCCAGCCGGTGGACGGTGAGAATATACGGTCTTCGAAACGGGAGATCGAGGCGACGTTAGATACGCTTAATGTGGCGTTCGAGAGGCTTCTTGACAGCATGTTCCAGGAAACGGCGTGGGATGTATCCTCAGATATATCGGTGCTGCAGACTATGCTCGCCCAGGAGGGCCTTGTGGATGACGGATTGAAGATTGGAGGACAAGACAGAAAATGAATGAATTCGAAGAATTTAACACAGTTCCGGAACTGACATTGGAACCATTTAAGAAGGAAGAACCCAAGATATTGGAGCAGACAGAGAAGAAGGACCCGATGCTTGACGAGAGTATCTTATCGGAGGAAGAGAGACGGGCGGTGGATGCATTTGCCGCACAGATCGACCTGATGAATTCCAATGCGATCCTGCAGTACGGGGCAGGAACCCAGAAGAAGATGGCGGATTTTTCCGAGGCTGCCCTTGAAAATGTGAGGACGAAGGATCTGGGAGAGGTTGGAGAGCTGCTCTCAGGCGTGGTGAAGGAGTTAAAAAGCTTCGATGAAGAGGAGGAGAAGGGCTTCCTGGGAATCTTCAGGAAGACTTCCGGGAAGATCCAGAACATGAAGATCAGATATGCCAGGGCAGAGACGAATATCAATCAGATCTGCAAGGTGCTGGAGTCCCATCAGGTACAGCTTTTGAAGGATATTGCGGTGCTGGATAAGATGTACGGGCTGAATCTGACGTATTTCAAAGAATTATCCATGTATATCATGGCGGGGAAGAAGAAGCTTGCCAAGGTCAGGGGAAGCCAGCTCCCGGAGCTTCTTGAGAAGGCTCAGCGGACGGGGCTTGCAGAAGACGCTCAGGCGGCGAGGGACTTAGATGCCATGTGCAACCGGTTTGAGAAGAAGATCCATGACTTGGAGCTTACCAGGACGATCTCGATGCAGACGGCGCCGCAGATACGCCTGGTACAGGGCAACGATACCCTGATGGTGGAGAAGATCCAGTCTACGGTGGTCAATACGATACCGCTGTGGAAGAGCCAGATGGTATTGGCGCTTGGAGTGGAGCACTCTGCGCAGGCGGCGGCCGCGCACCGGGAAGTGACGGATATGACCAACGAGCTGCTGAGGAAGAATGCGGATACGCTTAAGATGGCGGTAACCGAGACGGCCAGGGAAGCGGAACGGGGCGTTGTGGAGATCGAGACGTTAAAGCACACCAATGAGACGCTGATCTCGACCCTTGATGAGGTGATGCAGATCCAGAGGGAAGGAAGGCAGAAGCGCGCCGAGGCTGAGCAGGAGATGCGGCGGATCGAGATGGAGCTTAAGACGAAGCTTCTGCAGGTACAGGGCTAATTATCCGAACAAATTTTTTGAAAACCCTTGATTTTACAGATATATGGTGCTATACTAGCATACAGTTACATAAGGGAATCGGCAGAAGAGTGGACGGAAGTTCACTCTTCTTTGTTGATAAGGAGGATCAGATATTGACAAAAAGAGAGATGTACGAGAAGAATACCGAAGAGATCCTGCTTCCCATGATGGAGGAGCTGGGATTCGAACTTGTGGACGTGGAATATGTGAAGGAAGGCAGTACCTGGTATCTCCGGGCATATATTGATAAGCCGGGAGGGATCAATATAGACGACTGCGAGACAGTAAGCCGCAGGCTTTCGGATATTCTGGACGAGAAGGATTATATCGACGAGGCATATATTCTGGAAGTAAGTTCACCCGGACTTGGGCGGCCTCTGAAGAAGGAGAAGGATTATAAGAGGAGTCTTGGAGAGGAAGTGGAGATCCGGACGTACCGTATGATAGACAGACAGAAGGAATTTACCGGGATACTGAAGGAATATGATGAGAAGACGGTGACCATAGAGCCTGACGGCGGAACTTTATTGACGTTTGATAAGAGTGATATAGCACTGATCCGCCTGGCATTTGATTTTTGAGATAGGAGGAGAATAAGATGAATACCGAATTGTTAGAAGCATTGAATATATTAGAAGAGGAGAAGGAGATCAGCAAGGAGACGCTGTTGGATGCCATAGAGAATTCTTTGCTGAATGCCTGCAAGAATCATTTTGGGAAGGCTGATAATATCAGGCTGATCATGGACCGGACCACCTGTGAATATTCTCTTTTTGCGGAGAAGACGGTGGTGGAAGACGTGGAGGATAAGCTGGAGGAGATAAGCCTTGAGGATGCAAGGGAGATCGACGGGAAGTATGAGCTTGGAGATATTGTACAGATTCCGATCGAATCGAAGTCTTTTGGACGTATCGCGACGCAGAATGCGAAGAACCTGATCCTTCAGAAGATCCGCGAGGAAGAACGCAAGGTGGTCTATGAGCAGTATTTTGAGAAGGAGAAGGACATTGTGACGGGTATCGTCCAGCGTTATGTGGGCAGGAATGTGAGCATTAACCTGGGTAAGGCGGACGCCATGCTGACCGAGAATGAACAGGTCAAGGGAGAGGTATTCAAGCCGACCGAGAGGATCAAGCTGTACGTGGTGGAAGTCAAGGATACGACGAAGGGACCTAAGATCCTGGTATCAAGGACGCATCCGGAGCTGGTGAAGCGTCTCTTCGAGGCAGAAGTGACGGAGGTGAAGGACGGTGTCGTTGAGATCAAGAGTATCGCCAGGGAAGCGGGAAGCAGGACGAAGATCGCGGTGTGGTCTAACGACCCGGATGTGGATCCGGTCGGAGCCTGTGTCGGTATGAACGGCGCCCGTGTCAATGCGATCGTCAATGAACTGCGCGGAGAGAAGATCGACATCATCAACTGGAGCGACAACCCGGCAATCCTGATCGAGAATGCGTTAAGTCCGGCCAAGGTTATTTCCGTTATGGCGGATCCGGATGACAAGACGGCAGGCGTTATCGTGCCGGATTACCAATTGTCGCTTGCCATCGGTAAGGAGGGGCAGAACGCCAGACTTGCGGCAAGGCTTACCGGATATAAGATCGATATCAAGAGTGAGACGCAGGCGATCGAGTCAGGCGACCTTCCGGAGAATTATCTGGAGCTTGGCGAAGGAGTATTCGAGGAAGAATACGAGGAGCCGTATGCTGAGGACGGCGAATATGCTGAAGACGGCTATGAGGACGGTGAGTATGCCGGAGACGAGTATGTCGAGGACGGCTATGAAGAAGGCGAGTATGCCGGAGACGGTTATGCCGGGGACGGTTATGAAGACGGCGAGTATGCCGGAGACGAGTATGCCGGGGATGGATACGAAGACGGCGAGTATGCCGGAGACGAGTATGCCGGGGATGGATACGAAGACGGCGAGTATGCCGAGGACGAGATCATATTTGAAGAAGTAGAGGATTAGGTGATTATTTGGCTGCGAATAGAAAGGTGCCTATGCGCAGATGCGTGGGCTGTCAGGAAATGAAGAGTAAGAAAGAGATGATCCGTGTGATCCGGACGCAGGAAGGCGAGTTCTCGCTGGACGCGACCGGTAAGAAGAACGGGCGGGGGGCATATATCTGTCCGTCTGCAGAGTGCCTGAGGAAGGCTGTCAGGAATAAGGGGCTGGAGCGTTCATTCAAGCAGCCCATTCCGGCACAGGTGTACGAGGCATTGGAAAAGGAGATGGGAATACTTGGGACAGAGTAGAGTGTTGTCGATGATCAGTATGGCTACCAAGGCCGGGAAGACGGCAAGCGGTGAGTTCTGTACAGAGCGTGAGGTCAAATCCGGCGGCGCCGCGCTGGTCATTGTGGCAGGAGATGCGTCTGACAATACGAAGAAGAAATTTAAGAATATGTGTGACTATTATCACGTGCCAATCTGTTTTTATAGAGATAAAGATACCTTAGGGCATGCAATGGGGAAAGAGTTCAGAGCATCCCTTGCAATACTGGATGAGGGATTTGCAAAGGGAATCAGGAAGCATATGGATACAGAAGATGACACAATTGCATAGAGGAGGTAGTTAATATGTCAAAGATCAAGATATACGAATTAGCCAAGGAGCTGAATGTTCCGAGCAGGGAAGTGCTTGAATTCCTGAACGGGAAGAATATAGAAGTTAAGAATCATATGAGCGCGCTTGAGGAGGCGGATGCCGATGTGGTGAGGAAGTCTTTCGTTAAGGCTGAGGCGGCCCCGGCGAAGCCGGAGCAGGAGGCGCCGAAGAAGAAGAATATCGTGCATGTGTTCCGCCCGCAGAATACACAGAACGGCGCGAAGCAGGGAAGAAGGCCCGGAGCCAAGGCAGGACAGCCGCAGGGGAAACCGATGCAGGTGAATAACGGACGTCCGGCAAAGGCGGCGCCTGCACGTCCGGCAGCCCCGGCAGAGAAGGTACAGCAGGCAAAGCGTCCGGCGGCAGAAGCGGCAAAGCGCCCGGCAGCGGCGGAGACAGAAGCGGCAAAGCGTCCGGCAGCTCCGGCGGCAGCGGAAGCAATGAAGCGTCCCGCGTCGGCAGTTGGGAAACCGCAGGGCGGTGCAGGATCGGACAGAGGAGCAGAGCGGTCTTCCGACAGAAGACCGTCACAGAGACGTCCAGAGCGTTCCGACCGTCCTGACAGGAATGGAGAGAGACGTTCGGATTCCAGATCCGGTCAGCAGGGGCAGCGTTCCGACCGTCCTCAGGGAGGACGTTCTGACCGTTTCCAGGGAGACAGAGACAACCGAGACCGCGGCGGCAGATTCGGAGATAGAGACAACCGGGACCGCGGCGGCAGATTCGGAGACAGAGATAACCGGGACAGAGATAATAGAGACCGAGATAATCGGGACCGCGGCGGCAGGTTCGGAGACCGGGATAACCGCGATCGTTTCCAGGGGGACCGTGACAATCGAGACCGGGACGGCAGAGACCGTTTCCAGGGAGACCGGGATAACCGGGACCGCGGCGGCAGATTCGGAGACAGAGACAACCGGGACAGAGATAACCGAGACCGCGGACAGGGGCGTAAACCCGGAGAGAGATCTGACCGCAGGGGCGGCGATAAGAGAGGCAGCGGTTCCGGTATTCCGGCGCCGGCTGTGGAGACACAGAAGCCGCAGCGCAGCAAAGGAAAGGGCAAGGACGACCACAAGAAGAAGGATTACCGCCGCGAGGAGGAAGAAGGAAGGCTTGCCAAGGGCAAGAAGAAGCCTGACCAGAAGCCGCAGCTCCAGAAGCCGCAGAAGGTACAGCAGAAGGTGGAGGAAGAGATCAAGTCAATCGTGATTCCGGAGGTTCTTACCATCAAGGAACTGGCTGATAAGATGAAGATCGTACCTTCCGTCATTGTGAAGAAGCTGTTCATGAAGGGCAAGATCGCGACGGTCAATCAGGAGATCGATTATGAGACCGCAGAAGGCATCGCGCTGGAATTCGATGTTCTCTGCGAGAAGGAAGAAGTCGTAGACGTAATAGAAGAGCTGCTTAAGGAGGAGGAAGAGGACGAGAGCAAGATGAAGAAGCGTCCGCCGGTAGTCTGTGTCATGGGTCACGTTGACCATGGTAAGACATCTCTTCTGGATGCGATCCGCCATACGAACGTGATCGATAAAGAGGCGGGCGGTATCACTCAGCATATCGGCGCATATGTGGTGGATATCAATGGAGAGAAGATCACATTCCTTGATACGCCGGGCCATGAAGCATTTACCGCAATGCGTATGCGAGGGGCAAGCTCCACGGATATCGCGATCCTGGTGGTTGCGGCGGACGACGGCGTGATGCCGCAGACGGTAGAGGCGATCAACCACGCGAAGGCGGCGGGAGTAGAGATTGTTGTTGCGGTCAATAAGATTGATAAGCCAAGCGCGAACATCGAGCGCGTGAAGCAGGAACTTACCGAGTATGAGCTGATCCCTGAGGACTGGGGCGGAAGCACGGTATTTGTACCGGTATCCGCCAAGACAGGGGAAGGTCTTGAAGACCTGATGGAGATGATCGTGCTGACGGCGGAGGTGTTAGAGCTTAAGGCTAACTCCAACCGGCGCGCAAGAGGCCTGGTGCTGGAGGCTCAGTTAGACAAGGGAAGAGGTTCCGTTGCTACCGTTCTTGTACAGAAGGGTACGCTCAGAGTAGGAGATTCCATTGCTGCGGGATCCGCCTATGGTAAGGTAAGAGCGATGATGGACGACAAGGGACGCCGTGTGAAGGAGGCAGGGCCTTCTATGCCGGTGGAGATACTTGGATTAAACGACGTGCCGAACGCAGGTGAGGTGTTTGTCGGATGTGCCAATGACAAAGAAGCAAGAAACTTTGCAGAGACATTTATCTCTCAGAGCAAGGTGAAGCTTCTTGAAGATACAAAATCAAAACTGTCTCTGGATGATCTGTTTAACCAGATTCAGGAAGGTAACTTAAAAGAACTTGGAATCGTCGTGAAGGCGGATGTACAGGGTTCTGTGGAGGCAATGAAGCAGAGTCTTCTGAAGCTTACGAACGAGGAGGTTGTCGTGAAGATCATCCACGGCGGCGTCGGCGCTATCAACGAGTCCGACGTAAGCCTTGCGTCAGCGTCCAATGCGATCATTATCGGATTCAATGTGCGCCCGGACGCAACAGCCAAGGAGACGGCAGACCGCGAAGGCGTGGATATCCGTCTGTACCGCGTCATCTACAATGCGATCGAGGATGTGGAAGCGGCCATGAAGGGAATGCTGGATCCGGTATTCGAGGAGAAGGTACTGGGTCATGCGGAAGTGCGCCAGACATTCAAGGCTTCCGGTGTCGGCACGATTGCCGGGTCCTATGTACTGGACGGTATCTTCGAGAGAGACTGCTCCGTGCGCCTGACAAGAGACGGAATCGTGATCTTCGAAGGACCGCTTGCGTCACTGAGACGATTCAAGGATGATGTGAAGGAAGTAAGAGCGGGATATGAGTGCGGATTTGTGTTCGCCAACTTTAACGATATCAAGGAAGGCGATCTGGTCGAGGCATTCAAGATGGTCGAGATACCAAGATAGGCAGATGATTTATCCCGCGGTATCAGTAAGAAGGAGTAAGAAATGAGAAAGAGAAGTATTAAGAATACCAGAGTCAATACGGAAGTACAGCGGGAGCTAAGTAATATCATAAGAAATATGAAGGATCCCCGTGTCGCGCCATGGACTTCGGTGGTTGCGGCAGAGGTGGCTCCGGACCTTAAGACCTGCAAGGCTTATATCAGCGTGCTGGGAGACGGGAAGGCGCAGGAAGATACCATCAGGGGTCTTGAGAGTGCGGAAGGTTATATCCGGCGGGAGTTGGCGCATACGCTGAATATGCGTAATACGCCGGAGATACGTTTTATATTGGATCAGTCGATCGAATATGGAGTCAATATGTCGAAGAAGATTGATGAAGTGAACAGGAATATGACAGAGGGAGATGCAGATGCTGAATAAAATTCTGAAAGATGCTGTGACTGTTGCCATTGGCGGACACATCCGTCCGGATGGAGACTGTGTGGGTTCGTGCATGGGACTATACCAGTATATCAAGGATAATTATAAGGATAAGAGAGCCGATGTGTATCTGGAAGAGATTCCAGATGCATACAGATGCCTTAAGGGTACGGAAGAGATACGCCATGAGATTCCCAAGGATACGGAATATGACCTTTTTATCTGCCTGGATTGCGGGGATAAGGACCGGCTTGGCTTTTCCGTTCCGTTGTTCGAGCGGGCGAAGCAGACGTATTGCATTGATCATCATATCAGCAACGAAGGATTTGCCGGGGACAGCTATATTGTGCCGGACGCCAGCTCTACTTCGGAGCTTATTTACGATCTGATGGATGAAGAGTGCATTTCCCTTGATACGGCGACTGCGCTTTACCTGGGGATTGTGCACGATACCGGCGTCTTTCAGTATTCCTGTGCGGCTCCTTCCACCTTCCGGGCGGCGGCTAAGCTGCTTGAGAAGGGTGTGGATGCGCCTAAGCTCATTCAGGATACATATTATGAGAAGACCTATGCCCAGAATCAGATCTTGGGAAGGACGCTGCTTGAGAGTATCCTGTTCATGGATAAGGCCTGTATCGCTTCTTATATAACGAAGAAGACGATGGATTTCTATGGTGTGGATGTGAAGGACTTAGACGGGATCGTGAGTCAGTTAAGGACTACGAAGGGCGTGGAGGTTGCGATCTTCATGTATGAGCTGGAGACCAATGTCTATAAGGTAAGTCTAAGGTCCAAGGAGCGGGTGGACGTGAGCCGGATCGCGAAGTATTTTGGCGGCGGCGGACATAAGAAGGCTGCGGGCCTGACCATGAGAGGCACCTATTACGATGTGCTCAACAATCTGTCAGAGCAGATAGAGCTCCAGCTATAGAAGACTACAGAAGGGCAGGACAAAAGTGGACGACATGATACATGGTATTTTAAACGTGTACAAGGAGAAGGGCTATACCTCTCATGATGTGGTGGCGAAGCTTAGAGGAATCACAGGGCAGAGGAAGATCGGCCATACGGGGACGTTAGACCCTGATGCCGAAGGCGTTCTGCCGGTGTGCCTTGGAAGAGGCACGAAGCTCTGTGATCTGTTGACCGACAGGGATAAGACCTATGAGACGGTGCTGCTTCTAGGACGGGTGACAGACACGCAGGACATCAGCGGTACGATGCTTAAGAGCCAGGATATTTCCGGTATCAGCGAGGAGTCCGTAAGGGCGGCGACAGCAGGCTTTGTCGGCGGGTATGAGCAGATACCGCCTATGTATTCGGCGCTTAAGGTCAACGGAAAGAAGCTGTATGAGCTTGCGAGAGAAGGTATAGAGATCGAACGAAAGGCGAGAGCTGTTAAGATCTACGGGATCGATTTTATTTTCATGGAGCTTCCCAGGGTGAAGCTGCGGGTACAGTGTTCCAAGGGTACCTATATACGGACTCTGTGCCACGATATCGGAATGAAGCTTGGCTGCGGAGGGTGTATGGAGGAGCTGACCCGCACCCGCGCAGGGCAGTTTACTCTGGAGACGAGCCTGACGCTCTCCGAGATCGCGCTGAGGAAGCAGGAGGGGCGCCTGATGGACGCGGTGATTCCTGTGGATGCGGTGTTTGAAGATTATCCCAGGCTTACTGTCCGGAAGGACTGGGAGAAGACGGCGAAGAATGGCAATCCGCTGCCAGGGAAGGCGTTTGCCGGTATGGACGGCACAGATCATTGCCGGGGCAATGTAAGAATCTACGATGAGAGCGGGCAGTTTCTCTCGGTCAGCCGCTGGCGGGAGGAAAGAGACGAATATCATATCATAAAGATGTTTTATGTGCCTCAATAAGCTGTTTGAGGATACATGTGAAGAGGGACAATTATGCAATACATCAACAGACTGTCCGACTACGTGGACAGCAGGGAATCAGCAGTGACCTTCGGTAAATTTGACGGCCTGCATAAGGGGCATCAGAAGCTTATTGAGAAGGTGCGGGAATTGAGCGCCGGAGAAGAACTTGCCGGTATTGTGTGTGCATTTGACATGAGACCGCTGTGGGAACGTACAGGGAAGATACCGCAAATGCTGATGACGCCGGAGGAAAAGCAGAGATATCTGGGCGGGAAGGCCGGGACGCTGGTGAACTGTCCCTTTAGCGAGGCTTTTAGGCAGATTGAGGCAGAAGCTTTTATCAGGGATATCATATGCGGAACGTTTCATGCGAGATATGTGGTAGTTGGGACGGATTTTCAGTTTGGTCATCACAAACGGGGGGATATTGGGATGCTTCGCCAATATGCCGGTGAGTACGGATATGAGCCGATTGTGATCGAGAAAGAGAGATACGGAGACCGTATCATCAGCAGCACCTATATCAAGGAGCTTCTAAGTCAGGGAGATATCCGTACGGTATCTGCTCTGCTTGGATATCACTATGGGATTACTGGGACGGTGGAGCATGGCAGGAAGCTTGGAAGAACGCTTGGATTCCCGACGTTCAATGTGGAATGGCCAAGGGAGAAGCTGGCGCCGCCTTGGGGAGTGTACTTGAGTGATATACTGGTCGACGGGCAGTGGTTCCACGGAATCTCTAATGTGGGCGTAAAGCCGACGGTGAGCAGGAAAGAGAGAGTGTTGATCGAAAGTTTTTTGTTTGGCTATCAGGGCGAGGCATACGGTAAAGAAGTTACTGTAAGATTACTTCAATTCCGGCGTGCGGAGCGGGCATTTGCAAGCGTGGAGGAGCTTCGGGCATGTATCGGCCGGGATGTTGAGTACGGGAAGCATTTTTTCGCGAATGAGGAGTAAAGGAGAATACGAATGAGTATCACAACGATTTTTTCGCTGTTGGGCGGGCTTGGCTTCTTCCTGTATGGAATGAAGCTGATGAGCGAGGGGCTTGAGAAGGCGGCCGGAGCCAAGATGCGGAGTATACTGGAGTTTTTTACCAAGAACCGGTTCATTGGAATGGTGGTGGGAATCATTTTCACGGCGATCATTCAGTCTTCCAATGCCACAACGGTAATGGTTGTCAGTTTTGTTAATTCAGGCCTTATGAATCTGATGCAGGCGTCAGGGGTGATCCTGGGCGCTAATATCGGTACGACGGTCACCGGGCAGCTAATCGCGTTCAATCTGTCGGATATCGCGCCTCTAGTGGTGATCATCGGCGTCGTGATGGTAATGTTTTTCAAGGAACAGGGGGTCAAGAAGATCGGTGAAGTAATCCTGGGCTTTGGTGTTCTGTTCATGGGACTGAGCATCATGGGCGACAGTATGGCAGCGGTGAAGGAGTCGCCAAGGATCATAGAGTTCCTGTCGTCTCTTACCAATCCATTTGCGGCGATCCTGACCGGTTTTGCGATTACGGCGATCCTGCAAAGCTCTTCGGCAACGGTAGGCATCATCCTTCTGATGGTATCCCAGAATCTTCTGGATTTTGCTATCTGCCCGTTTATGATCCTGGGGTGCAACATCGGCTCCTGTGTGTCTGCGCTGGTTGCGAGCTTGAGCGGCAAGAAGGATGCGAAGCGGGCGGCCATGATTCATTTCCTGTTTAATGTGATCGGGTCGGCGATCATGTTCGTTGTCCTTCTGCTTGCCCTCAGACCGTTTACGGATATGATGCTCTATATCTCAGGAGGGAATCTGGCGAGGGCTGTTGCCAATGTACATACGCTGATGAAGGTTGTCGAGGTGGCGATGCTGTTCCCGTTCATGGGATGGATCGTGAAGGCGACCTACCGGATCGTTCCCGGGGATGACACGGTTTCTGCGGAAGACGAATATGAGCTGCCGTTTATCGGCGGCGGCAAGATCCTGTCGTCAACTACGGCCGTGGTGAACGGGATCGCCGAAATCGAGCATATGGGAAGAGTCGCCATGCAGAATCTGAAAGTGTCCATGGATGTGCTGTGCAACCCGGATGAGGAGAAGATCAAGGAGGTCTACCGCAGGGAAGCCTACATTGATTATATGAACCGCAAGATTACGGATTATCTGGTGCGCGCCAATGAGCTTGTGCTGCCGATCGCGGATGAGCGGCTGATCGGAGGATTGTTCCATGTGGTGAATGATATCGAGCGTATCGGGGATCATGCGGAGAATTTTGCCGATTCTGCCAAATCCCGGCTGGAGCAGCAGGTGCCTTTCAGCGACAAGGCGAAGCGCCAGCTTCAGGAGCTGAATGCGAAATCCGTGAAGATATTGGAGTATTCTCTTGAGATGTTCAAGAACCGGAACTATAAGCATATGGAGGAGATTCTGCAGTTGGAGGACGAGATCGATGCTATGGAGAAGAAGCTGCAGAATTCTCATGTGAAACGTCTGACGAAGAATAAATGTACCCCGGAAGCGGGCATGATGTTCTCAGATACGATTTCAGGTCTGGAGCGTGTGGGCGACCATGCGACCAACATTGCGTTTGCCATATTAGAGCCGGCTTCTTCGATGGATGACGATGACGAGGATTAAGGGGAAATAAGTCTTTACAGCCGTCGGGTATTGTGCTATACTTGTTAACTGTGAGAGCCGATGTTCGGTAAATGGAAGCTCCAACCATTACTTAATATCAGGCGTATTTTATAAGGACCGGAAGAGGTCTTAAGATTTAAGGAGGATAAAAGCATGATTACAAAGCAGCAGAAAGAGCAGATCGTAGCAGATTACGGAAGGACAGCCGGGGATACAGGTTCACCGGAGGTACAGATTGCGATTCTGACAGCAAGGATCAATGATCTGACAGAGCATTTCAAGAATAACCCGAAGGATCATCATTCAAGAAGGGGTCTTCTTAAGATGGTCGGACAGAGAAGAGGTCTTCTGGCATATCTGAAGAAGACGGATATCGAGAGATACCGTTCTCTGATCGAGAGATTAGGACTTAGAAAATAGGAGTTTGGGGGGGCGCGGCAAATATATTTGCCGCGCCCGTTATGTGAATGTAAGGAGAAGACTATGTATAAAAGTTTTGAGATGGAGTTAGCCGGAAGAAAGCTCTGCGTAGACGTAGGCAGAGTGGCGAAGCAGGCCAACGGCGCGGTGTTGATGCATTATGGGGAGACGACTGTATTGTGTACGGCTACGGCGTCCGAGAAGCCGAGGGAGGGGATTGATTTCTTCCCTCTCAGTGTAGAGTATAATGAGAGATTGTATTCGGTAGGGAAGATTCCGGGAGGATTCAATAAGAGAGAGGGCAAGGCGTCTGAGAACGCGATCCTTACCTGCCGTGTGATCGACCGGCCGATGCGCCCGTTATTCCCCAAGGATTACCGCAATGATGTGACGCTTGAGAATCTGGTCATGTCCGTGGACCAGGATTGTTCTCCGGAGCTTACGGCGATGCTTGGAGCAGCGATTGCGACCAGTATCTCGGATATTCCGTTTGACGGTCCGATCTCTACCACGCAAGTAGGTCTGGTTGAGGATGAATTCGTATTTAACCCGACGGCGGCGCAGAAGGAAGTGTCGGATCTGGCGCTTACGGTTGCGTCCACGAAGGAGAAGGTGATCATGATCGAGGCGGGCGCCAATGAGGTGCCGGAGCAGAAGATGATCGAGGCGATCTTCGCGGCTCATGAGATGAACCAGAAGGTAATCGCATTTATCGATACGATCGTGGCAGAGTGCGGCAGGCAGAAGCATGAGTATGAGAGCTGTGCCGTTCCGGAGGAATTATTTGCGGCAATCCGTGAGATCGTTCCGCCGGAGGCGATGGAAGAGGCAGTGTTCACGGATGAGAAGCAGGTAAGGGAAGAGAATATCCGTGAGATCACGGCGAAGTTAGAGGAAGCATTTGCTGAGAAAGAAGAATGGCTTGCGGTTCTTGGCGAAGCGGTATACCAGTACCAGAAGAAGACGGTCCGCAAGATGATCCTGAAGGACCACAAGCGTCCGGACGGCAGGGCGATCGACGAGATTCGGCCGCTGGATGCGGAGATCGACCTGATCCCGAGAGTCCATGGTTCGGCCATGTTTACCAGAGGACAGACGCAGATCTGTACGATTACCACGCTGGCGCCGCTTGCGGAGGCTCAGAGACTGGACGGGCTTGACGAGGCGGAGACTTCCAAGAGATATATGCATCATTATAATTTCCCATCCTATTCCGTGGGTGAGACGAGGCCGTCCAGAGGTCCGGGACGCCGTGAGATCGGTCATGGTGCACTGGCAGAGCGCGCATTGATTCCGGTGCTTCCAAGCGAGGCGGAATTCCCGTATGCGATCCGCACCGTGTCCGAGACGTTCGAGTCCAACGGTTCCACTTCTCAGGCGAGTATCTGTGCATCTTCTATGTCACTGATGACGGCTGGCGTGCCGATCAAGGCAGCGGTTGCAGGGATTTCCGCGGGACTTGTGACAGGAGAGACGGATGAGGATTATCTGGTGCTCACGGATATCCAGGGGCTTGAGGATTTCTTTGGGGATATGGATTTCAAGGTTGCCGGAACGCATAAGGGTATTACGGCGATCCAGATGGATATCAAGATCCATGGCCTGACAAGACCGATCATCGAGGAGGCGATCGCGGCGACGAAGAAGGCGCGGACTTATATACTTGACGAGGTGATGGCGAAGACGATCGAAGAGCCAAGACCGGAGGTAGGCCCGTATGCGCCGAAGATCATCCAGATGCAGATCGATCCGCAGAAGATCGGCGATGTGGTGGGACAGCGCGGCAAGACGATCAACGCCATTATCGACCAGACCGGCGTGAAGATCGACATTACCGACGATGGTTCTGTGTCTATCTGCGGTACCGATGCGAAGAGCATGGAAGAAGCGCAGAAGATGATCTATATTATTGTTACGGATTTTGAAGCCGGACAGGTATTGGAAGGCAAGGTTGTCAGCATTAAGGAATTCGGCGCGTTCCTTGAATTTGCGCCGGGCAAGGAAGGTATGGTGCATATCTCCAAGATCTCTAAGGGTCGGATCAAGCAGGTGGAAGACGTGCTGACCCTGGGGGATGTGGTGAAGGTGGTATGCCTTGGAAAAGACAAGATGGGGCGGATTTCATTCAGTATGAAGGACGTGGCAGAATAAATTACAAATTGGGACGTAGTAAAATTCAATTTTACTACGTCCCAATTTGCTATTTGCGGCGTACCGAAATGAAAAAAATGGTATATTTGTCAGGCTCGTACATATATTGGGATAGAGAGGTGACAGTAAGATGCAAAAAGACAGATTCATGAATGTCTTACCCCGCGGTATCCGCGCGGCAGTCGTAAGAGAGCGGATCCAGTATTCGCGGCTGCAGGAGCTTAGGCTGCGCGCAAAGAGGCCGCTGATACTCATATATGAGGGAAAAGAGCGGATCGTAAGGAACGAGCGGGATGAGCCTTATGTGGTCACGAAAGAGGAAGTAAGGGAGATGCTTGAGTATGTCAGCAATTATTCCTTATATGCGTACGAGCAGGAAATGAAGCAGGGATTTATTACGATTGAAGGAGGGCACAGGGTGGGAATGACGGGTCAGGCGATCATAGAAAACGGGAAGGTGAAAAATCTTAAGTTCATCTCATCCATCAACCTCAGAATGTCCCATGAGGTCTTAGGATGTGCGGATCTGATATTTCCGTATATTATCTATAAGGGAAAGCTCTGTCACACGCTGATCATATCGCCTCCGGGATGCGGAAAGACGACGCTTCTTCGGGATCTGGTGCGCCAGATCTCCGACGGAAATGAATGGATCCGCGGAATGGCAGTGGGAGTGGTGGATGAGCGGTCAGAGATCGGAGGCTGTTATATGGGGATCCCGCAGAACCAGCTTGGCATAAGGACGGATGTCCTGGACGGGTGTCCCAAGGCGGAGGGGATGAGTATGCTGATCCGTTCCATGAGCCCGGAGGTTCTGGCGGTGGATGAGATCGGAACGGCGGAAGATGTACATGCCATTGAGCATGCGATGCACTGCGGCTGCAAGATGATCGCCACAGCACATGCAGATTCCATGGAGGAGTTGAGGAAGAAACCGATTTTTGACCGGATGGTTGCCCAGAGGCAGTTTGACCGGTATGTGGTGCTTAAGAACAGGGAACAGGTGGGACAAGTAGGCAGTCTTTTTGACAGCCGGGGAAGCCTTCTCTATAGGGGGGAGGCGGTGGAAGCATGCTGCTGAGAGCGGCGGGCGGTATCCTTGTTATCACGGCCACCTCTGCCGGCGGTATCCTGGCGGCAGAGAGGATTCGAAACCAGTACGAGCAGCTTAAGTATCTGCAGAAGCTTATCTGTCTCTTAAGGAGTGAGATCCTGTATGCCAGGTCATATCTGGGCGAGGCGTTCGGCCGGATCGGCAGTAAGGCGAGAAGTCCGTACAGGGAGTGGATGTCCGAGCTGTGCAGCCGGATGGAAGAACGGACCGGTACGGCATTTAGCGGGATCTGGGAGAACAGTACCGGGAAATGCCTTAAGGACGCGGGGCTTCCGGGAAATGAGCTGGCGCGCCTTGCGGATCTGGGGAATCAGCTTGGAATCGCAGATGCCGATATGCAGGTGAAGCTTCTGGATCTCTATCTGGATGAGCTCTCAAAGTCTATGGATGAGCTAAGGGAGGGTATGAAGATGAAGATCAGGCTCTGCCGTTGTCTGGGGGTGATGAGCGGTATATTCGTTATGATATTATTGTATTAGAGGAGGAAGGCAAATGAGCGTGAATCTGATATTCAAGATTGCCGCGGTGGGGATCCTGGTGTCTGTGTTAAGCCAGGTACTGAAGCACAGCGGGAGAGAAGAACAGGCATTCCTGACGAGCCTTGCCGGCCTTTTGCTGGTGCTGTTCTGGATCGTGCCGTATATCTATGAGTTGTTTGAATCCATCCAACGGTTGTTTTCATTATAGAAAGAAGGGATTATCTTGGATATGCTGCGAATCGGGATCATGGGGGCGGCGGGAGCGCTGTTGGCGGTGCAGTTTAAGAGCGGGAAGACGGAATATGGGATCTATATCAGCGTTGTGCTGAGCCTGGTCATTTTCTTCAGTATCATGGGGCGTCTGACCATTATCATTGATGCGGTGAAGGGAATCGGAAGATACATCCGCATGGATCAGGCTTACATCGGAACCCTGATCAAGATGATCGGTATTACGTATGTTGCGGAATTCGCTTCGGGAATCTGTAAGGATGCCGGTTACCAGACAATCGCAGCCCAGATAGAGATATTCGGGAAGCTTGCGGTGATGGTGCTGAGTCTGCCGATCCTTCTGACACTGCTAAATACGATCAGGGATTTTCTGTCATGAGGAAGAGAATGGGCAGCGGGCGGTTTGGAATGGCCGGGAAGCTTGCGGCAGTGCTTGCGGCAGCGTTTGCGGCAGTGATAATGCTGACAGGTGTGCAGGCTGCGGCGTCAGAATCTCTGGATCGCGGACAGATGGATAGCGGACGGCCAAGTGAGAAAGAAGACCCGGGGAGCAGCCAGGGAGACTTGGAAGAAAGATTGATCGGGCAGTTTGATTTTGAAGAAGTGGATGACTCCCTTCAGGAGTTATTTCCAAATGAACGGATCGGGTTTGGGGAGACGGTTAGGGGAATCCTGTCCGGCGATCTGGATATGTCGGCCCGGCTTCTCTTCGGGCTTGTGACGGACCAGCTTGGGTATGCGTTCCAGAGCAGCAAGGATAATCTGATACATATGCTGCTGCTTGCGGTCATTGCAGCCGTGTTCAGTAATTTCTCCTGGGTATTTAAGAGCAGGCAGATCTCGGATATCAGTTTCTACGCGTTGTATCTGCTGTTGATCGCGCTGGCTTTAAACTCCTTCGAGACGGTGGTTAACTGGGTCACGGATGGGATATCTGCGCTGACTTCTTTTATGGGAGTGTTCTGCCCTCTGTATTTTCTGGCGGTGTCCGTTGCCAAGGGGAGTGTGACGTCGGTGGCATTCTATAATCTGGTTCTGTTCCTGATCTTCCTTACGGAGGTTCTGATCCTGAATTTGTTGCTGCCGATGATACACATCTATATGATGGTGAAGGTGCTAGACCGTCTGTCTGAGGAGGAATATCTGAGCAGATTTGCCGAGCTGATCGAGATAGCGGTCGCCTGGATCCTTAAGACTCTGATCGCCTGTATTATCGGGTTAAATGTAATACAGGGGCTAATCAGTCCTGCCATTGATTCGGTAAAAAGGAGCGCGCTCACCAGAGGCGCGGAAGCGATTCCGGGACTTGGCGACGTGATCGGAGGGATGGCGGAGGTCGCGATCGGTACGGCCGTCCTGGTGAAAAACGGGATCGGGATGGCGGGAGCCGTCATCTGTGTGGCCTTATGCATCGTCCCATTGGCACAGTCTGCCTGTATTGTACTGGTGTATAAGCTGGCGGCCGCGGTCATACAGCCTGTCTCTGATAAACGGATCGTAGGATGCATAGAGACTGTGGGCGAGGGGTGCCGGATGCTTCTGAGAGTTATATTTACTACCGGGCTTCTGTTCCTTCTGACCATCGCGGTGGTTTCTGCGGTTACGTAAGATCCTAAGCGGGAGGGAATATGTTCGAATATTTGTATGAGTGGATGCAGAATATTGCATTTTATATGATTATGGTAACTTTTATCATGCACGTGATCCCCAATTCGGATTATAAGAGATACATCCGGTTTTTTACCGGCCTTGTTCTGGCGGTGATGTTGGCGGCTCCTGTCCTTAAGCTTTTTGGTATGGGGGACGTCTGGCAGAACCTCTACGGGAATGAGACATATCAGGAACAGGTGAAGAAGCTGGAGGATGCGTCGAAGGATTTTCTGGGAGCGGATCATGAATCAGGAAATGCCCGTCAGGAGGAGGTGAGTGGGAAACGTATCTTCATAGAAGAGATCGAAGTGGATTAGGGAGGCTGTGTATGAGGATTCCAAAGGATTTTTCACTGAAAAAGATAAAGAAGGATCAATTGTTGATTATTTTTCTTGCGGGGATCCTGTTGCTTGTCATATCTCTTCCGGCCGGTAAAAAAGGCGGCAGAAACGGGGAAGAGAGCGGGATACGGGGGAGTACGCCGGACGAAGAGTACAGTCAGGACGAATATTTATACAATCTGGAGCGGCGTCTGGAAAGCGCCCTGTCCCAGATGGCAGGGGTGGGTGATGTGACGGTCATGATCACCCTGAAATCTTCGGCGGAGAAGGTGGTGGAGAAGGATCTTGATATGGCAAAGGAGGCTGTTACCGAGTCGGACAGCCAGGGCGGTGCCAGGTCAACTCAGAATAACAGCCACAGAGAAACGACCGTATATGCGGATGGAAATACACAGGGAGAGCCTTACGTCAGCAAGGAGATCAGCCCGCAGATAGAGGGGGTAGTGGTGATCGCCGGCGGCGGAGGGGATTCGGTGGTGAAACAAAATATTACTGAGGCAGTTCAGGTATTATTTGGGATAGACACGCATAAAATTAGGATAATGAAGAAGAGTTCAAATTAATGTGGCGAAACAGGAGGAAGAACAGTGAAACAAATAGTGAAGAAGAACCAGATTATTATTGCGGCATTGGCTGTCATGATCGCGGCGGCGGGATACCTGAATTATTCGGGGAAGATCTTCGGCGGCGACAAAGAGACGGAGACGGCAAGCGCGGATCTTGCCAATCAGGAGCTTCTGGATATTTCGGAGGAGGACCTTGCCAGTGCGTCTGAGGATATTGAGAGCCAGGACGGCGGGGAGGGATCTGACGGCAGCGTGGACGGAACGCCCGGTGAGGCGGTGCTGACGAGCGGTGAGACCAGCGCGGTGGTTGCGGAAGCCAAGGTGACGAGAGAGCAGGTCAGGGCGAAGAACAAGGAATCTCTGCTGGAGATCATTGACAATGAGAGCCTGAGTGAGGAACAGAAGCAGGACGCGGTCAACCAGATGGTGGCGATGACGGATCTGGCGGAGAAAGAGGCGGCGGCAGAGACACTTCTTGCATCCAAGGGGTTTGATGAGGTGGTCATAAGCCTTACCGCGGATACAGCGGATGTTGTGGTCAATGCGGCAGACTTAAGCGACGCTAATCGGGCGCAGATCGAGGATATTGTGACGAGGAAAACGGGTGTGGCGGCACAGAATATTGTGATCACTCCGGTGAATGCGGAAGGGAAGTAAAGAAAAGAAAGGCTTTACACCACTTATACAATCCGTTATACTGATATTAGTAAATGGAATAATAAAAGTGAGGTGAAGAGGTATGCCGAATACGATCGAGATTGCGAAAGATGTCGTAGATCAATTCCAAAAAGTCCAGCGGCATATGGAACACGCGAAAGAAGAGAATGCAACGAAAACATATGAAGGATTGAAGCAAGATTATTTATCTTTAAAGGCAATCTTACAAGTAGCAGGGGTAAATCTTACAGATATTGACAGGATCAAGGAGTAGATCGGGTAAACAGCATTTATAAGAAGTGCAAAGTCTTTATTTCATTGCTAAGGGCTTTGTACTTTTTATTGTTTAACAGAGGAATTTTTTATTTACATTGAAATGGAAGTTGACTATAATAATAAATAGTGTAGATATTAATGGAGGTATTTTTGAAGGATCGGCTGTTTACCGGTCAGCATATAATTTGAGATATCTCATAAGATACCAGGAGGATGGGAATGGCGAAGGCACAGGTTAAGAAGGCGCAGGTTCAGGCGGAGAATGCAATATTTGCTCTGGATATCGGGACACGGAGCATTATAGGGATGGTTGGAGTCGTTGAGGACGGCAAGGTCAGGATTATTGCCATTGATAAGGAAGAGCATACGGAGCGGGCGATGATCGACGGCCAGATCGAGAATATAGAGAAGGTAACAACACTGGCTAAGAAAGTGAAGGAGCGGCTGGAGGATAAGGTTCATTTCAAACTGAACCGGGTCTGCGTAGCTGCTGCGGGGCGTGCGTTAAGGACGAAGCGCGCGGAGTATGAGATCGACCTTAAGAGTAAGCAGGTGATCGATGATGAGATCATCAGCCGTCTTGAGGCCGGCGCGATCAACAAGGTGGAGGAGGCGTTTGACGCTGAGAACAGCGTCGCGGACGATATGCGCCGTTTTTATCTGGTGGGTTATACCGTATGCCAGTATTATCTGGATGATTACCGGATCTCAAGCCTTAAGGATCACCGGGGACAGAATGTGAAGGTGGATCTGATCGCCACATTTCTCCCCAGCGAGGTTGTGGAGAGTCTCTATACCACGATGAATAAGATCGGTCTTGAGGTGGTCAGCATCACATTGGAGCCGATCGCAGCGATCAATGCGGCGATTCCTGAGAATCTGCGGCTTCTGAATCTTGTCATGGTGGATATCGGAGCCGGGACGTCGGATATCGCGGCGTGTACCGGCGGCAGCGTGACCGGTTATACCATGGCTACGGTTGCCGGTGATGAGGTGACAGAGACGATCATGCGGGAGTATCTGGTGGATTTCGGAACGGCGGAAGAGATGAAGGCGCAGATCGAGCAGGAGGAAGTGGTTACATTCACCGATATCCTGGGATTCGAGCGGAAGGCTTCCAAGGAAGAGGTGCTCCAGTGTATCCAGAGTACGACAGAGCTTCTGAGCAAGGAGATCGCTCAGAAGGTTCTGGAGGTGAACGGCGGCGCTCCGTCTGCATTGTTCCTTGCGGGAGGAGGAAGCAAGCTTGCGGGACTTAAGGAGGGGATCACGGCGGCTCTTTCGATGGATGCGAACCGCGTGGCGATCGCGGGCAATAATTTCAAGATCAGCGCTTTCTCGGATGAGTATGACTTGAATAATCCGGAATATACGACCCCTCTTGGGATCACGGTTTCTTCCGGGCTGAACCTGATTAACGACAGTTTCCGTGTGACCCTGAACGGGAGGGCGGCGAAGCTTTTCCGAAGCGGAAGCTTTACGGCGCTTAATCTCCTGATGATGAACGGTTATAATTTCCAGGATATCCTGGGACGTCCCGGGACGAGCCTTACGGTCACGGTGAACGGTAAGCGTAAGGTGTTCTATGGTACGGCGGCGATGCCTTCTTCGTTATTCATCAATAAGAAGGAGGGGAAGCTGTCTGCGGTGATCAATGCGGGCGACTGTATTGATTTTGAACCGGCGGTTCCGGGTATCCCTGCCAAAGCGTGCCTGGGGGATATCGAGGGCGCGGATGAGTGTGCGGAGATCACGCTGAACGGGAAGGTGATGCCTCTTGATACACCGCTTAAGTTTGGGGATGTGATCAGGGTTCGGATGCCGAAGAAGGAGACAATAGAGGAAGAGAGTATAAAGGAAGCTGCCAAGGAAGAGACGGTGCAGGAAGAATCCGCGGCGAAAGTGGATATGGTCGGAGAGACGATGCAGGAAGAGTTCGCGACGGAACAGGATAGGATCGGGGAACCGGTGCGGGAAGAGTCCATGCCGGAAGAGGCTGCAGCGGCAGAGCGAATGGCGAAGGAAGATGACGTAATCGGAGGAACGGCGACAGAAGATGACATAGCCGAGGGAATGGTGAAGGAAGAGGATATAGGCGAAGAAACTGTGAAGGAAGAAGCTGTGGAGGAAGTGTCCATGTCTGACAAAGAACCGGTGCAGGAGGTTCCCGGTGCAGGGAATGAAGTTAAAACCGGACCGGGCGATGTGTCTGGAATGGATGTGGCGGACGGATTAGAGGATTCATTTGCCGCGGAGAATGTGTTTAAGCCGGAAGATTCGCCTGCCTTGGAGAATGTGCTTGAGCCAGACGATTCGATTGCCTTGGAGAATGTGCTTGAGCCGGAGGATGTGTTTGAGGCGGACATAGAGTCCGCTGCGGAGAGTGTGTACAGTGCGGAGGATATTGCCGAAGCGGAGCATGCAGAGTCCGAAGGTTCTAAGTTCGAGGATGTAGAGGCAGTGATCCGGGAGTCAGGGCTTCTGGGATCGCGCGGCAGAAGGTCCGGGAGGGCCGGGGAAGGGCAGATGGTGCTTAATTTCGGACAGGAAGAAAAGAAGGAGCCTGAGATGGTGAGTTTCAGGCTTAATGGTTCTGCGCTTCGTCTGCCGGTAAAGGAGGACGGGAATCCATATTATCTGATGGATATGATTCAGTATTCGGGGATTAATGTGCACAATCCCAAGGGGAAGATCAATCTGGCGGTGAATGGGGAGCCGGGGATGTTCCAGCAGTCTCTTAAGCCGGGGGATGATATTGTGATTGAGGAAGGGGAATTGTGATAAGATGAATGAGGCATAGATAACAATTACTGTATCTATGCCTGTTTATGGTTATTATAACCCTGTATTTTAGAGAATATTCAATTGTTGTTTTAATGCATCTTGGAGAACCTGTGAAAAATTCAATCCGGCAGCAACAGCAGAATCGTTAAGCCAAGAGGGAATGGATAAAGTTTTTTTCACGGCTGTTTTATTCATGAGTCTGCGATATACAGCGGTATCACAGGAAATATATGTTGCAAATTCGTTGCCATTTACGTCTAGTGCATTGATAGAAGAAGCATCGGGAATTTCGCGTTTCAAGTCTTCTAAGTGGGTGAGCATAAGGGACAGAGCATCTTGTGCCATATTCATTCCATCTTCAAGATTATCCCCACATGTATAACATCCATCAAGATCTGGAAAGTTAATTGAAAAATGGCCCCCGTCTTCAGGGGTAAATATTGCCGGGTAGATATATTTAGCCATAGTATTATTTCTCCTTTCTTTATATAGTTTTATAAATTCCTGCAGCCTTTAGAATATTATTTGCTGTTCCTGTCGGAAGTTCTTTGCTGCGATGCCGGGGAATTTGAAATTCTTTTCTGGTATCGGGATTGAACCAGATTTCGTGATTCCTGCCTTCTCGAAGTAAGTAGCAGTTAGTTTGCTTTTTATTATTCTAATTATCTCCGATACCTTCGCCATGGTCGCATTTCTTTCTTAATCTTATTATACTATTATATATGATAAAAATGCACGTATCAAGATTAAATACATAAATGCAGCTCTGACGCTTAAATTTATACTTACACTCTTAGAGTACATTGGATTTTATTTTCTCATTTTGCTTTATCAACGCAATCTTATTTAAGCCATAAAATCCCTGTATTCTGCTTTTTT
>CAJTCH010000054.1 GCA_910574715.1 Lachnospiraceae bacterium | reverse complement strand
AAAAAAGCAGAATACAGGGATTTTATGGCTTAAATAAGATTGCGTTGATAAAGCAAAATGAGAAAATAAAATCCAATGTACTCTAAGAGTGTAAGTATAAATTTAAGCGTCAGAGCTGTGCTCACCGCTCACCGCTTGACAATGTGAATATGAATTCTGTATTTCCAACCGGTTTGGAAAAAGGAGAAGATATGGGAAGAGACAGTCTGCATTTGGGGATTTCTCCTACGAAGCAGGCAGCGGACAGAATCTTCAAAACATTTATCAGCCTTGCAGACTGGCATGTAGATATGCATGGAGGGGAACTATTTGAGGATTTGGATTTTAATATTGAGATTCTTCCAATTGGAGAGCCGGTAGACGAGAAAACAAGGGCATTGGCCCGTATGTTCAAGTCGGAAAAAATCTGGGAAGTACCTCAGGGAACGATACCTCAGATGCCTAATTATCCAGGAAGAGGCTCGGCAGTAGCAGAAGCAAATCATATAGGAATTCCATCCTGTTTCTTTGAGATAGGAGGAGAAGGAAGACTTAGGAAAGAACAAGTAGACCAGGCTTGTGACGCACTCAGGAATATGATGATGTGTGTGGAGATGCTGGAAGGTGAGGCCATACATGTAGAGCCGACGGTGTATTCCGGCGGAAATGTACTGTTTGCGCAGTGTGGCGGTCTTCATTATATTAATATCAATAGCGGAGATCTGGTGCATAAGGGACAGGAGCTTGGATATACGGTTGGCTGGGATGGAGAAATTATCTCGCGGGATATCTGTCCGTGTGATGGTCTAATGACGAACATGGTTGTTCACGGCGGGGTAGAGCCTGGAGATATGCTCTATGTAATTGCCGATAAGTGTTAAGAATGCAGTTTTTATTCTCGCGAGCAACGAGCCAAGCGGGCATGCTTGTATGCACATTTGGTGACTGCCGCGGGGGCTTTGACTGCCTGCATCGCCGAAGCGCAGCCTGTTATAATGCAGGCTGCGCTTATCTGGCAACGGATTATTCCCCAAGCCTCTTCAGTACAGCCGCGGCATAGACCGCTGCGCCGATCGGAAGTACATTCTCGTTAAAACGGATCTTAGGATTATGCTGCGGCAGCCGTTCTTCAGGATCGTCGACGCCCGCTCCTATCATGAAGAAGGCAGCAGGGACCAATTCGGAGTAGCAGGCAAAATCTTCGGATCCCATCGCGTGAAATGTATCTATGGTCAGGGAATCATCAACTTCGTGGATTACTTCCCGGCACCAGGCAAGTTCTTTCTCGTCGCAGACCATAGGAGGAACGTCGCTGAGTACCTCGATCTCGGCTTTTGTGCGGTAGGTTTCGGCTATGCCCTGTGTGATCTCATGGATCCGCTGAATTATCCTTTTGCGGATATCCGGGTTGAATACACGGAGGGTTCCCTCCATCTCGGCAGTCTCAGGGATAATATTTGCAGCGCTTCCGGCGTGGAACTTGCCGATCGTCAAAGCAACCTCATCAAATCCAGAGATCTCCCTCGCTATTAATTCCTGTAATCCCAGATGGATATGAATTGCAGTGTTGATCGGATCGACGCCGTCCTCCGGTGTAGAACCATGCACGCCCTTCCCCGTAAGTTTAATGCGGAAACCGTATACCCCGGCGCAGGGGGCAAGATGTCCGCCTAATGTGCCGAGCGGCTTCTGGGAGAATACATGCAGCGCCAAGGCGGCGTCAACGTGCGGATTATCCATAACCCCGGAGCGGATCGCGGCTTCGGCGCCTGCAAAAATCTCTTCCGCAGACTGGAAGACAAGCTTGACGGTACCGTGAAGCTCTGACTCGTGCGCTTTGATCAGCTTCGCCGCGCCAAGCAGCATAGCGGTATGCATATCGTGTCCGCAGGCGTGCATACAGCCGTTAGTAGAAGCAAAAGGCTCGCAGGATTTTTCCTCGATCGGGAGCGCGTCCATATCGCCCCGGATCATATAGCATGTATCGCCCCGGCCGATGCAGGCGGCGATATTAGAACTCTCCTCATAAACGGTATACGCAATGTTCATCTCGTCCAGTTTTTTCGTTACAAATGCAACTGTCCTGGGAAGGCTGAGGCCGATCTCAGGAATTTGATGCAGCTCGCGCCTCCATGCGGTCAATTCTTCTTGAAGCTGTTCTGCTTCCAGCATGATCTGACTTTTCATGATAATCTAACTTCCTCCTTAGAATACTAAAAACTTATTATTCGATGTATTAATAACAGGATATCTCTTCCAGGTAAAAGTAAAAAGAAAAATTTTTTCTAATTTAGGGAAAAATTAGAATAGTCAGGACATTTTCTACAAAAAACGACATAAAAAGTGAAAAAATCTTCACTTTATACGAAATTGATTGGAAAAGGAAAATTTATTTTATTTTTATCGTACAGACGAATTCGTATAATTGTATAAATTTAGAGAAACAGATATATGAAGGAGGAGACAAAAGATGGATGTAATGCAGATTGCAAATGGACTGCCTATGTGGATCGCCTGTGGAATTCCTGTGGTATTCGTAATCATTCAGGCGGTTCTTTTTGCAAAGGGGGCGTATAGTGCGGGGAAGAAGGTCGGACTTACAGACGATAAGATGAAGAAAGCTATGAAAAGCAGCGCTGTAACTTCGATCGGGCCGTCAATAGTAGTGCTCAGCGGTATGCTTTCACTGTTGGTAACGGTAGGAGGTCCGGTAGGATGGATGCGTCTTTCCATGATCGGTTCCGTTATGTTTGAATCCATTGCGGCAGGTCTTGGAACCTCTGCGGTAGGGGTGACATTAGGAACGGATGCAATGACGGAAGAGGCGCTTGGCATGGCAGTCTGGACCATGATATTATGTTCTGTCGGATGGGTTATATTCGCGACATTTTCAGCGAATAAGATGGAGAAGATCGAACACAAGCTTTCTAAGGGGAATGCAGGAATGCTGACAACGATCGCTTCTGCAGCGATTATCGGTGTATTTTCCGCCATGGTCGCAAGCCACTTATCTAAACCGTTCTATTCCATGATACAGAAGGCGGATGCCGCGGCTATGTCTTCAGCGTGGCACAACCTGCTGGCATGTATCTTAGGCGCGGTTATCATGTTTGTGCTGACTAAGGCGGCAAATAGTAAGAACATTGGATGGCTGAAAGAATGGTCGCTTACTATTACGATTTTGGGCGCTATGATCATTACGGCGCTGGTATAAGGCTGATATAAGGAGGAGAAGAAGAATATGAACAGTGATTTTTACAAAGACGAATATACGCCCAAGATTAATAGGATAGGTAAATTAACAGGATATCTGGGAGTTTTGGTTGCGTTCACTCCGGCGCTTGTGCTGGCGGTGGTATACGGTATTGTTCCGAAGCCGGCGGCGCTTCTGACTGCATTTATCAGCGGAACAAGTGCATTTGGCGTATTATGGTTTGTCGAGCCGATTTCTTACTTCCCGGTGGTAGGTCCTGCGGGAACGTATATGGCATTTTTGTCGGGAAATATTTCTAATATGAGGATTCCGTGTGCAAGTATGGCGCAGGTTGCGGCGGAGGTTGAGCCGGGGACGGAGAAGGGTTCTATCATTGCGACTCTGGGTATGGCTGTATCCATCATCATCAATGTATCCGTGCTGACGATCGGCGCGATCCTTGGAAGCTCTGTACTGGCTATGCTTCCGGATTCTGTCAAGGCTGCGCTTAATTATCTTCTTCCTGCACTTTTTGGGGCGCTGTTTGTTCAATTTGGCATGAAAATGATCAAACATAGTGTTATAATGGTTGTGATCGCATTCGCACTTTATTTTGCGATCGGTATGGGTGTATTTAACTGGCTTCCGGGAGCTTCTAACTGGCTTGGAACATTAGGGTGCGTGTTTATCAGTATTGCAGTGGGTATTACAACTTTATCTAACGCGAAGAAACAGGCATAGAGTAAGTAGGATAAACTGTCGAAGGGAAGAGATGGCAATGGAAAAAAGAGATCTTCATAATGAAGTGAAGAAGATGAAGTCACTGCTTGAAACCACAAGCAGGCTTATCTGGGAACATCCGGAAGTTGGGGGTAATGAAAAAGAGTCCGCCGATTATTTCAGGAAACTTCTTGGAGGCGAAGGTTTTAAGATTGTAAATGAGGAGCATATGGAGAATGCTTTTTATGCGGAATATGGTTCCGGTAAACCTGTGATCGCGATCCTGGGGGAATATGACGCGCTTCCAGGCTTATCACAGAAGGTGACGGACAACAAGGCGCCTGTAGCGGAAGGGGAACCGGGACACGGATGCGGGCATAATCTTCTGGGCGCGGCCGCGGCTATCGGTGCGATCGCGGTAAAACGCTATCTGGAAGCGGAGGGGATCAGCGGGACGGTGCGTTTCTACGGATGCCCGGAGGAAGAGCTCTTAAGCGGCAAGGTTAAGATGATATATTATCATATGTTTGATGATTGTGATTTTGCGATCAGCTGGCATCCGATGAGCGCTAATATGGTATATGACAGCGGTTATCTGGCAAGCGCGTCGGCACATTTTGAATTCAGGGGGAGAAGTTCACATGCCGCGTTCGCACCGGAACTTGGACGAAGCGCTCTGGATGCGGTCGAGCTGATGAATGTTGGGGTAAATTATCTAAGAGAGCATGTGACTTCTAAGGCAAGGATCCATTATACTACGGACAGCGGCGGATTTGCTCCGAACATTGTTCCGCCGTTGGCGGGCTCATGGTATTTTGTACGGGCCCCGTATATAGCGGATGTGAAAGATATTCTCAAAAGAATCAGGAAGATAGCGGAAGGCGCGGCGCTCATGACCGAGACTGAGGCAGATGTGAGAATAGATTACGGATGCTGTGAGATGCTAGAAAATCATGCCTATGGAGATCTTGCGTATCAGAATATGAAAGAAGCAGAGCTTCCGGTTTTTGATGATGAGGAGACAGAGTTCGCCAGCCGTCTTGTCGGCACCGTGACGAAAGCAGACGCGGAAAAAGCACAGAAGCTATACGATACGGAAGGCAGGCCGATGACATGGAAGTTGAATGACCGCAATCTGTACCAGATCAATCCGCTGACCGCGTCCTCAGACAGCGGGGATATCAGCCACATTATGCCGATGTGCGTTGTCACTACTTCCTGCTGGCCGGCAGGAGTAGCGCCTCATACATGGCAGGCTACGGCAGCAGCCGGATGCTCATTGGGAGAAAAGGGCGCGCTGAGCGCTGCACAGATTATTACAGGCATTGCATACGATCTGTATAACAGGCCTGATCAGAGAGAGGCTATCCTGACGGAGTTTAACCAGAAGAGGGATGCATATGTTCCGATGTATGAATCATAATTGTTAGAAGGTAATCCAGCCCTTTCGTTGAAGACGAGCTTGAACGGGCTGGATTTGTGCATATATATTATTTACAGGGGGAGATGAAGATGGGGATTGCGCTGTACCAACTGCTTGCTCAGGAGTATTTTAAAGATTTTCATGTAATAACCGGTCACAAAGGCCTGACAAAAGAGGTACAGGGAGTTGCGGTTATGGATGCGCCGGACGCGCTTCGGTGGACGAAGGGAAAAGAACTGATCATGACTTCAGGATATGCGTTGTCGAAGGAGCCTTATTGCCTGGAACGCAGTTTTCAGGAAGGTGCTGCACAGTTGTCGACAGGGCTGATGATCAAGCGGCAGCGTTATCTGGATACGATTCCCGAGCATGTGATTGAATTGTTTGACAGATATGACGTGCCGCTGATCAGCATGCCTTTTGAGGCTGCATTTATGGATGTAATCAATCAGGTAAATGTAGCTGTGATGAATCAGGCGTTCAGGCGTTTCAGCATTCGGAATAACAGTGTGCTGCAGCTGTCAAACTTAAGCTTCAAGGAAAGGAAGATCAAGAAGATCCTGCAGGCTGTTGAGGCGGAGATGAAGTTCCCGGCATTTTTATACGATATAGGTGAAGAAAGGGCATATTACAGTTCTGCTAATTTCAGGCGGATCTCCGAGAGCTTTCATCTCAGGGACGAGGACTACTGGAACCCGTCAAGAGAATACAGCAGCCACAGCCTGTGCGAGCATATGCATATGACCAGATACCGGCTGATCGATCCGGTTAATCCAGATGGGCCAAGAATCAGCTGGGTGTTGATCCCGATTATCATGAACAAAGTGACACAGGCATATTTTGTTGTGATGGAGTCGAAGGATTTCCTGGACTACTGCGACGAATATTCTATACGGATTGCGTTTCTGGAGCTTCAGTCGGTCTATGAACAGATCATGGTTGCACAGAGTATCGGTAATATAGGGTTCGAGAATTTTGTGCTGTATGCTCTTAACTATGATGAGAAGGATCAGGACAGACTGATCTATCAGGCGAGTCAGCACGGGATCTCTATGTCGAAAAAGTATATATGCATCATGTTTGCTCAGACACAGGACGAGACGGTAAGTGTAAGGGATGAACGCAAGAATTTTGTGAGGAGTTTTTTGGACAGCGCCGTTTCCAATTTCGGAAGGATAGCGTTCTTAGATGAGAACAGGGGAATCATTCTCTGGGACGCGCAGGAGGGAGATAAATATGATCTGGAATATTTTAGCCGGATATTGGAGGAGTTCCGCATCAAAGTGAAAGCAAAATGCAAGGATGTGGAATTAGAATTTGCCGTATGCAGGGATGAGATCAACCTGCTGTCCTTGAAGGATGGAGTGAAAAAATGCCAGAAAGTAATGGCAATGGGCAAGAAATTATTTCCGCAGGATCATATCTGGGATTACGGAATGCTAGGCCCTTACGCATGGATCGATATTCAGGAGGACGAGCTGGAGGCTATGCTGAGCGAGTACCGTCTGCTGCTGCAGGATGAGAAGAACAGGGAGCCGTTAAAGACATTAAAAGTATATCTGGAAAATAATATGAACTTCAGCGTTACGGCAGAGAAGATGTATGTCCACATCAACACGATCCGAAAGCGGATCGATAAGATGAAGGAGCTTCTTGACCTGTCACTGGATGACAGGATCGCCAGGCTGAAACTGGAGATGCTGCTGCAATTTCTGAATTTGTAGCGGCTGATGATACCCTCAGTGGGCGTGTGTCCCCTTGTCCGCTGAGGGTAAGGAAATATAAGGAAGCATCCCCCTCTTTCTTGACAGTAAGGAGGGGGATTGTTACACTTATACTATCGTTGTATCAAGACGGCAGGGGAACGAGAGAAACGGAGAGTGTAATGTATGCAGGCATATCTACTTGCCCCGCGGTTTCGCGGGAACAGAGCAAAACAGATCGCAAGCGCAGTCTTGCTGGCAGCGGCGCTTGTACTGAGCATAACCGCGAGGATGGTTCCGGGATTCGCCCAATGGTACAGCACACATCTGTATCCTGTATGGGTGGGCAGTCTCGGGCGGCTGACGGGGTATCTGCCCTTCTCGGCAGCAGAAATACTGCTGTATCTTCTGCTGGCTGCCATAGCGCTGCGGGCGGTCAGATCAGCCGCGGATATCAGGAAGAAACAGGCGGGGTATAAAGGTGCAGGATGGGATCTGCTTCTGCTGGCAGCAGCGCTTTGCTTCCTGTATGTGGTAAACTGCGGGATCAATTATCAGAGGAATTCATTTTCAGAAAGCTCGGGAATCCAGGCGGAAGAATATACAGTGGAAGAATTGAAGGAAGTGTGCCAGTGGCTTACGTGTAAAGTAGAAGCTTATAGCGATAAGGTGGCGCGCAAAGAGGACGGCGGCATGGTTCTTGAGGTGCCCCTGGATGAGAATGTCATAGCGGCTATGCGGGAGCTGGGGGAGGAATATCCAGAGCTGGCAGGTTACTACCCCAAGCCAAAGAAGCTTGTGAACTCCTGGATCCTTTCCGTTCAGGACTTATCCGGAGTCTATTCGCCGTTTACCATAGAGGCGAACTATAACGGCGATATGCAGGATTATAATATTCCGTTTACGGCTTGTCATGAATTGTCTCATCTTAGGGGCTTTATGCAGGAACAGGAGGCGAATTTTATCGCGTTCCTTGCTTGCAGCGGATCGGAAGAGGATGCATTTGCATACAGCGGTTATCTGATGGGATGGATTCATTGTATGAACGTGCTCTACCGGGCAGATTACGACGTATGGGAGGAGGTACGGAGCCAATTGCCGCCGGAGGCGGAAGCAGATCTCAAGCTGAACAGTGAGTTCTGGGCCAGATACGACGGCAGGATCGCGGAGGTGTCTAACAGGATAAATGATACATATCTTAAGGCCAATGGGCAGGCAGACGGAGTGAAGAGCTATAACCGGATGGTGGATCTGATCGTGGCATATTATAAAGAAGGCAGCCGCTGAAGGTATATTTTGCGGCTGCCTCTTGTGCATTTACTGTAATTTGATTCCGGAAAGGGCATCTGCAAATGCGGTGTTGATGGTCTCTTCCTTTTGCTTTTTCAAATATTTCTGAACATCCTTTTTGGATACTCCGGCTCCTTCTTTTTCACGCCGGGCCTTGAATGCCGAGAGCTTCTCTTTGTATCCGCAGGCGCAGACGAAGGTTTCTTCCGAGCCTTTCTTGATCAGTTCCATCTTCTTGTGGCAGTTCGGACAGCGGGCGTTGCTTGAGCGGGCAATTGTTTCGCGGTAGCCGCATTCCCGGTCCTGGCAGACCAGGAGACGGGCGTTCTTGCCGTTGACGGCGAGCATCCGTTTGCCGCATCTTGGGCACTTGGTATTTGTCAGATTGTCGTGCCGGAAGGTACCGTCTGCAGAGCGGATCTCTTCGATCAGAGCCTCAGTATAATGCTGGATATCCTGGATAAATGCATGTTCCTTTCGATTCCCGTTTGCGATATCTGAGAGCTGCAGTTCCCATTTGGCGGTAAGCTCCGGCTTCTTCAGATCTTCCGGGACTAATTCTAATAGCTGCTTCCCTTTTGAGGTGATCAGGAGCTCATTGCCTTTCTTCTCGATCAGGAAGGAATGGAAGAGCTTCTCGATAATATCGGCACGTGTGGCGACGGTTCCAAGCCCTCCGGTCTCGCTCAGGGCTTTCTTCTGATGGATGTCCCTGGATTCCATATATTTGACAGGATTCTCCATGGCAGACAGCAAGGCCGCTTCGGTGAATCTTGCCGGCGGTTTGGTCTTGCCTGTGTTGATGGTGACCGTTGAGATTGGAAGCTTGCTGCCCTGTGTCAGATCCGGGAGCGGCTGATCGGCATTGTGTCCGCGGAATCCGGAGCCGGCATCGCCCATATCGTCATAGCCGTCTTCGTCTGTGTAAACGTCATAGTCTGCGTCGTATATTGTCTTCCAGCCAGGAGACAGGATGATCTTGCCCCGGGCCGCAAAATTCTGACCGGCTGCAGAGGCCCGCATAGTGGTCTGCTCGTATTCAAATGCGGGATAGAGGACGCTGATGAAGCGGCGCACAACCAGATCATATATCTTCCGCTCTTCATTGCTCATATGGTCTAGCTGGACATATTCTTCTGTCGGAATGATCGCGTGGTGGTCGCTGACTTTCTTATCATCTACGAAGGCTTTGCTGGTCTTGATCGGGCTTCTCAGCAATTGTGGGATAAATGCTTTGTAGGGGCCTGTATTGCATGCTTTCAGCCGTTCCTTGATAGTCGGAACGATATCTGTCCCGATATAACGGGAGTCGGTTCGGGGATAGGTGAGAACTTTGTGATTCTCATACAGCCGCTGCATGATATTCAGCGTCTCTTTCGCAGAGAACCCAAAACGTCTGTTGGCATCCCGCTGCAATTCAGTCAAGTCATAGAGGCCGGGAGCTTGTGTCTTCTTCCTGGACCGCTGAATGTCCGTAATGGTCAAGGACTGGCCGTTCAGCCGGTCTCTGAGGTCTGTAATAAATTCCTTCTGAAAGGAACGTGTACTCCCGTTCTTTTCATGCTGCCAACTCCATTTTACAGAATTGGCAGTACAGGTAAGCTCATAGTATTCCTGCGGCTTGAAGGAACGGATCTCCTTCTCGCGGTGGGCAATGATGGCAAGAGTAGGGGTCTGAACACGCCCGCAGGATAATTGGGCATTGTACTTACAGGTCAGCGCGCGGGTGGCATTGATGCCTACCAACCAGTCGGCCTCAGCACGGCTCTTAGCGGCGTAATACAGAGCGTTGTACTGGGAGCCGTCCTTCAGATGGGAGAAACCCTCACGGATCGCTTTATCGGTGACAGAAGAGATCCAGAGGCGTCTCAGGGGCTTATGGCAGCCGCTTTTGTCCAGAATCCACCGCGCCACCAGTTCCCCTTCTCTTCCGGCATCAGTGGCTATGATAATGTCGGAAATGTCCTTGCGGAACAACTGGGTCTTGACGTTGCGGTATTGCTTAGAGGTCTGCTTTATCACCACCAGGTTCCATTTCTTCGGAAGCATGGGAAGATAAGAGAGATTCCATTCCTTGAACTTCTGATCATATTCTTCTGGATCGGCCAGGGTTACAAGGTGGCCCAGCGCCCATGTGACGACATACTGGCTGCCCTCTATGGCGCCGGGAAGATTCTTATGGCAATTCAGCACCCGTGCGATATCACGGGCAACAGAAGGTTTCTCTGCTAATACGAGTGATTTCATATATCATAAATTCTCCTTCTAAGTTTCATCATAACAAACATAGCGGATTTGGGATAATTTGTCAATAGAATGCCTGTATTCTATTATGAAGCCTGAATCCCCGCCGATATATTTATATAAGGTATTTCAGGATGGATGGATTGCCGCGGCAGAAGGCGCCATTCATAGATGAGACGTAGAGGAAGGGGGATCACTATGCAGGTGAAGAATAACAGATATTATACGGATACGCAGGCGATAGGATTATCCCAGGTGAATTCTCAGAAGGAGTCAGAGAGTAGTTACGTGCCGGAGCAGACTGGCGCTGCATCTATGATGAATTATTTGACACAGAAGTATAAGAATATAGATTTTAGCTTCATTTCGTTTGATAATAACCGTCAGATCAGTCAGTATGGTGCGGCTCAGCGCGGAACGAACAACGTGGCGATCTCAGAGAAGCTGTTGGAGAGGATGAGTACGGATGATAAGCTCAGGCAGCAGATCGAGGATATCCTGGATCATATGAGCAGCTATCAGAGTTCTGCGAAGATTGAGGCGTTTCTCTGTGATAAGGATCTTGTGGGCATGGGGCTGGTCATTGACGAGGATGGGCAGGTATCCAAGTGGACGGCTATGAAGGAGAAGGAGAAGGAGTCTTATCCTACGTGGTGGAGAGACAAGGAGTCGACGTCATTCTATGCGAATGCGAAGAAGAAGACGCCGAAGACGAGATCCTACAGTTTCTCGCATACTTCGAATATGATGCGCTTAGCGAGCGCCAGGGATGTGAAGTCGGTCAAGGGCTTGATCTCAGCCAAGTACGGAGAGATGCTGAGGGTTAAGTCACAGGTGAGCGATCCGGCTGAGGCGGCGGCGGTGATCCGTAAGATCAAGTCGGTGATCCAGAGCGGGAATATCAAGGTCGCAAGGCTTCATAAGGAAGAGAACCTGAGGCTTCGCCAGAAGTCGGCAGAGCGTAAGATGAAGGAGAAGCTTGCAAGACAGCTTGCACAGGAGCTTAAGCGTAAGCAGAATTCCAGGATGGGGCAGGAGCGCTGTCAGACCGCCGGTCTGGATGATGTACTGGGGGCTCCGGTCAGTGACGAGAGATTCCGGCAGATTGCGGAGCAGTATGTGGATACCCTGTCGTCAACCGCATTGGCGGCGGAGATGCCGTCTCTGGGTACAGTTGCAGCCGGGAGCGGAGTGAGCGTAGAAGTTATGTCAGCGCCGGTGACTTCGGTGGCATCCGTTGATTGTTCGGCGTAATAGTGATGAATAAGAAAAAGGAGTTGACGGGAAATAATCCTAGCAACTCCTTTTTGTCTGATTATTATTTCTTCTTCATGATCTCATCCAAGACCTGTCTGGAAGCAGTTGCGGACGCCATCTGGTTCTCGGCAGCAGCTTCTTTCAGTTCGGAGCGCAGAATGGGGATCTCCTTGGGCGCATCGATTGCAAGCTTCACCCAGTCTGTTCCAGTGTCAACGACCGTCAGTGTAATGTTATCATTAATAGTAAGGGATTGTCCCTTCCTTCGTTGTAGTATCAGCATTCATTACCCCTCCTTACGCATATCGCCAAGGAAATGGCGGAATGTATATTCCGGATGATCCAGGATCACCTGTTTCGCCCGGCGGTTCAATGCGTTGACAGCGAGAGGAGCTTTCAGGTTTATGGTAGATTCTGCAACCGAATCGCGGATGACGCCTATTACATAGAAGGAAATATCATCTGCAGAGTCGGTTCCGAGTTCCTCTAATTCATACTTGGGCAATACAGGGTCATAGTCCGGGAATATGCCGAATGGATTCAGCAATATAAAGGAAAGCGCCTCATCGTCCAGACATTGCAGGGAGATCATAGAGTCGTCATCCTCCTGAAATGAGATCGGAAGGTATTCGGTGTGGTTTTCAAAGCCAATCAAACCATTGATGATATGGATGGTTTCTTTTTTTTCGTAGGAAATTGGTCCAAAATATTTTGCGTTGATATTCAATATAGATTCCTCCTGATATAAAAAGTAAGGGCTTTGTTCTAAGCCCTTACATCAATTGGTTCATAGTTTGGATCTGCGCTTGGCGGTACATAGATGGGACCGCCAATATATTCAATTCGAACTTCTGGACGCTGTGTGATTGACATCTCAATATTGCCAGGTATAAACTCAAAATTGCCATTCGCTATCTTCAAATCAAAGTTCAATTTATCCATCTCATAATTAATCGTCAGATCAGCGGCTTCATAATTAATATCCACAGGTGCGGATGGAGTGAAGCCAAGCTGGAACTCACCGGTAGGTGCAGCAGTCCTTTGCTGCATGATCTGTCCGATCACATCTTCGCCAATCTTGGCATTCAGCAGAAGATGACCTTCCTGTGCCATCTGTGCTGTTGCACTGTAAGCTGCTTCTTTGCCTGCCTGTGCAGTCTGAGCAACGCTTCTGGCAGTGGTAGGAACGACAGAATTCCTTGCCTCTGTTGAATCCAGATTGAGCTTCACAGGACGGCTCTTGATGGATAGTCCGCCGTCATTCCGGCTGATCTCCAATTCGGCTCTGGAACGGGAATATTCCAGACGAGCATTATTAATCTTCAGTTCGTATTGAATAGGGACTGATGTGATTTTGATGAGTTGATTCATATAAGTATACCTCCTTTCTCATTCCTTTTTTTTCTATTAATTCATAAAATCAATAAACGATGGCGTCAATATATTGTTGCCGACCTTCAATGCTGCGTTGTATGCATATTGAGCCCAGGAGAAGTTCATGATCGCTTCTGCCATATCAATATTGACAACGTTATCAATCTGTGTGGTAAGGTTAATCTCGTTGGTTTCAAGACGTTCCTTTGTAGTAGTAAGAAATTCTGTCTTCGTACCAAGAGTGGTTACATGCTGCAGGACATTATTACGCTGGCCGTCAAACGTGCCTAAGAGTTCTCTGTAACCCTCATAATCGAACTCTTCTGCAGCTAACTTATTTGAAATCTCGCCCATGAGAAGAATCATGTTCTTGGTATTGTCGCCGCTGGCAGTCTCATCATAGCCGACTAACTTAATGCCGGGAAGACTGATGTTGAAAGCGCTTGAATCTTCTACAGTGACGCCGTTTTTATCGGCGCTTTCACTAATGTTAAGACCGAAGCCCAAATCTACATAAGAGGTGTCGTTGGCTAAATTCTTTAATCGTTCTTTACGTGCAGATTCACTATTATCAGCATTTGGATCTATTTGATTATCAGCAGTGTAAAGATCACCTGTAGTAACGTCAACATTTCTATATAAAAGGACTTGCTTTGTTGCGTCAGCAGCAGCACCAGGAGAGGTATCTTTAACATCTGCAAGCCTGAAAGGAGGTGTCATACCATCACTTCCGGCAAATACATATTTACCTTCGTAGCTAGCATTCAGACTTAAAACCATACTTTCCTGTGCATCGCGCCATGCCGTTGCATAGGTCAGACGTGTATCACGGGAACCGTTCGTTCCGTTCAGGGCTTCAAGACCGTATTGTTTGTTCAGTGTCAGTGCGATGTTACTGATCTGCATCGCACCGTCTTCCTGAGCATCCTGATAAGACTGAACATCTTTTACCTGGTTTAAATAGTCTTCGTTTCTTGCGTATTTACGATTCAACACAGCGGCGCGCAGTGCGCTGGAAGGATCTTCCATGGTGGAGTTAAACCTTCTCTGCGTCATAACCTGAGTTCTTGCAATATCCAGATTCGACATGGAAGCCCCAAGATTCGATTTATAATTTCTTAATATAGCATTCGTAGTAATTCTCATATTAGACCTCCTTGTTACCTTCCGACAACGCCGGTTCTGTTGATCAATACGTCAAGCGCTTCATCTAAAGTTGTCATAAGTCTTGCTGCAGCGGTATAAGATTGATTGTAGTGCAGCAGGTTCATTCCTTCCTCATCCAACTGAACACCGGATACTCCGTCTCTGGAATTGGACGTCTGATTCAGAACAGAAATCTGATTAGCCAACATGGTGCTCTCTGACTTGTAATCAATACCCAGAGTTGCTTCGAGATTGGCAAAGCAATCGTGGAAACTTCCAGAGTAGAACTGCTTGCCGTTAACTTCAAACGAAATCTTATTTTCCAATAATTTGACCATGTTCAGAATGTTCTCATTAGCGGTAGAACCGGTCTCTTTATCAGTGACAACATAATTGTTAGAAGCGGTTATTTTGTAAGTACCATTTGCCCAACCGTCGGCAATCTTGATGTTGGAAGCTGAAAATGGTAACGAATCATCCTTTTTCTGGAATAAGGCGTAATTATAAATTTTATCACCATTCGCATTTGTCACCGGAGCACCATTATCATCCAATAACCAAATGTCATTCCCTTTTGCATCTTTTACTTCAATAACCTTCCCGTTGTCATCTGTAAGATTCTTAGGATTGCCTTCATCGTCTGTCGGAATATTCATCTTATTAAATTCTTCAGCAAACGTAGCCACCAAAGAATCCAACGCCTTCTCGTAATACCCAATTCCTCTGAAATCAGTACCGTCAAAGTCTCCTGACTTATTGATCAGATCCAAAGTTCCCTTCAATGTACCGGATCCCAGAATATCTGTTACTTCTGTAGTGCCACCCTTCGCGTCAGACAGCATCAGTCTGGCGGATTTGTCATTGACAATAGCGTCGAACGAAGCAGCACGGCTGTCAGAAATAAGAGAATGTTTTACACCGTCTGTATCTGTGAAAACAACATCTAAAACTTCTACATACTGATTTGGTCCGATCTCCTGATCGCTGTATTTTACAGAAATCGGCAGATAACTTCCAAGTTCATCCAACAGAGAATTCCTCTGATCCTGGAGTTCAAGAGCCGGGTTGCCAAGAATCTGGCTGTTCTTGATACTTACATTCAGATTCGCAATATTATCCAATAACTGGTTCAAGTCTCCGACGTCCGTGGTAGCAAAACCGGTCTGGACATTCTCACGTACATCTTCAAGACGAACGGAATTCTCACGGAACAGATTCAGCAGAATCTGCATCTTGGAACGAACCATGGCATCATTCTCATCGTTACCGATACCAGCCGGAGTAGACAGCGTGTTCAGTGCGCTGGTAAGAGAGATGAAAGCCTCTCGCACACCGGACATAGTAGCTTCATCGAAGATGGGCGTCAACAACTCGAAACCGGCTGCATGGGCATCAGAAGTTCCCAGCTTACTGATCTGAGAACGATACTGAGCATCTAAAAACGGATCCCGAAGCTGGGAGATTCCTGTCATCTCTACACCAAAACCAACCTTGATATTGGACTTGGAATTGCAGTAATCACCTCTCTGTGTATTCAAACTGGCAATATCCAGACGCTGTCTGGTATAGCCGGGGGTATTAATATTGGTAATATTCTGACCGGTCACGTCAAGAGCACGCTGGCTGGCTGCCATACCTAACTGGGCAGTGGTGAATCCGGCAAATGTAGAACGTATCATAGTAATCCTCCTCCTGATCTATTATACGGAGCGGCTTGTAAAGCGCTTCCGGTTGTCATTGTCTGTCTTCTTACCTGATGCAGAATAAATATCCCTGCCGGGACCCTCAGAAGCAAGGGCGGATTGTATCATATGAAGGTTCACTTCGATGATATCCTTCGCACTCTCACTTACAGAACGAAACGAGGTGACCCGTTCGGATAACTGGTCGAACAAAGGGCTGAGAGAAGCTGAAACCTCTTCGGGGGCTTCCTCAAGAATCTGACGAAAGGTATAACCTTCCATACCGAGATGCTTCTGTTCTGCTTCTCGCTTCTGCTCCAGACCGCGTAATTGAAGAACGGCGGCCTGTTCCTTGTGCATACAATCTTCCACGAATGTAACGCGGTTTTTAACGGCGGCATCAAGCTTCTCCTGCTCAATCTCAATCAGATGGTCAAAGAGCGTGATAAATTCTTCAATTACTTTGGTAAATGCGGTAAAATCATTCATACTCAATATGTCCTCCTATAGCAGCAGCATCCTTGCCGCTATGGCATGGGCATCAACATGATACGTCTTAGCAGTAATCTGTTCCTGAAGATTCTGTAGCTTATCTGCAGACGCCGTATCCTTAACCTCAGAAGACAATCTCCGGGAGATATCTTTGGCAAATGTGCGTTCTTCGATCTGCCTCGGATCAGACTTTATAATAACAGCATCAAAGTTGTGTCCATCATTGGAAACTGCAGAAGGAGTAGAATTGTCCTTTGTATGAATGCGCAGATCCGTATAATTATTCATTACATTATTATTAGTCGTTATCTTCATACTGTACTCCTTTTTAACAATAATAGCCTCTTGTTATATTATGAATATCGGCACAACTTTCGGATTCATAACACTTTATAAAAGAAACTTATTTCTTAAGATGGTTCATAAGGACAGAGGAAATATTTTCACAGGAAGCCTGTGTGCATACGGCTCCGATATTGAACGCAACCATAGGCATTCCATATACAACGCAGGAGTCTTTGTCCTGTCCGATGGTAAAAGCACCGCTTTGGCGCATGGCCAGCAGACCGTCGGCGCCGTCGCGTCCCATACCGGTCATGATGATACCGACCTTATTGATGGCAACATTCTTCGCGATAGAATTAAACAATACATCGACAGAAGGACAGTGGCCGCTTACCTTAGGGCCTGGACGGCATTGCACCATATAGTTGCGTCCGGAACGAACGACCTCCATCTGCTTTGCGCCGGGAGCGATCAGGGCAAGTCCGGGCTTGATGATATCGCCGTGCTTGGCTTCGCGTACCTCCATGGCGCAGATCCGGTTCAGACGCTGAGCGTACATAGCCGTAAATCCTTCCGGCATATGCTGGGTGATGACCATGCCGGGGATATTAGCCGGGAGCCGTTTCAGCACTTCAAGGGTAGCTTCGGTTCCGCCGGTGGACGCACCCAGGCCGATGATGGTTGAATCAAGGACATTGCGCGGCAACGGAGGAAACGGCATCGGCTTGGCTGCAGCCTGTGAAGATGCCGTATGTACCGCGGGAGCAGCGCCCAAACGGCCGGACTGAGACGGCGCCTGCGGCTGGGGAGCCGCGGCAGGAGACGGAGCGCTGATGCGTACTTTCGCTTTGGCGGCAGTCTTCACCTTCAGTACAAGAGATGCGAAGAAGGCATCCTTGGAATTCTGAACGCTCATGTCGGGCTTGCGCACGAAATCAACGGCGCCGGCTGACAGCGCGTCAAATACACTTAGGTTCAGGGACGATACCAGAACGACCGGCAGCGGATTCGTAGGAAGCAATTGCTTCAGGAATTCGATACCGTTAAGTCCGGGCATCTCCACATCCATAGTGAGGACATCCGGTTTCAGCTGAGGGATCTTAAGCTTGGCGTCGTATGCGTTGATTGCATAGCCGACGATCTCTATGCCGGCTTGTGTAGACAGATTCTGGATGATCGCTTGTCTGAACAGAGAAGAGTCGTCAACGACCAGTACTTTGATTGAATTATTCATACTTGATTCCTTTCTTACGCGGAAGATGCGTAACTGTTGTGATAGTATTGCGTTGTGACATCAACAAGGCAAAAGCCGCTTCTGAATCGTCAAAAGCAGCTTAGTATATATTAGTTATTTAAACTTTTCGATAAGTAGCAGGCTTCAGATACTTGTAAGGTGTCGTTGCCTTATTCAGACTCTCTGAGTGGCCGATCAGAAGATAGCCGCCGGGATTCGTCGCATCATAAAACCGCTTTACTAATGCCTCTTTTGTTGGCTGGTCGAAGTAAATCATTACATTTCTGCAGAAGATTACGTCAAATTTTAACCGGAACCGGATAGGATCCATCAAATTAAAAGTCCGGAAGATTACGTTGGACTTAATCTCAGGCGCCACAGTGTACGTACCGGGTTCTCCGGCGGGGCGGAAATACTTGGACTTCCAGCCCGAGGAAAGTTCCTTCAAGGAATCCTCATCATAGACCGCGTTCTTGGCGGCAATCAGCGCATTCTGCGAAATATCTGTCGCGAGGACACGGGTGTCCCATGCGGAAGCCTTGGCGCCGAAGAATTCCTTCAAGATCATAGAGATCGTGTAAGGCTCTTCGCCGGAAGAACAGGCGGCGCTCCAGATGCTGAGAACCTTATCCTTCTTGGTCTCTACAAGGTAGGGAAGGATCGTATCTTTGAACAGTTCAAAATGAGCGCCTTCACGCATAAAAAATGTATAATTGGTTGTAAGCTTATTCAGCATCAGTTCCAGGTCTTCCGGCTTCTTATTATTAATTAGATTGTCAATGTACTGTTCAAAAGAAGAAAAACCCATAGACAAGATTGTATTCGAAAGCCGGCCGATGATCAACTGACGTTTCTTCGACAGGTCAATTCCATAATTCTGGTGTACAAACGTTACTAAACGCTGGAAGTCCTTGTCATTGATTGTTAACATATTCTGCTGCTCCTTTGTATTTCTTGCTTAGTAGGTCTGGACAAGCTGTTCGCAATCCAGGAAAAGGATCACGGAGCGCTCGGAAGAGGAAATCATTCCGCTGATCAATTCCTGCTGATTCTCAACTGGAACAGGTGAGATCTTGCTCTGGTCAATGTCCATAACCTGCTGAACTGCATCTACGATAATGCCGATGTAGACAGAATTAATGTTCAAGACGATGATGCAGGTCGTGTTCGTGTATTCGATAGACGGTTTCCCCATGCGCAGACGGATGTCGATGATGGGGATGATCTGCCCGCGCAGATTGATGATGCCCTTGACATAATCCGGAACAAGAGGAACCATGGTGATCGCGTGATTGGTGATGATCTCGATCACGTAGTTCGTGCTGACTCCTATGTTAAGCCCGTCTGAGCTGAATGTTAAGAAACGTTCTGTAGAGACAGGCACGGCGGCCTCTACAACTTCGTTTACTGCTGTATTTACTGTATCTGCTGACATAATTATTCCTCCAGTTTTCTGTACACTTTAATATAGATTCTGAGTCGCCGCGTATAAGTTGCTGATATCCAGAATCAGGCTGATATTGCCGTCGCCAAGGATGGTACAGCCGCCGATTCCTGAATTCTTGATATTGAAATTACCAAGGAACGGAGAGAGCGGCTTTACAACTACCTGCTGTTCTCCAAGCAGTTCATCTACGAACAGACAGTAAGATTTGTCTGCGGTCTCAACCCAGATCAGGATACCGTCTTCGATATTGGTGATCTCAGTCTCAATATTATATAATTCATGTATCCTTACGATAGGATAGAATGTATCTAAGCATTTAATGATCTCATTGCCGTTAGCGTCGAGGATCACTTCTTCTCGCTGCGGCTTGAAGGACTGACGGATATTGGCGATCGGGATGGTGAACATGGATTTGCCGACCGAGATCTCCATACCGTCGGTGATCGCCATGGTAAGCGGGATCTTAAGGGTCGTACAGCTTCCCTTGCCGAGTTCGCTTGTTATGGAAATGGTTCCGCCTACCGCTTCTACGTTCTTCTTCACAACGTCCATACCAACGCCTCGTCCGGAGAACTCGGTAACCTCTTCGTTGGTGGAGAAGCCCGGAAGCATAAGAAGAGAGAGAATCTCCTTCTTGGAATAATCGCTTGCCGGCTTGGTCAGGATACCGTTGCGCTCTGCCTTGGAAAGAATCTTATCCGGATCCATCCCCTGTCCGTCGTCGCTGATGGAAATGATAACCTCGCTTCCGGTATGTGCCGCAGACAGAATGATCTCAGCCTGAGGATCCTTGCCTGCTGCGATACGCTCTTCGGCTGTAGTCTCAACACCGTGGTCCATAGAGTTGCGGACGATATGCATGATCGGATCTCCGATGCTGTCAACGACCGTCTTATCTACTTCAGTGTTCTCGCCGACCAGTGTAAGGCGTACATCCTTGTTGAGCTTCTTCTTCATATCACGGACGATACGGTTCATCTTCTGGAATGTTCCGGACAATGGAACCATTCGCAGAGACATTGCAATATCCTGAAGATCGTCGGTCAGCTTCCTTAACTGACGGGCCGACTTCATGAAGTTATCAAGCTTAAGGTTCTGGAGGTCAGGAGATGAGGTCACCATGGATTCAGTGATAACGATCTCGCCGACGATGGCAACTAAGCTGTCTAACTTGGACAGATTCACGCTGATAAGACTCTGCTTCACCGGTGCATTGTTATGCGCAGAAGAAGTTGCCGGAGGAGTCTTGGAAGCCGGAGCGGAAGCAGCCGCAGCCGCTGTATTGGCAGGAGCGCTTGCGGTGTTCTCGGCCGGGGCATCCTGCGGGCTTGCCGCAGCCGGGGTATCCTCTGCGGGCTTCGTCGCGGCATTCTCAATCACCTCGTAGGTCTGGATACTGTTCTGCAGCTTCACAACCTGGAGAGCCTTCTCAACGTCATCGGAAGAGGAAACGGCAACGTAGAAACCATTATCAACGATGGACTCGCTGGTGCTTGAGTTCGTCTCAACATCTTCCGGGTAATGTTCAAACTGGAGATCGATTTCTCTTAACGCAGTGATCAGCATGAAAGCGCGAAGGTTCTCCATACCGGAACCTTCTTCGAAATGAACCCGTATAAAATATGGCATGCTGCTGATCGGGCAGCCAGCAAGCTCCTGATTGATGAGAGCAATTGCCTTCGCATCAGCAACCGGCATATCTGAAGCAGCTTCTCCCGCAGAAGAAGCGTCTGAAGACTTCTCTTCGGTAGAACTGATTTTTTCCAAAAAACTATTAATATTATTGATGATTGGGTCGATATTAGTGCTAAGGGGCTCATCGTTTTCGATTTTTTCGACTTCTACACGAAGGGCATCCGTTGACTGGAACATCAGATTGAACAAATCGGTTTTGTGGGACTCATCCAAAGAGTCCATTCCGTTTTCGCGGATATAGAAGAACAAGTCCTCTATGTGATGAGCGATTTCCATCAGTGTAGAGAATTCCATCATGGCCGATGAACCTTTGACCGTATGCATAATGCGGAAGATTTCATTGACGTCATTCGTTGTGAAATCGGCATTCTTTTCTGCTTCTATTAAAAGTTCGTCAAGCTGTTCCATAAGAGTGTTTGTTTCATAAAGATACATTTCAAGCATGTTATCCATAATCTTAGTACCGCCTTATCTTAATAATGATGTTAATTGATATTTAAATGTATTTATTTAGATATATCGTCAGGATAGCGGGAAAGGATAAGAGTAAATTATAGAGTAGGTGAAAAAATGTCAAATATTTTAAAAGTAACGACCCCAACCGTCGGATATGATAATAATTCAGTAAATAATAAACCGACCCCATCCCAGCAGGCAGAAGACTTAAGTATCAAGAATCCGGTGGAAGCGAACAGAGTAGGAAGGGCAGACGGAAGAGCGGAGGCCGGCGGGAACGACGGAGGCCGGGGAATTGCGTACGACTCCAACTTCGGAAGCTTCATACAGTCCTTAAGAGATCTGCCGAGACTCAGCGAGGCTATGAGTAAGATGATCTTCGGAGGTATGGCGAATCTCGTAGAGTCAGGAATCACGAAGGGGACGGCGGAAGATATCCAGGCATTTTTTCAGATGCTTAATATGTCGCCGGAGAAGCTGAGCGAATTCCTGAAGTCTCAGATGGCGGGGGCGAACCGCCTCCAAGGGCCGTTGTTTGATGTGCTTCGTCAGATTATGGATGAGGCAACGACAGTAGAATTGAAAGCGGGAGTGTTAGATCTCCTTAAGAAATATAATGATATGTCGTCAGGGAAACACCTCATGGAGAATATCAAGGGAACGCTGGAGGATATTGAGGCGCGGATGTTCAAGGGGGACAGAGAAGGCCTGATGAAGCTTGCCATGAAGCTTAAGCCTCATACGATGGACAGCAATGCCGCGAATGTGAGGCTTCTGAAGGAGCAGATCATCCCTTATATGGGCAAATATGTGGCGGATAACCGGGAGATGGGCAAGCTTCGAGACCTGGTCACGCTGGTTGCATTTAACACATCCAGATATGAAAGCGGAAGCCTTGATAATGTTGTACAGGCGTTTCAGCGGTTGATGGACTTCCCTACCTTCCAGAAGCATTTCAAAGGAATGTCGGTGAATGATTTCAGGGATATGCTTAGGGGTGTTGATTATGACCGGGCGGCAGGAAAGAATGAATTGACGGATAAGCTTCTGAATATCATGCAGGCGGGAGTGAAAGGCGAAGCCGGAATTGAGAATAAGGAAGCATTTGTAAATATTATGCGCAGTATCCTTGTGAATGAGAGCGTCTATATGCCGGTGATGCATGTTATGCTTCCGGTGATCTTAGACGGCGTTCCCATGTTCTCGGAGATGTGGGTAGATCCGGACGAAGAATCGGGCAATCAGGGGTCTAAGGAACGCGGAATCAAACTGCTGATCAAATTTGATATGAAAGATGTTGGCTTTTTTGATATGATGTTGTATTATGAGAAGGGTAAGATCGATATGCTGATTCATTATCCGGAGGAACTGTCTGGTCATGAGAGCGATATCCGTGAGAATATCCGTAAGATCATGAGCAAGAATGAGCTGGAGCTGGAATATCTCGGCGTTGAACAGAATAAGCCGCCGATCCAGGTATCCGCTGCGTTCCCGAAGATATTCGAAAGGAGAAATTCTATCAATGTCACAATATGATGATGTGATGAATAAAAAAGCAGTCGCACTGCGGTATGATGAGAATAAAGACGTGGCGCCGGTGATCGTTGCATCCGGCCTTGGCTATATGGCGGAGAGGATCGTGGAGATGGCCAATGAGAACGGAGTGCCGGTATATGAGGATAATTCGCTGGCGACGGTGCTGACACAGTTGGATCTGGGAACTGCGATCCCGGAGGAGTTATATCAGGCGATCGTGGATATCTATGCATATTTTCTGAGATATAATCCGGAGAAGATCCGGGAGAAGAAGGAAGCGGAAGAGGCTGCTGCAAGAGCGGCCGCGGAAGAGGAAGAGGCTCGGAAAGAAGAGGAGGAAGAGGCTGCGGAGGCTGAGGCGGAAGAAGCGGCGAAGGCTGCGGGCGGGCAGAAGGCCAGAAGCGCGAGAGGAACTCAGGCGAGGACTGCCGCGGGAACGGCAAGGCAGGCGAAGCCGGCTAAGAGTGTGAAGGAGCGGCCGGTGAAGGCAGGAGCGGCGAAGCAGGAGACGGCCGGGAAGAGGAAGTAGAAGATCAACTGAATTGCTGTACTTTGAGCAGTTGGATATAGGGTTACAGTTTGCTCGTTGAGTGATCTGTAGCCATTTTTTTCTGATAACCATGCGTTTTATTACACTTATTGTTATGAATGAAATGGGCGCACGGGAAGGGGGAATGTATATGACAAAAAAACAGAAGAAACAGGCGGAGGATTTTATCGGGCTTCTTGAGCGGGCGCATGACGGGATTAAGAAGACGATCGATACGAGGAATACGGAAGCGGCGCTGGATCTGCTGGCGCAGTGCCAGGAGTGTGCCATTAAGCTTGGAGAGATCATCGAAGCTGTGGAAGGCGAAGATTTTGTTACGATCCCGATGATTGAAGACTACTGTGAGCTGGCGTATCAGTTCTATGAGAAACTCAGCCAGAATATACCGGTTAATTCGAATCAGGTGAGCAAGGCCCTCCGCAAATCTCTGATCCGGATGGGTAACAGTGTGAAATATGATATCCCGGAACGAAAAGAAGTAGTATTCCTTCCATATAAAGCGTCTATGTGGGATTCTCTGGAAAGCGTGTGGAAGGCAGCGGATGAGGATCCGGACTGCGATGCCTATGTGATACCGATCCCGTATTTTGACAAGAATCCGGACGGCAGTTTTAAGGAGATGCACTACGAGGGCGACCAGTATCCGGCTTATGTTCCGGTTACGCATTATGATGATTATGATATTACCGTGCGGGAGCCGGATATGATATTTATCCATAATCCTTATGATGAATATAATTATGTGACGAGTGTGGCGCCGAAGTTCTATTCCAAGAATCTGAAGCAGTATACGGAGAAGCTTGTCTACATTCCTTACTTCGTGCTGGGAGAGATCGATCCGGAGAATGCGGAGGCCCGGAAGGGAATCGCGCATTTCTGCGTGGAACCGGGTGTGCTTAATGCGGATGTGGTGGTCGTTCAGTCGGAAGATATGCGGAAGGCGTATATCGAGATATTGTCGGAGGCGGTGGGCGAAGAGACAAGGCCGCAGTGGGAGAAGAAGATCCTGGGGCTTGGCTCGCCGAAGATGGACAAGGTACTGGAGACGACGGAGGATGATTTCGAGATTCCGGGAGAGTGGATGCGTGTCCTTGCGAAGCCGGATGGGAGCAGGAAGAAGGTCATCTTATATAATACAAGTGTGACTGCGTTGCTGCAGCATGAGGATAAGATGCTGGTGAAAATGAGGTCCGTGTTCGAGACGTTCAAGGAGAGCGTGGATGATGTGGCGCTGCTGTGGCGGCCGCATCCGCTTATTAAGGCGACGATTGAGTCCATGCGGCCGGAACTATGGGCGGATTATGAGAAGTTGGTGGAAGAGTACCGGGCAGAGGGATGGGGGATCTATGATGATTCCGCTGAGCTTGACCGGGCGATCGCGCTGAGCGATGCTTATTATGGGGATCACAGCAGTCTGGTGCAGTTGTGTCAGCAGGCGGGGATGCCGGTGATGATACAGGATGTGGAGATTGTGTAAGGTGTGTGGAGTAATTCAGAGAGGAGTGCATGGATCACATGACGAAGATTTTTAATGTAAATGGCGCCTGCAGATGTGACAGGCATTATATGGTACATCTTGGATCCAGGCTTCAACAGATCAGACAGATGGTAGAGGATGGAGAGTATTTTGTTATCAGTAAGGCGAGACAGTATGGCAAAACAACTCTGTTGCATGCACTTGCAGATTATTTGGAAGAAGAATATCTGGTGATAAGCTTAGATTTTCAGAATATAGAATCAGAAGAATATATAAATGGAAGTACATTTGTTCGCGCGCTGACACGGGAAATAAGCAGGAGAATTCGGCGGATGACTGAGGTTGCGGATGATGTAAAAGAACGGTTGTATGATTTATCAGACAGCAGTGAGCGAAATGTTCGAATGGCAGAGATGTTCGCTTGCTTCAGCGAGTGGTGTGAAGAGTCCGCAAAACCAGTCGTGTTAGTGATAGATGAGATTGATACAGCCTCAAACAATCAGGTATTTCTTGATTTCCTTGCACAGTTGAGAGCCGCTTATCTTGATCGTGACAGAACCGCTGCATTTCAGTCAGTCATTCTTGCCGGAGTCTATGATATTCGTAATATTCGCAAAAAGATTCGGCAAGAAGAGGAACATAAGCAAAATAGTCCGTGGAACATTGCGGCTGATTTTGATGTGGATATGAGTTTTTCATCTGCAGATATAGCCGGAATGTTGAAAGCGTATGAAGCTGATCATGGCATGAAGATAGATATATGGGAGATAGCGGATACAATCTATGACTATACTTCCGGTTATCCGTTTCTGGTTTCGCGTTTATGTAAATTAATGGATGAGAAGCTTGCCGGAACAACGGAATTTAAGGATAAGAAGAGTGCCTGGACGACAGAAGGAGTGTTGGAAGCTGTGAAAATGCTGGTTAGTGAGAAGAATACATTGTTCGAATCGTTGATTGGCAAGCTAAATGCTTATCAAGATCTTAAGGAGATGATATACCTTCTTTTGTTTCAAGGGCAGGTTATCTTGTACAATGTGGATGATGCAGCGACGGATATACTTCTGATGTTCGGGTTTGTAAAAGTGAAGAAAGGGACTTTACAGATTGCAAACAGGATATTTGAGACCCGCCTGTATAATTATTTCCTCACATTGCCGGAAGCATTGAATAGAGACATGTGTAAGCTGGCGGTTCTGGATAAGAATCTCTTTGTTCAGGATGGCCAATTGGATGTAGAACGTATCCTTGAGAAATTTGTTGTGCATTTTGATGATATTTATCAGGAATCAGGAACGGACAGACCTTATCATCGATTATCGCGGTGTACAATATATAATTGAGATGAAGGTTTGGAGGGGAAATGCTTATCATGAACGCTTAGAAGAGCAGCTTATAAGCTATCTTGATCATTATCATCTGAAGAAAGGATATATGCTCAGTTTTAATTTTAATGAGAAGAAGGAGATTGGTGTGAAAGAGTATCGGTTCGGGGACAGGGTGTTGGTGGAGGCGGTTGTGTAGAAGTGGAGATTCTGGCAGAAAGGTATGTGAGGGATATTTCTGGTGATGACGGAGTATTGGGAGATTGCGTTTTATCTCTTCACAAGTATGTTATCTTTTGATACAATGAGATTATTAAAAATGATAGGAAAGGAGATAGGTCATGTTAGGTCAAGATGATATAAAATTATTGAAAGGTATGATGGAATCTGTAATTGATGAAAGAATGCCAAAAGTGATAGAATCTGTAATTGATGAAAGATTATCAAAGACAGAAAATTTTATGTTGGATGAAATCGGACGGACACAAGTATATTTGGAAAATAAGATAAATAAGGTTCAGAAGAATCTTGAAGAACTGAATCAATATTATAGGATTACTAAGCTTGAAAATGACAATACAGCATTATTATTAAAAATGATAGATGAGTTGTCAAAGAGGGTTGAAGAATTGGAGAAGAAAACGGCATAGGAGATGGAAACGGTTAAGAGGTGTGTTTCTATGTGGGGCAGAAGTTTATGGAGGAAGATGGACGGCGGTATTTTATGCTATACTTGAAGCCGATTATCAATGGCGTTGTGGATTACTATATAGAAGCGCAATGATTATCATGAACGGAAGAACAGCTCAATAAGAATAAAGCGGTTGGTGTGAAAGAGATCAGGTTCGATGACATTGATTGAGGTGGTTGTGTAGAGGGGATGATTTGAATTGGCATATGAGTTAGTAGCACAGATAGTACACTGGTTGCCATGAACAGAATATAACGTATAGATATCAGATGCAATGTGCTTATGCTTCTATTAGAACGAATATTCATAGAGTATGAGCAGTAATTTAAGTTTATATATTATATTATATAAAATGTATCAAAGATTTTTGTAAGCAGATGAAGAGGAGGCGGGTTATGAGACGTAATGTTAAAAGATTTGTGCTACTGTTCTTAAGTATAACTATGATTATGAGTTCGTCTGTATCAGTTAGGGCAGAGAGCCTTGGACAGGGGAGTGAGACTGGCATTGGCGAGGTAGAGGGCAGTGTGAAGACGGATATTTATCAGGTTATCCTTCCTACGGAGACAGATGGAATATTTGATTTCATATTGGATCCGCAGGGCTTGATTAATAAGACGGGAGGCGTAGCATATGGCGGGAAGAAGTTCGAGACAGGTTCAACAGTGTTTTTCGAGCGTAAGGATGGCGAGACAGAAGAGGACTATAACAGTAAAAGCGATTTTGTTACGATTACGAATAAAAGTTCAATAGCTGTGGACGTCTCTTTACATGTGAGCATTTCGCCATCTTCTATTGAAGGAATTATGATGACTAATGATAAGGAATTCAACGGGGATACGGATGAGAGTCTCTATTTGGCTGTGACGGATGGTGAAAATGAAGTTCCGATTGGTCAGGAGGGCGTAGCGATAGATGTAACACTAGACGCAGCGCCGGAAGGAGCTTACGAGTATACATATGATGGTGAGAAGAATGAGTATGTCTATAAGTTAAGAAATGATGTAGGAGGAATTGAGTTTAGTCAATATTCGTTCCAGCTTACAGGAGCGGCGAATGGAAAAGGGGATTGGTCTGAGTTGCTTGAGGCAAAGCCGGAAGTAACGGTTACTTGGGAGATTATGACGGGGATATAAGATAATATGGTTAGTCAAATGTAATCAAAGAAATAATGGTTGATTGTAAGATAGTATAAAGTAAAGCATAGGATGATTAGCCCGTCAAAAGGGTATTTTTCAAAAGAATGGTACGATATATAGTAATTTGGACAGAGGTACATATTCTATATATTGTGGTCATTTTCCTTGATTACCCCTTTTGACGCTTTAATCATAGGATTAAAGAAAAGTAATAATTAGAGAGGAACAGGTATGGGAAAGATATTTTTACATATTGGTACATTTAAAACGGGCAGCACGGCATTGCAATTTGATATGCATTTGAATAGAAGATGTTTGTTGGAAAATGGGTTTTATTACGGGGATTATTTTGACAATTATTATCTGCATTCCAATCTTTGTTATGGACTTCTAAGGGAAGCTTTGGTTGAAGAAGGAATGTATGAAAAGTATAAGAGCCATCCTAGATTTCTTCATGTTGCTGAAAATCCAGATGATATAATTGCAAATATTTCTAAACATTCTCTTGAAAATATGAATATTATTATTTCTAGTGAAGCATTTTTTGCCGATGCTTTTCGGACGTTAGTAGGATTACATACAATACTATCAGTTCAGGAGAAGAGAAAGATTAATACATATATGAGAAAGCGGTTAAAAGAGTTGTTGTTTTCACTTTGCGATCAGGTAGTGATTGTGTGTTATTTGCGAAGACAGGATTTGTTTATAGAAGCACAGTATAATCAATATTGTAAGAATATTTGGTATAGTGACAGAGATGAAAGCTTGCCAGAATTTGAAGAATTTGTCATGTGCAATCCAATTGATTTAAATTATTTTACAGTATTAGAAGAATGGAGAGAAATTTTTGATACAGCAGAGTTTATAGTTAAGCCTTATGAAAAAAATGCTTTTCGTAAAGATCTGATTTCTGATTTTTATACAGATATTTTGGGAATCAATACAGAAGAAGTTAATTATTTCAAGAAAATAGATCGAAAACAAGGAAATCATCGTTTGGATAGAGATATACTGGAATATAAAAAATATATGGATATTAGAAATGGAAAAATTAATCAATTATTAATCCAATATTGTGAAAATTTGGAAAAAGTAAAAGATTATGCGTATTTTAATAAATCTGAGAGGATAGAGTTTATGGAAAGATATTATAAACAAAACGCAATGGTAGCAAAAAAATTTTTGCATAAAGGAAATGGGCAGCTGTTCGAGAATATGGATTATGAGATTCCTGTGTATGAAGGACTGGAAATGAAAAAAGTGCGTAGGATTACGCAATGGCTCCTTAATGAACTTGTTTAGGAAAAAGAATTTTGGAAGGTCAGGGCAGTAAATGGAAAATAAAAAGATTATGGTGACAAGAAGTTCGATGCCTGATTTTGAAGAATATGTAGAGATGATTAAATCGTTATGGGAAACGCATTGGCTGACTAATATGGGAAATTATCACAAGCAGTTGGAGGCAAAATTAACGGAATATTTAGGTGTGCCGTATCTATCGCTTATGGTAAACGGACATATGGCATTGGAATTAGCAATTCAGGCAATGGGTTTTCCTGAAGGAGGAGAAGTCATTACTACACCTTTTACGTTTATATCAACGACCCATGCGATTATTCGTAATAAATTGGTTCCTGTTTTTTGTGATATAAAAGTATCAGATTATACGATAGATGAAGAATGTATAGAAGGTTTGATTACAGAAAAGACGGTTGCTATATTGCCGGTTCATGTATATGGTCATATATGTAGTGTGAAAAAGATACAGCAAATAGCTGACAAATATAATATCAAGGTAATTTACGATGCAGCGCATGCTTTTGGAGAATCAGTAGATGGAGTTGGGGTAGGAAACTATGGAGATGCATCAATTTTTAGTTTTCATGCAACGAAAATATATAATACGATTGAAGGTGGTGCAGTTGCTTTTCGGGAAGAATCTCTATATAAAAAACTATATAATTTGAAAAATTTTGGTATACGTTCTGAGGTGCTAGTGTCAGATATTGGTGCGAACGCGAAAATGAATGAATTTAGCGCGGCGATGGGATTGTGCAATCTGAGGTATGTGGAGCAAAATGTCATTGCAAGAAAGGCGCTGGTGGAGTATTATATTCAAAAGCTATCTGGGCTGCCTGGTATTCGGCTTTGCCTTTATAATGATGAAGAAATTACATATTCTTATGGGTATTTTCCTGTTTTGTTTCAGGCAGATATATTTGATCAAAGTGTTCGGGATAAAGTGTATGAGAGATTAAGGGAACATAATATCTATTCACGCAGATATTTTTATCCAATTACAGCAGATGCAGCCTGCTTTAAAAATAAGTATAAAGAAATTCCGTTAGAAAATGCAAGAAATGTTAGCGACCGCATACTGGTTCTGCCGTTGTATCCGGAGTTGGAATATGAGACGGTAGATAAGATTGTTTGCTTGATACAAAAAAGTCTTGAAGAAATAAAATGATAGAAAATATTTTTTGTTTATAATTACAAATATTACCCCACAACCAACAGGTTGCGGGGTATTTCGTTTAGGATAGATAAAATATTTCTATGCTGCAACATTAACAGAGAATTTTATTTTACTGCCATCAGCAAAGGTTACGAAGAAATAACGTACTTTTCCAACGCCACCGGAACCAACAAATGTATTTTTTGTACCATCAATTGTTAAAGTGTTACTAGCTACTGAATAAGCGTCATCAGGGAGATTGCCAGAAACTGTAGTACCGTCAGTGGAAACACCAATAGAGGTGATTCCCTGAGAAATATTTTCTAAAGTATAAGTATTAGTTTTACTACTTACGCTGTAAGCTGTTCCAGTAATTGCTGGCGCAGTTGCGTCAGTAATTGTCCAAGCGATTTTGGCAGTCACATTTTTATTTTTAATATTACCCCAACCGGCAACATCATTGCAGGCACCGGTTAATTTGTATGTCACTGTTTGATCGGCACCAGCAGTATAGCTATCATCTAGAGCATAGGAATATTTATAACCATTTGGAGATACTCCTTCCTCTCCTGGATTACCCTGCTCTGCTTTTACATAATAACCATCCGCGCTATCTGTTTTGGCAGGAACAGCATCCACTGTATCTGCTGCACTTTTAAAAGCTGCAGAATCAATATCGACAGCATCTTCGCTATCTTTTTTCAGTCCTAGATTAAGTGAAGGCGTGGTTGCAGACGCTACATCGGCAGCTTTTGCTAATGTGATATCGCCGGTATTAAGTGTTACAGCTAAGCCGACTTTTATATCGTAGGAACTCTTGTTGACAAAAACTATACCATCGCTGGTATTGGAATAGGCAGTAGGATCACCGGCATCTGCAGGAGCGTTTGCAAAATATACGGCGGGCCCTTCGGTTGGATAGGTTGAGGCATCAGCACCGTGCAATAATCCTTGCGGATCCATTGTAAAATTGACATCAGAAATTGTTGGAAGGACAACGCGAAAAACATTCTTGTCTACATATCCTTCAAAATCACCACTACCACTCACTTCGCCGCCAGCTTGTGAGATGTCTACGACATCATCAGCCAATACTGTTGCTGGTGTCAATAACATTGTTGCAGCCATTGAAGCTGCCAGAATTTTAGAAACTTTTGCATTTCTCATATTTCTTTCCTCCATTTTAAATTAGGTAGTGTCAAATCTACCACTATATTTTTTGTTGCAAACCTTATAATTCCAAGGATTACACCACTTTTTCAAGAAAAAAAGCAATGACCTCCCTTTTTTGTGTCAATACTATTACTAACCCACAAACACTGAAAGGA
>CAJTCH010000053.1:12718-32603 GCA_910574715.1 Lachnospiraceae bacterium | reverse complement strand
TGCCCTTTTTGCAGATATGCTCCCCGCTTTCTCCATACTCTGCCAGATTTACCTGATGTCCTTTATAATCTATATCTGTCACGTAATCATACCATTCCTTCCCAGTCTGTGTTTCGCGCTCCTGGTAATTCTTCTCCATTTCTTTCAGTTCTCTGTATTCTTCCCCAATGCTCGGGATGCTCCCCTCCTTATACCGCAGGATATACCGCCAGTTTTTTCCTTTGCATCTCTCAAAGAAACAAACGCCAGCAGGCCTTCCTTTCACAGTCCTGTTTCTCCATTTCTTTTCCCTCTTCATTATCCACAAATTCCGTCTGAATACTGATCAGGATTTTCGGATGCAGTACCAGCTTTGCTTCCAGCACATAATAATAGTTCTCCTGATACTCTTTTTCCGTCCCCTTGTTATGGGTCCGGTGCAGGCTTTTCCCATCCAGTTCCCTCCGGCTGCTGCAAAGCTGCGTTCCATCTATGATCACCTGCCAGTACTTGCCCCTGATTCGCATATTTTCAAAAGCCCGGCTGCAAAGAAGCCTGCTGCAAAGGCGGTTTAAGATGTCCTGCAATTTTTCCGGATCTACTTTTTCCAGATACCGGTTGATGGTTTCCCAGTAGGGAAGCTCCTCCACGGTCTGTTCCTCCCCGGATAGATGCCAGATGTTTTTGATCATTTCACTGGAATTGAATTTTTCACTTGTTTTCCTCATACTGCTGATGTAAAATAGAGAAGAAAGGATACGGGTCATAAGAAGTAACACAGCAGGATAGGTAATATAGCTCTGGGATCTGGAATCTGTTTTAACAGGGGTAAAAGATCTGGGAAAAAATGCCGGATTAGCTTGGCTAATTCACATGCAAGGTTCAACTGTTCCAGGTGTTCCCTAGCCTCTTTTCTTCTGATTTTTATTCTTGCTTCATAGTAAAACCTCCTCTCTTTTATGGGGGTGCGAAAAAATAGTTGTTTGGTTACTTCTATTATCGCGCATCTTCCCATAAAATGGGAGGTTTTTTTATTAATTTTTTTTAAGCGTCAGAGCTGAGCAAGCAAGGGGGCATCAAATTTCTAGCGCTGCAGAGCAGCGGGGTATTTGACCCTTGTGGCAGTCGCCAAATGTGCATACAAGTATGCACATTTGGCTCGTTACTCGCGGGAATAAAAAAGAATTCGTTATATAGTAAAAGAGCATCCACCAAAAGTGGAATGCTCTTTTCAATATCACACACAATAACAGACCTGTTATGTCATATCATATTACTTATTTTTTTACAGGGTTAAGCTCCCCTTTTTGGTAAACTGGAGATTACTCACCAGTCTTTGGTGAAGCTTTTCCAGAAGTTGCCGTACGATCAAACTTTACAGCTCCATTAGCCTGTAATTTCTTTACAAGCAGTTCTGCAAGCTGATCAGCAGTAATCTGTCCATTTCCATCAGGAGTTACTGTTGGCTGATTTGTGTCACCAGGCTGCTGTGCCGGAGGTGTTACCTGGGCAGAACCATCAGAATTAACTCTTAAAATAGCAACAGGTGACAGCTCTGTAAAGCTATGCTCTACATAAAATTCAGATGATGCTGCATCCCATTTTACTTCGCCTTCATATACTTGCCAAAGACCATCTACTTTGTGCATAATGCGAATCTGCTGACCTACTGCCAAATTCTCTAACCTCTTGTTTAAAACAAATTTAACTGTTAAAGGATGTCTTGGGTCAACAGGATTAGCATTACTTGGATTCTTAATATTTAACTCAACGAGATCAGCTATTTCAATCAATACATCTGAATTTGCTAATTCATCTACTGCTGCTCTTTGTTTCTCTAATTCTGCAATCTCTCCAGCTCTGTCTGGATCACCAAGCTGCTTCAAATATTCTAACCTTGTTCCATAATGTTCAGAACTACGCTTAAGAGTATCTTTAACAGCATCACTGGCGTCTTCTGCATCGGCAGAATCCCATCCATCATACTGTGTACCACGAAGTGTACCATTTGCCCATTCTGGTACATTAGTTACATCCAAATCTACATTCTGTCCATCTTTTGAAGTAGCGCTGTATGCATCTTCTGGTCCAACACTAGGTGCTGCAAGAGCTACGGTGGACATCCCCAAGCAAAGAGCGCCAGCTAATGCAAGGGCTGTTAACTTTTTCATTTTCATGTTCTTATTTTCTCCTTCCATATTTTCTGTTACGTTGTGTGACTATATATTAAAGCTTTATTGGCCTTAATATCCCTTAATTAATTCTCCCCTATTGCTCCAATGTTGCATTTACTAAGAACCTTTCATTTGCTGAATCTGCAATACAGGTTGAAAGTGTCAGAATGCCGGTCTGTAATGATACATTGACATCCATATTCACATTCCCGTTGATCGTGCTTCTCAATTCATCCAGGTATTCCTCAAACTCCATTTGATCTGAGAAATTATAACTGCCAAGCAAATACCTGTCATCAAACGGTGTTGCCGCAAATATGTGATACTTCAATGTTTTCTCTGGCATGTAGACATATACATAAGGATTTGCGTCAAAAAATGCTCTATCCTCATATTTGTGAAGGTCTGCAAACATACTGCCATTCTTCATATTGTGCCCATAGACTACGGTAACCGGACTGGAAAATTCTTTTCCATTGTATTTTTCCGTATATATCGTTCCCGGAAGACCTTCCTTTTTCTCTATTGTATGGTTCAGATAATATGCGTCATCCTCCGTCTCGCTCTGGAGAATCGGATAATCAATATTCGTACCAGGTATCCAAATCCAAGCATACACATCTGGATTCATTTCCTGCGCAGCCGCAAAGTCTATTTTTCGGAACATCGGGTCATCTGCATCGACGGCTACCTGTTCTTTCAATTTTTCATAGGATTCCTGCGTCTCCTCGGGATCTGCTTTTTTTGCCTTTTCTGCTGCTGCAGCTTTTTTCTCTTGATTGGAAGTATGTACAAAGAATCCAATCCCTGCGCCCGCTAATATGACTACGATTGCTATAATTGCTACAACCAATCCGGTTTTTCCGGAAGATTTGCTTCTTCTTCCTCTCCTATGTTCGGGATTCTCATAATCCATGGGTTCATCCTCCTAAATTCTAAAATCTTTTGTATTTACAGAACTTCTGTATAAAAGAAATTCACTACAAGCTCTTTCAATTGTTCTGAATTCACCATATATGCTTCATGTTCATCCGGCTGTGTTACTTCTCCCGGAATCATCGACATATCCTCCGCTGTAAGCGTCACATCCAACATCTCAGGCGCCAGATACGTGATATCCTCTACCGAGATATTCGTATACATATTCCCCTGCAAGGACTGATAAATGGATACCGGAAGCGTAAGGTCGTTTCTTACATGCGCCATCGCTGTTGCGAAGTAATTCGTCATATACTGCTTCTGGCGTTCCAGACGGCTCATGCTGCTGGCAAAGACGTCGCAATCCCTGTCCCGAATATAATCCTCTGCCATCTTCCCCTGCAAATGGATGGTCTCTCCGGCATGATAGGACCTGCCGCCAACTTCAACATCTCCAAGCACCTGTACATCAACCCCGCCGATTGCGTCGTTAAGAATCGGGATAGCCTCCAGATTAATGGCACAGTAGCGTTGGATCGGAACCTTGAACAAAAGATTAGAAACGGTATTTACCATCAGTTCACAGCTATCTTTGGCGGTTTTGCCGTAATAGTACTGAAGAGTGAGCTGCATGCTCTTTTCACCCAGGAACTTGCCCTGGTCGTTGTACATCTTGACCGGTACATAGGTATCTCTGGGAATCGCAAGGATCTTAATCTTCCCACTCTCCACATTAATACTCACCAGAATGATCGCATCCGCCAACCCTTGTCCCTTTATCTCGTTGGCCTGCTCCACCGGGGTGCTGTTGTCGATCCCCAGACAAAGGAAATTGATCACATCCTCGTTGTACTGATATTCTTTCCCTTTATATGTAATAAAGAGGCCTTCCTTCCTGGTTTCAGGAGTGTCTTCCACATCGGAAAGATCAGTCTTCAAATTCTTTTCACCCTGAGCGCGCAAATAGAAGAAGCTGCCGGCTATTCCTATGATAATTACGAGTAACGTAGCTACCACACCTAACGTAATCTTCTTCCAACGTTGCATAGGAAGACGCTTTTTCTTCTTTTTTCTCCTTGATCTGCCATCTCCCTTTGGACTCCTATCGTCTAGAGGTCTGTCTTCAAATGAATCATCATAAAGAATCTCTAGCGAATAATCGGAAGAATGGTCTGAGTCCTCCCTCTTCGAGAGAAAATCATCTTTTCTTTTCATCATTACCTCCGCATCAAGTCCACAATATGATAAAAATAATGCGTTTCTATCTAGCATTATACTTTATTTTCGTGGAATGTCAAGAGGAAAAAAGATGAAAATGCAATAAATTTGCAATAAATTTTTACGAGCGAATTATTCAAATGTTAACACTCTTGTAATATAATGTTAATAATTACTATGAAAAGGCGGGAAACATGAAATGTTTTGTAGGAAATGCCTACAACAGCTACAAATTGTATATTTTCAAATACACTCTTGCTTTCCGCTCGCTATCTTCTACTTCTCTAACCCATGTATCCAGTCCGATTTCAGATAGTATATCAGGAACACCAGCGAACTTAGGCTCCAGGTAAGCGGATAAGCCCAGAACACTACCTTAATGCTTGGGATGAAATGGATCATTACCGTAATATAGCTGATCCGGACTACACACCAGAAGACCAACATAATAATCATCGGGACCATGGATCTCCCGGCTCCACGCAGGATTCCCGCCATACAGTGGGAGAATGCCAGCAGGAAGAAGAAAAATGTCTCCGTATGCGCCTGGCTGGTTCCGTATGCAATCACCTCTGCAGTATCATTGAATGCCGAGAGCAGCATAGGCGCTGAGAAATAAACGAACACACCGATCAGCTCTGCCGCAACGATGGTACAGACGATCCCGAATACAGACCCTTTCCTGGCGCGGTCATATTGCTTAGCTCCTAAGTTCTGGCTGATGAAGGTCGTAAGCGCCATGGAGAAACAAGTAATAGGAAGGAAACCGAATCCTTGGATCTTCGAGTACGCGCCGCAGCCGGCAACCGCCATCTGACCGAACTGATTGATATTCGCCTGAACGAATACATTGGCGACGGAGATGATGGAATTCTGGAATCCGGCGGGGAATCCATTTGATACGATCTGACGCAGCATATTCCGGTCCAGACAGATCTTACGAATGGAAAGACGGAATTCTTCCGGACTTCTAAGCAATTGGAACAGACACAGGAAGGCGCTGATAAACTGTGAGATGACGGTGGCCAAGGCCGCCGCGCCTACCCCGTAATGGAATACTCCGATCAGCACCAGGTCCAGTACGATATTCACAACCGAGGAAATGACCAGGTAGATCAGCGGATGGCGGCTGTCTCCTACTGACTGCAGGATTCCCACGAAGAAATTGTACATAACAAAAGCTAGTGAGCCGGAAAAATAGATTCGGAAATAGACGATAGAATTCGGAAGAACTGCTTCCGGCGTTCCCATCAGCACCAGGATCTGCGGCGCGGCAAATACGCCTACGACCGTCAGCACACAGCCGCAGATCAGGCCGAAAGCCGTAGTGGTATGGATAGACTTCTGAAGGCCTGATATATCCCGGGCGCCAAAATGCCGGGCGATCACAACGCCTGAACCGATCGCGATCCCGTTGAAGAAGCCTACCATCAGGAAGATCAGGCTTCCCGACGAACTTACGGCGGCAAGAGCGGTATCTCCGAGGAAATTACCGACAATCATAGAATCCGCCGTATTATAAAGCTGTTGGAAAAGATTTCCCCAAAAAAGAGGAACCGCAAATGTAATGATGCGCTTCCAGATAGATCCTTCCGTCATAAGTGTAGACGATGTATTCGCCATGACAACCTTGCCTCCGTTTCCCACAAAATGCTTCTTATAATAATATCATTATAATATAGTATAGGTAGTATAAATTGGAAAATCAAGAATTTTATTACAATGTATACTTGCAAATTTCCGTCAAATGCGCTATATTATCATCAGACGGCTATAAACAGGGAGTTGCCGGCGGCGATTTCCTGCATATTAAGAGCATGAAAAAGGAGTGAACTGATCAATTGGATTCGAGTGACGTCACACAACTCATTATCCTGTTCGTTCTGCTTCTGTTATCTGCATTCTTCTCGTCTGCGGAGACAGCATTGACGACAGTCAACAGGATACGGATTCGTACCTTAGCCGAAGAAGGCAGCAAACGTGCCGATACGGTTCTGGCGATCACCGATGATTCGGGTAAGATGTTAAGCGCCATATTAATTGGTAATAACATCGTGAATTTATCCGCTGCTTCCCTGACCACGAGTCTGGCGTATAGCTTCGGCGGTTCCATGGTTGCGATTGCAAGCGGAATTTTAACAGTATTGATTCTTTTATTCGGAGAGATAACTCCCAAGACGATGGCTACGATACACGCCGAGAAGATGGCGCTGATCTATGCCCCTGTCATCAGCATTTTCATGAAGATCATGACACCTGCGATCTTCATCATCAATGGTCTTTCCATTGGCGTGCTGTTTCTTCTGCGGGTAGATCCGAATGCCAAAAACAATATTATGACTGAGAATGAACTTCGTACCATTGTGGATGTAAGCCATGAAGATGGAGTCATTGAGTCTGACGAAAGACAGATGATCAATAATGTATTTGATCTGGGCGATGCCAGGGCGAAGGATGTCATGGTACCCCGCGTTCATGTAACATTTGCAGATATCGACAGTACCTACGAGGAGTTGATCGACATCTTCCGGGAAGACAAGTACACACGGCTTCCGGTATTCAAGGATACCACGGATAACGTGGTCGGCACCATCAATATGAAGGATCTGCTGTTATATGACAATACGAATGGTTTTCACATTAAGGATATTCTGAGAGAGGCTTATTTCACTTACGAGTATAAGAGTATCTCCGAACTTCTTGTGGAGATGCGTCAGGCTTCATTTAACATCGCGATCGTGTTGGATGAATATGGCGAGACAGCCGGATTGATCACTTTGGAGGATATCTTAGAGGAGATCGTCGGCGAGATCCATGATGAATACGATGAAAATGAAGAAGATTTTATTCAAGAGATAGACGAACGCGAGTATATCGTAGAAGGCTCTACGAATCTTGACGATCTCAACGATCGTCTTGAGCTTGATCTGAGATCGGAGGAATACGATTCACTGGGCGGATTCATTATCGAACGTCTGGACCGCCTTCCGGAAGAGGGCGACAGAATCGACACCGAAGACGGTATCCACATGATCGTGGAGCGATTAGACAAGAACAGGATTGAACTCGTACATCTGTACCTTCCAGAGGCGACTCCTCAACCCGAGGTTGCCGCTGTTGATTGATATATTACTTTGCTGATTATCTGAGATTGTCATTTTCATGAACAGATGGATGTGGCATAATCAGTTTTCAGAATACCCACAATACAGATATGGCATATCACCAAAAAGACAGGTTTCTATTGAAACCCGTCTTTTTACGTTTCTGACTAATACATCAGCTTCTGTATCGTCTCATCCTCCAGATTATCCCTAGTAAGCCAGGTGTAACCTGTGTCAACCACCGCTTCATTGCCCATTGACAACGCTGCCCTAGCCGCCGCTATGATCGTGGCATATCCCATCCCGAAAGGGTTCTGCATCACCAATGCGTCGACCTTCCCCTCTGACAGCGCCTCTATCTCTTCCTGATCCGCATCGAATCCGACCACCGCCGCATCTATCTCATTACGTTCCATTGCATTGACCGTAACCTTCACCGCTTCTCCGTTCGTGGCATAGAAGCCCTTCACCTCCGGGTGCCTGGCAAGGATATGATCGATCACTTCCTCTTCTGTGATCGCCTCTGCTGCCGCCTGCTCTTCCTCCGTCAGCGCCTGCGGCGTATCCTCCGCGCTTTCTGTACCGTCTTGCGTACTGCCGTCTCCGTCCAGGCTTGTCTGATTTCCTTCTGTGTCCCCGTCGGCATCACCGGCGCCGTTCTGCCCCGCTCCGCTGTCTTCTGCCTTCTCATCTTCTGCTTCGGCATCTTCTCCGTAAGTCTTGCCGTTCCTCTCGGCCGCCACCATCTTCTGCATCTTGGGCAATTGATCCATATAGTAGACTTCCGCGATAGAGATCTCCGGGTGGTTCGTCTCTATTTCTTCTTTGAATGCATTCTCACGGTTCATCGCCGACTCAGACTTAGAGTCATGAATGAATAAGATAATCTCACCGGAATCATCCACCAGTTCAGCAAGCCTTACTGCCGCTTCCTTCGCCGATAACTGGTTATCGGTCGATACCATCGCCATCAACCCCTGATAAGCGCTCCCCGAGTCAAATGCCACCACAGGGATATCACTCTCGGCAGCCAGGTCAAACTGCACCTCACATGCATTTACATCGGCGATCGCAATACCAAGCGCCGCCGGATACCGGGCAAGCTCTTCATCCAGAATATTCACCTGTTCATCCACATTGTCCGGGGTTCCCGGCGCACTGTAGGTAACCTTCACACGGTCTCTGCCTTCATAACCGAGATTCTCATTGATGTCCTCCACCGCCTGTTCGGCGCCCCGTTTCACTTCCTCCCAGTAAGGCACGCCGTCTGCTTTCCCGATTACAGAGAGGGCCGTCCCCTCCTCAAGTTCAAGTCCCATCACATTGTCATACGCGGAAGGGTGTATCATTTCCAATTTCTTCTGGTATTTCTTTTCTTCTTTTGCTTCTTTCTTCGTTTCCTTCTTTACATCCTCTGTCTCAGACACTATAGGATCTTCCGGCCTCTCTACGCTGTCCTGGGACGAGCATGCACATACGCACATCGACGTACACAATGCGGCAGCTATTATGCTGTGTATTCTTTTCATCATACTTTCTCTCCCTTTACCTTTTTGCCACACACCACTATACACCAATTCGAGCCGGAATTGTTGAAATTTTTCTTAATTTTTTATAACTTTTGAATTGCTCTTGTATATTTCAGCCTTTTGTATTATGATATGTGTAGGCGAAATCTAAGGTTCTGCCTATATACTAAAAAAGGAGGGTACATACTATGGCACACGTAATTAGTGATGAATGCGTAAGCTGTGGAGCATGTGAAGCTGAATGTCCAGTTGGCGCTATCTCCCAGGGTGCAGATCATTTTGAGATCGACGCTGACGCTTGTGTTGATTGCGGCGCTTGCGCTGCTCAGTGTCCTACAGGAGCTATCTCCCAGGGCTAATACAGGATGTACTGGCGACAAAGACAATAGACAAAGAGACACTGCCATTTCCGCATCGGAATCCGGAGTGTCTTTTTGTTTGCAGATTTATTTTTACCTTCCTGACACCATTTTACTTGTTTCGCGAAATCAATATGCTATGATACAACTGTCCAACATAAATCGGACAAGTTGTAACAGTTCAGATAGTTTCCATTAAAAGCATATCTTGATAAGGGGGTCAGACCATGGGCAATAACGCATTAGAACAATTGAAGAGGGAGACAAAAGATGATGCCAGACTATTTGCCTGCATTAAAGAACTATACGAACAGGGAGTACCTTTCTCCGAGCTGAAAGCGCTGATTCCGGATCTTCGCCGAACCCGCGATCAATTACATATGAAACGGCTGTTGGAACATAACAATGAAGTCCTGTTATCCATGTTTACCAAGGAAATGTCTTTCCTTCTGGATGCAAAGGAGCGTCAGGAAGAAGAAGAGTTCAGAAAATTAGACCAGCTCATCCGTCAGCAGCAATCCTTTCGGAAAAGTGCGGCGGAAGCCGGTCCCGTAGAAAAATTAAAAAGATTATTCCTGCCTGCTTAAGTTGGCGAACTTCGTGTACTCGCCCAACCAAGCCAGATTAACGGTCCCTACAGGGCCGTTTCTTTGTTTGGCTATAATGATCTCCGCCTGTCTCTTGAACTCGGAGTCTTTGTTATAATATTCGTCGCGGTAAATGAACATAACTACGTCGGCATCCTGCTCAATCGCTCCCGATTCACGAAGGTCAGAAAGCATGGGACGCTTATCCGGCCGGCTCTCTACCGCACGGCTCAGCTGGGACAGTGCGACCACCGGTACGTTCAGTTCCCTTGCAAGTCCTTTCAGCGAACGGGAGATCTCGGAGATCTCCTGCTGTCTGGATTCCTGGCTCTTGCCTACGCTTCCTGTCATCAACTGCAGATAGTCTATGATAACCACATCCAGTTCATGCTCCAACTTGTATTTCCTGCACTTGGAACGCAGCTCTGAGATGGAGATACCCGGCGTGTCGTCAATGATCAGACGTGATCTGCCAATAATCCCGGCACCCTCTATCAGCTTCTCCCAGTCAGAATCCTTCATATTACCTGTACGGATAGACTGGGCATCTACCTGGGATTCCAGAGAAAAGAGCCGGTTCACCAACTGCTCCTTCGACATCTCAAGGCTGAAGACGGCAACGCCTCTTTCCTTCTTAAATGCAATATACTGTGCGATATTCAGAACGAACGCCGTCTTACCCATAGAAGGTCTGGCCGCTATCAGCACCAGATCCGAAGGCTGCAGCCCAGACAGCTTATAATCCAGATCAATAAATCCTGTAGGGATACCTGTCACCGTCCCCTTGCTCCTGGATGCCTTCTCAATCCGCTCAAGAGCGTTCAGGACCACCTGCTTGATCGGTACGAATTCGCCTGTATTGCGTCTCTGCAGCAACTCGAATATTGATTTCTCCGTCTTCTCCAACACCGCCTCCAGAGACTCCTTTCCCGCATAGCAGGTATTGGCGATCTCCTCGTTCAGGCGGATCAGCTTGCGCATCACCGACTTGTCGGCTACGATCTGAGCATAGTACTTCACATTCGCCGATGTAGTCACCATCGTCATGAGATCCCTGACGAATTCCAGACTGGCGATCTCCTCCGGGACATCCTTCTCCCGAAGCCGTTCCTGCAGCGTGATCAGATCCACCGGCTTTCCTTCATTATATAGTTCCACCATGGAATCAAAGATCACTCCGTAAGCACTTTGATAAAAATCATTCCCGCTGATGATCTCCGAAGACGTTGTAATCGCATCCTTATCCATCAGCATCGCCCCGACAACCGACTGCTCCGCTTCAATACTGTGGGGCATTACCCTCTTAATGAGCGCTTCCTCCATGATTCCCCCTCTTTAAGCCTCTTCTGTCACGATAACTTTCAGCGCTGCGGTAACCTTCGGATGCAGTTTAACCGGTACCTCATGACTACCCAGGACCTTGATCGCCTCTTTGAGCTGGATCTTCTTCTTATCTATATCCAGTCCCATCTGTTCCTTCACCTCTGCCGCGATCTCCTTGGACGCGATAGAGCCGAAAGCCTTACCGCCTTCACCGGTCTTAATAGACATCTCAATCTTGCCTGCTTCAAGCTTCTTCCCCAACTCCTGCGCCGCTTCAAGCTGCTGCTGTGCAATCTTCGCCTCATTCGCCTTCTGAAGCTTCAAGTCGTTCAGATTCTTACTGTTCGCTTCTACGCCTTTGCCCTTCTTCAGGATAAAATTCCTCGCATAGCCGTCGCTTACATCTACAATATCTCCCTGCTTCCCCAGGGATTTTACGTCTTCTTTTAATATTACCTTCATAATTAAATGTCTCCTCCTTTTATCATGTCGTCAATCACTTCCTTGAGACTCTTCACCGCCTCTTCCATATTCGTGTGGTCAAACTGCGCACCTGACGCATTCAGATGACCGCCTCCGCCGAGACGTTCCATGATCACCTGCACATTTACCTCGTCTATGGACCTGGCGCTCACATAGATCCTTCCGTTATACTCAGTCAATACGAAGGACGCCTTAATCTCACTGATATCCAACAGCTCATTGGCCGCCTGCGCGCCGATGATCGTAGGGCTCTCTATCTTAAGTCCCGCTCCTCTGGCAATGGCAAACTTTTCATAATATACCTCCGCGCTGCTGATGATCTCTGCCTTCGCACGGTATGATTCGATATCATCCCGGAACATCTTGCGCACCAGCGTAATGTCCGCGCCGCACCTGCGCAGGAACGCCGCCGCCTCAAATGTCCGCACTCCCGTATGGTTCACAAAATTATTCGTATCGATCATAATACCCGCGTACATACTGCTTGCCTCTATCTTCGGGATCTTGATATCATCCACAATATACTGCAGCACCTCCGCCACCATCTCACAGGAGGACGACGCATATGGTTCGATGTATGATAACAGCGCATTCTCGATATTATCGCTGCTCTGTCTGTGATGATCGAGCACTACGATCGTCTTCGTCTTCTTCAGCAGTTCTTCGCATTCTGTCATCTTGGGACGGTTCGTATCTACGACCACTACCATAGAATTCTCGTCAGCCATCTCAATCGCCTGGGCAGACTTAAGAAACATCTCGTCCGGATAATTGGAGTCTCTCACGAAGCACTCATACAACGGACGCAGAGACGCTGACACTTCATTGATCACGATATACGCTCTCTTCTCCATCGCAGCCGCAGCCCGGCAGATACCAATCGCCGCTCCGAACGCATCCGCATCCGTAAGCTTATGTCCCATGACAAATATCCTGTCCTTCAAAGTCAAGAATTCTCTGAGCGCTTCCGCCTTCACCCTGGCCTTCACCCTGGTGTTCTTGGAGGTCTGCTCCCGCTTGCCTCCATAGTAGGTGATCCCGCCGCCGTCCTTGATCACTGCCTGGTCGCCGCCGCGGGCAAGGGCAAGATCGATCGCCACGCGGGCATAATTATAACTCTGAGAATAAGAATCCCCGCTCAGGCCAAGCCCGATACTTAAGGTCGCCGGAATCCCGTTGCCGATATTCACAGACTTGACGTCCTCAAGAAGCGAGAACTTATCTGCTTCTAACTGCTTGAAGTATTGCTTCCGAAGTACGATAAAATACTTATCCGTCTCCATCTTCTTGACGATACCGTCAACCCTGGCAATGTACTGGTTGATCTTCCTGTCAACCAAGGCCATCAGCAGCGACTGTCTGACCTCTTCCACACTGTTGATAACTTCATCATAATTATCTATATAGATCAGCCCCGCGATCAGGCGCTGCTCTTCATTCTCCTTAATATAACGGTTCAGCTCTGTCACATCCTGCAGATGTACAGCGATAAAATACTCCTTCTCCGCCGGCATGTGAAGCAGAAGTCCTGTATCATTAAACCCTTCCACAGACACCTGCCGAAGCTCCGCCTTATATTCCCTGTCCCTGTAATAGACATCCATCTCGATTGTATCCTTGCCCTCTTTGGGAAATATACTGCGGTTCAGCTCCGGAATATACTTGCTGATCGGCACATCCCGTCTTGGCTTGGTGCCCAGTATCTCCCGAAACAGATCGTTCATCCAGATCGTCTTCCCGTCGCTCATCAGGATTGCATAAGGCACTGTCAGCTCCTTCAGCAGCGTATTCTGGACAATCCCGTACTGAGCGGCAAATTCCACCAGATCCTTGAGCAGTACCGTCTTACTGCGCAGATAGAGCGATCCTGCCATTATGATATAGATCAGAACGAAAAATACCATCAGGCTTCCTGCGCGCTTATCGATCATGTAGACCCAGACATTCATCGCCACCAGGAGCACTGCCATGACAGACGGCCATTGGATATACAGCTTCAGCTGTCCTCTCAGTTTAATTTTTTCTTTTTCATTTTTCTTTTCCAGCATAATCCCATCCTCATGTCTTCGAAGAACAAAATGTACAGACATCATTATACCACTTTTTTAGCTAAAAAGAAAGCCACCGACAGAAAAAATCCCGCAAGCCCTTATTCTAAAGGACTCCGGGATTCTGAATCAATGCGGATGACAGGACTATTCTGCCGATTCTTGAGATTGCAAAATGGTGGAGATGGCGTATTCCTGCGGTTTTCTAGTATTATGTTATTCTATGAAAATACATCATTTGCCCCATTTTTGCCCCACAGAATTAGAATGACTTCCTTATAAAATAGGCCTTTGCACAGTGATGTCGAAATTTGATGTTCAATATTCCTAGCATCTCCACAGGACATCTCCTATACTATGTAAGTGGGGTTCTGAACAGAAGAAACGGCCGTTATGCTCTCCCGGACTGGCATAACGACCGTTTCTCTCTTTCTATGATAATCCGAGCAACTTACTCCACGTCTTCGGTCCTACGATACCATCCACGACAAGCCCTTTCGCCTTCTGGAATGTCATAACTGCCGCCTTGGTCTTAACTCCAAAGTCACCGTCAACATTTCCGCAATCAAAACCAAGAGAATTCAATTTGCGCTGCAGCCATCTGGTGATATTTCCAGAAGCGCCCTTCTTAAGCATCGGGCATCCTGCCAGCGTGACCGGCCCTGCAAGGTTATCCACTTTCTGAGCGCTAAAGCCCTGCCGGTTACATTCCGCCTGAAGCTCTGCAATAGATCCAGGGGCCTGGACTGGCACTTTATCACTGACCGCTGTCACATGTATCACACCATTCGCCTTAACACCGGCGATCTCATCAAATGGGAAGAATTGCCCCGGACAGGTGGTCGGCGTGACGTCCTTGTGTTTCTTTACAGTCGATATGCTGTACTTGGCTTTCAAGTGCGCGACCAGTTCCTTACCTGCTTTCTTCTGGGCATCCGGCATCGTCCGCTCCACATCATAATCACCCTCAAAACAGATCCCTATAGAATCCGAATTTCCGCCAGATGCATGGGCGCCGACAGTGTTATCCGGCCGGCCTTCCCAGATCGTGCCGTCCTTTGTAATGTAATAGTGGTATCCGATGCCGGCCCAACCATTATTTAAGTGGCATGCATGGCATTGATATACACTGAACTTCTCCGCATCCGCATGATGCAGGACAATACATCTGGTGATCTTCCTCACTGACAACGAATTTCTAAATTGTAAACTTGGTTTCTGAATGTTCATATTCTACTCCTTTCTGCCGGATCTTGCGCCGGCGCAAAAAGAGGACGCTGTTACACGTCCTCAACATCATTTCTTTCCCGGTAAACTCCCATCCTTATCCAACAGATTCCGCATCATCTCATATAATCCCGTGCTGGCCAGACCAGAAATCATGCCGCCAAGCACAACCATTGCATTGATCCCGGTCTCCAGGTTAATCAGGATATTGATGATACACCCCATCGACAACGCCGCCAACGGGATATACTTGTTCGGGAACCAGACAAACGCCGTCTTAAGGGCGTAGCCTACGCACAGGCAGATTCCCAAGGTCAACAGGTTCACATATTCAAATAAGTATGTAAGATCCATCTTATTCTACCTTCCTCTCTTCTACTTTCTAATCTCCAGCTCCAACACTTCCTTATACATCTCCGTCACCATACCGTTCCCGCCCAGATCATGATACGCTTCATACATTTCAATGAAATTCTCCAAGGCATATGACGGGATATGCCCTTCCTTCATATAACGGTCATGATACTCAATCAACTGTACCCGCAACAGAAGCATGGTCCCTTTGCCATTCGCATCTCGATCCTTCTTCTGCCGCTTCAGCAGCCATACGATATATCCCAGCAAAATCGGCAATGCAATCGTATACGTCTGCATCAAAAACTGCCCCATTACAATCACTCTCCTTAATTCTCAACGCAAAAATAAGACCGCTTCACGGTCTCGCCCTGATTTCTATCATCACTGTCCTCCGTTCTATGTCGGGCACAGCATAATCATCTGGATCGCCCTTGATGATATCGTCTCCCCGTACCCTCCGTTCTGGTAATTCCAATACTGCACTGAACTTCCCGCACTTAGAGAAAGAATCTTCACCCCATAAATCTCCGGGTAATCTCCCCTAATCGGGATTGCCCCAACCGTATGGGATGCCGAGCCATTGATCCGGACGCCAACTTTTGCAGTACCCTTCGTAGAAGTTGATTGCGTAACCGAACTGCAGCAGATGAGGTAAATCCCGCTCTGACTAACCGTAGTCACAGTCTCATACCGGTAACTTCCAGAAGCAAGTGATACGTTAGCGTAGGTTTTTGAGACAAAACCACTGTTAAGCTTTGCTAAGTTTAAAAGACTTATAGACTTACTCCCCGCATATAAAATCAGATCGTCTGACCAAACCGATACGCCCATTTTACTTTGGTCTTTAATATGCAATCCCGCACATTCAAGATACAAGGTTAGTATTGAGTGCAAATGCGCGCCATTCGAATCGTTAAGCAAGGATGCAAAAATGGAACTTCCAATCATAAAATCAACACTGTCACTATCTATAAAAATATGTCCACTTGCCGCATTCCCAACCGTAACCGTATTCGCATACACCGGCTCCGAAGCAACCCTCCAGTTCGCCCCGTCATAAGTAAACACCACCGTAGCACCCGCAGCCCAATACGCATACCTCACACCCTGCGTATAGACCGCCTTCGCCCCCGTACCGTTGATATTCAGCGTCGGAGACGCCGCCGTATTCGCATAAGTAAACTGCACCGAAACCGTAGCGCCCGCTTTCAGCACCAGTGTCCCCGCTTTCAGCGTCGCCGCCTTCGCAGCCGTACCTGCAGCCGTGCCGCAGGTCGCATACAACATCTGACCATCCGCTCCATTGGGTCCGGCCGGACCTTTAGGCCCTGTCGGACCAACCGGACCCTGCGGACCCGTTGCACCCGTTGGCCCCTGCGGACCTGTCGCACCGGTAGCTCCCTGGTCCCCCTTATCCCCTTTGTCTCCCTTATCTCCTTTATCACCCGGATCGCCCTTCTCCCCGGCAGCACCATCCACTACATTACTCACCGTAACCTCATACGATCCCCGGACACCCCCGCCGGCATCCCTGGCTTCAAACCCATAGACCGCCTTCCCAGAGATATCCCCCGCATTCACCACAATACTCTTCCCGACCGCAAGCTCCACACCGTCCTTTATCCACACAATCGCAAAAAGGTCCGTCACCTCCGCTCCCGCATCCCTCACATTCGCCGTCAGCGTCGTAGCCCCTTCCCCGTTCTTAAACACGATCCCGTTATCCGTAGAGATCACACAGGCATAGACCTTATACTCCCGGATCAGCTGATTCATCTTATCCAGAAGCGACGTATCCACCTGAGATTTCAACTCATGAAAATTATCAAACGTCGTCTTATTCTGCGCCGGATCCGTAAGACTCCTGACCTGCTCCGTCACCCGCGCCTCCAGATACAGCGCCGGTACAAACTCCTCATCCGTCACCACCACCGTGTCCCCCATCTCCGTATCAAAAAAGCCGTCCACCTCATAACTCACCTGCGGCACACACACCTTCTTAAGCTCAGCAAGAGCCTGCCCATACAGCACATTCACATTGGCCGTATCATAAGACCACCGCTTCAATATATACCGGTCATCCGTCTTAAGATTCGACGGAAAACGCTCCATCGCCTGCACCGCACGTATACACCCATCCCCAGGCGCAGACCGGTATTCCACCCTTCCGTCCGCGTCAAGCTCCGTCTTATCAAGCGCCGAGATCCCAAGGTTATCTGTACCCACCGGCAGAATGGCTGTATACAGCCCCGTGATGTCCGAAGACTTCCGGATCCCCTTCACATTCACCCCATACCGAAGCGTCATATCCCGCCGATCCTTACCGATCCCCTGGTTCTCCCCGTCATGCTCCCGGTACACATTCATCACAAGCCGTTCCAAAGAATAATCATCCGCAAGCACCGGCACAAACTCCGCCTCCGCGCCAAACACATTCGCAAGAGAAAAGATCCTCGCAAGGATCGTCGACGATCCCGTCCACTCATGGCTGACCGTCTTATCCTCCACCTCATTCACCCCAAGTTCCAACGTATGCTCCGGGTCAAACACATCCAGATACTCCTGAAAACTCATAGCCTTCGGAGACTTATATTCCCCCGCGTCCTCATTCAGCAGCTCAAACATCATAGAATGCGCAACAACCTCCACCACATACTCCGTCTTCACCACCTTCATGATATTAAAATAATAATCCCTGCCCCCATACCGGAACGCCAGCTTATTCCCCTCTACAAGATACTGGGCATCCCCATGCCTGGCCGAAGCCTTAAAACCATAAGTACAGGCAGAGCCCTCCCTATAGGAATGCAGCTCATCCCCATAATAATGCAGCGCAGACGGCGCCCCGTTATCCAGAAACGCACACACCTTATCATACGCGCTCAACACCGCGATCCTTACATTCTCCATTACAAAAACGCCTCCTTAATCCTCGCCGTCACCACCGGAGCCGGGTTACAGAAACTCGAATAATAAAACTGCACCTTCGTCTCCCCAGGCGGCACATGAAAATACTTGGTCCCTATCATCTCATCCCCCGTATTCGCCATCCCATTCACATAGACCCGCGCCGCCTCCCCGTCGATACTCACCACATCCCCCTCCTGGTAACGGTTCGGCACATCCCTCCACTTCTCCACGCCCATCTTCTGGAACTCCAGAGACCGCAGATAATTCCGGGTCACATACTTATTCCCAAGCCCCCGGGAATCAAACTGGGTAAACGCAACCTGGATCTTCTTACACTCCATGTTCCGGATGGCAGAAGACCGGTAACTCGGATAATTCCCGAACCAATAGAAGGTCACCTTATCCCCCTCCTTACGGATGTCATTGTGCCCCCTTCCATGATTAAAAGGATTCGCACCGTCTGAACTGGACGGAGCAAACGAGATCGACCGCACGATCTTCCCATTCAGCCAGAACTCCAGACACGCTGTATTCCCCGTCATATCCGACTTAAACAGGCTGTACCCGCAGATCACCTTATTATCCCCCGTCAGGAACGCAATGGACTGCTCCGCCGTCTGCCCCATCAGGCCCGTCTCAAACCAATGATTCAGATAACAATAGAAGTTCTTTGCCCCCGCATGCCCCTCCGAGTCCGCCGGGACCGTCAGCGTCTTCATGGCCCCGATCCACTTCCCCGCACTGACCGCCCCCGTCGACCGAAGCCGCAGGCAGGGTTTCCCGCCGATAGTCTCCGTCACCAGGGAACCGCCCATCACATGATTCGGATGCATATAGTTCGTTCCAGGATCATCCGGCAGGGCAGACAGATCCGACAGCCTCACAAGCTTCTCATTCTGCCTATAATTCTCCCAGTCCGTCTCCTCCACACGTCCATACTGCATCACGCCATACTGCGACACAATACCCAGATACCCATTCTCATGCTTATGAACGATCTCATAGCTCACCGGGACAGACTCCGTGCCCCGGTTCACGATCACAGCCTCCAGAATCCCCTCCGCATTCGGCGAAGCCGGGAACGTCTTCTCAACTGTAGAATATTTAGATGGATCTGTACAGTAAAATACAATCTCTCCCGTCACACTGTTCCTTCCGGCAGCCACTTCACTATTTCCCGCCTTCGTCGAGATAAAATATTTATCCGGTTCATCGTTAAAGATTAATTCTGCCTCTTCCGCATCCAGAAGGCCATTCAATCTGTTAAACGCTTCCCTGAATGCAGTATCAGATTCTGACATCAATCGATAAGTAACCGTTATCTGTCTAGCCGGATACCTCTTATACTGATACTGCGTACCATCCATGCTGCCCATCTGTACATCTTCGATCTCACAGTCCATCAACTCCCTTCCGCTAACACGAAGGGTCCGGAACCCTTCCACCTCATGGTCAAGCCATTTTCCATTGAACTTGACAGCTTCTGCAGGAAGGGTATCCTCACCCTGTGATTCTGTAACATCAATAAAATCATACATTCCCATCACCGATACCCCTTCCTGTAATTCTCAAAAAACTTCATATCATCCAGCTCTTCCTTCGTGTAAACAGCAGTGGCTCTGGCAATCTCCCGGCCTTCCACCTCCAATGGCACAATAATCGTATATTT
>CAJTCH010000053.1:0-12697 GCA_910574715.1 Lachnospiraceae bacterium | reverse complement strand
CTTGAAACTCTTATCGTATCGCCAGAAGAGACTGCTAGCCTGGGAATATTTACCAATTCCATAGAAGCTTGCCACACCCTTTTTAGTTGATCCAGAATACCTTCAGCATATCCGATTCCCCAAAACCCCCCAAGCTTCGTGGAGACTTTTGACGGACTGTGTATCTTTGCCTTTGCGCGGATCGCCGCTTCCGCTGCCGACGCAAGCTGTGCTGCCACGCTCCTTACATAACCAAGCTGCGAACGCATACCATTGGCCAGTCCCTGTCCAATATAGACGCCGCTGCTGAATGCTCCGCCAGATGCTGATCTCATGGTTGCTACCACGGACACCGACATCGCATCCGCAGTAACCACTGCACGCTGCATTCCATTGGAAACTCCGGTATTAAAATGATTACCCACAGCCTTCCCCGAGCTTTTTGCCTTCTCTTCCGCTCTGGAAAACTGACTCACCAATGCATTGATCGCAGATTTCGCCTTGTTTCCCAGCGCATCCAACCCTTCATTCACAAAGCTGACGGATGCTTTCATACTACTAAGAGATTTCTGTGCATTCTTTGCATTACTAGCAATCGACTTCATACTGGAATTCACAGCCTTTAAAGCCAATGCCATCACACCCACTCCTACAGCTCCCGTTGTCATAGCCAGAGCAAACGCAGCAATCCCTATAGCAGACGCAGCGGATGCAAGCCCAACCGCAGCCAACGAAAGCCCCATTGCCACAAGCCCCGCCGCAAGCCCTGCTGATACGGCCAAAAGCGCTGCAAGGGCTGCTGTACTAAGCACAGCGCCAGCCGCGACAGTGGGCAAGACTGCCGCCATCATCAGGAGCGCCGCTCCCGTTAAAAGCAAAGCCGCTCCCAGGGTTACGGCCCCGGCTGACAAAAGCAGAACACCGGCCGCCGCGACCATTACCGCAGCCCCAACCAGGCCCAGGCCAACAGCCACAATCATAAGCCCTGCACCAAGTGCCACGCATCCAACCCCCGCTAATGCTGCTCCCGCAGCAAAAACAAGCATACCGGCGCCAAGAGCCGCAATAGCAACAGCACCCTGCAGACCATACTGCACTATCGTCGGAAGCACTGCCGCCACGATTGCAAGCGCAGCACCTGCAATCAATGCTCCCGTGGCAACCAATACAATTGCGACTCCAAAAGCAATAAAACCTACTGCTCCGACAGTTAACGCCGGGCCAAGGGCTGCCGCTCCGGCCGCAAGCAGCGCAACTACAGCAACTAATCCAACCATTACGCCAATAGCCAGCGGTCCCGCGTTTGCCAGGCTGACAGCTGCAGTTGTCAATAAAAGCATTCCGGCTCCAGCCAAAACCACAGCCCCACCAAATGCAAGAAGCCCCGCTGCTCCGGCGGTCAGAGCCGGCGCGACAGACTTCGCAACAACCATCAGTGCTCCCAACGCAACAACCATCCCCAATAAGACGCCCGCCGCTGCCGGCCCTGACTCCGCAATCTGTACCGCAGAATAGGCCAGAATCCCAAGACCAGCTGCTGCTAATGCGATTCCCGCACCCATTGCCATAAAAGCGGCTGCAGACTTTAACATACCTGCGCCGGACTCAGCGCTGGCCGAACCCACCGCCTTCTGCCCTGCCGCAATTCCAAACAGTTTTCCCGCAAGTGCGGATATGCCTTTCCCCGCAAGACCGAGAATAGCGCCCGTAAATATTTTAACACCCGGCGCTATCGCTCCCACAATCCGAAACCCTTGATATGCAAGCAATAATTTCGGCAATTCAGACAACACCTTAGCAATCACTTCTGAATGTTCTTCCAGAAATCCCGCAAATTTCACCAATGCATTCTTAGCTACATCCATAACATCTGCAAAATTCTCCACATTCTTCGTACTGCCAAAAGCTCCCGTGATCTCCGTCAGATCTCCCACGATCGCCCCTACAGCACTGCCGAATGCCAACGCAACCTCTGATACATCTTCCTTGAATATATCCCAGTACTTTTTTGCATTTCCTACAAATTCAACGACCTTGCCTGCAATCGCCTCACCATCCAGACTCCCCATTTTATTGATCAGTTTATCAATAGAACTGATTCCTATCGCCGAAACCGCGTCAAATGCAGGGGAAAGCTTGTTAGAAAGCGTCTCTGTCAGCCCATCCATTGCCTGGTCTACAGTTTTATACTGCGTAGCAAGCTTTGTAAAATTTTCATTATTGCCTACTTTTGCGATAGCATCAAAGAAGTCCTCTGTTGCAACTTTGCCATCCTGGACATTCTTGATCATGTCCTGTGTAGACATCCCCATCTCTTTGGCCACTGCCGCAATTCCCGCGGGTGTCTGCTCAAGAACCAGCTTGAAGTCTTCCCATGCAACTTTTGGTTTCGCGGCCATCTGCGTTGCCTGCTGGCTCAGCGTCTTCATTGCCTGTGTCGGATTTTCTGCCGCAGAAGCCAGACCGCCAAAGCCCTTGACCAGTTTCGTCGTATTCTTAGTCCCGACAGCCTCAAGCTGCGCAAAGGTGCTCGCCATATCACTGGAACTGTAAATAGTCTGCTCTGCAAAACTCTGTAATTCCTTCTTAGTCGCCTGGATCTCTTCTACGGCTTTCCCATTCATTTCCATGTTACCCTGGAAGGTTTTCCATGCTGCACTTGCAGCGTTCATCTCTCCCACAAGACCAGAAACTCCATTACTCACAACAGACACAGCCTTCTGCCCGACCGCCATCATAGCTCCAAAACCAAAACCGCTCGTGATGACATTCTTCAGATTATCCGCATAACCAGCTGCAGCCTTCAAAGTTGACGAAAAATTCTTATCTGCCGCCGACAAGACCGCTTTTACACTATAAGATTCCCCAATGCCATCACTCCCCTTTCTTCAGCAGCTTCCCTATTCCAGAAAAACGTGACTTTTTCTTTCTGGCCCTAACCTTTTGCAATTCCCGCTCATAATCATAGAACTGGCTGAACTTCCGGTATACGGGCTTCGTTTTCCCTTTACCGACCTGGCGTTCTGCCTGAACAGCAAAATTCAGAAACGCTTGTCGGTGTTCATGGAAATCCTGGTCAACAGACTTAAGTGACAGCGCCTCCATCAGGATCTCATATTGCGCGATTGTCAATCGGTCAACCTGCTCAAATGACGTAAAACCAAAATACCGGAAGCAGTTTACCGCTGCCTCACGATATTGTTCTTCAAATGCTACTGATTCTCCTCCTCGGATTTCCTGATTGCCTCCATCAGCTTCTGCACGGTCTTCCTTGTAGCATTTGCTTTCTCTAAAAAATCCAGAGTATCCTCAAACAACTGGTCGATATCTGTTTCCGGATCGTCAACATAAGCGTCTAGCAACGCCCGGGTCACTCTTGGATCCTGCCCCATATTCGCCAGATTCAAAACCTCAACCAGGGCATCCGCCTCACCGTCAATGACCCTTGCGAACATATATCTGGCGCCGATATCTTTTTTCATTCCAGGAATTCCCTCAACCGGGGCATTCACTATCTTATTTACCTCCCTCAGAAAACCCATCCCAAAGTGAAACTGATACACCTGCCCATTAATTGTAAGTTCCATCATTTCTATTCCTCCTAAGCCCCTGTTTTCTTCGTATCTGCAAATACATAATCTGCAATTTCCTGCTGCTCCACCGTAACCGTCACATCTCCGCGCTTCCCACTTCCGTTGATCCCAAACGTCAGAGAACACTCCACATAATCCTCCGCCGAAGAAGTCTTCTCAAACTCCGTCAGATACCCCTGGAAATACATTCCCTTAAACTTATTCTCACCCGAATCCGCCGGTTCTGACAGATTCGCCTCCCAGACCTCGATCAGATCATCATGATCCATCGCATCCTCCAGCTTATCGATCATCCTGTCCCCCTTGGCAAGAATACTCGTAGCCGTGATCTCAACCTCCGCCGTTCCCGGAGTCCGGATCGAACCGTCTTTCGTGGCAGTTGAATCCGCATCCTTACTTTTGGAACGCCCGTTCTCCGTCGTAAATGCAAGTATCGTTCCGTCGGCCGTTGCCGCATCCTTCTGGATCCGGTACAGATACACCATCTTCTTCCCCTGTACTGCTTCCGCAAATAACTGTAACTGATACATCATTAACCCTCTCTTTCTTCTAACAGAACCGAAACTCCACTTCCAGAAACCCGTGGAGAAGCGGCTGTTTCGTCGTTGTGTCCGCCAGGATCCTCTGGTCGATGTTCACCACCATCCAGGAAAAACCCGGCGTATGCTCCAATCTCCGGCAGATCTGCTTCAGATCCGCCAGCATGGCAGAGACCCTGCCCCGCCTCCTCACCGTACCGTCCCACACATGGATGGTCTGGTACACCGTTCCAAACACAGCATTCTTATTGGAACGGTCCGTCTGCCTGCAATCCGCCAGATACACAAAAGGATACGGCGCACCCTCCGACGGAAGTCCGCCGTCATACACGTCATATCCCCGTTTCCTGATCTCTGATAACAGGCAGGTAAACAACTCCTGCTGCGGATCCATCCGCCATCACCTCACTTCGCAAGCCGGTCCATATCCCGCTTAAACTGCTCCCTCTGTTCATGAAAAGCCGGTTTCATGTACGGCTGCGCCTCCATGAACCTAGTCCCCCATTCCACATAAGGTGCATACTCCGCCCCGGCCTTAGACTCGGCAGTCAGTCCCCCGTCAGAGATATCAAGGCCAATACTCCGTTTCAAAGTTCCCGTATCCACCGGGGCATTCCTCTGCGCCTTCGCTTGAAGCTGCGCCCCATTCTGCCTGACGATCTGCCTGACCGCCCCCATATCCGCCTTCTTCTCAAGAGCAACCTTAAGTTCTTTCACACCTTTAAACTTTACCGACATCCCTGCACCTCACTGACAATAAACACCTGCTTGACCCTAAGCCTCCTAGAGAAATCTACCCGGTAGACCCTCTCCCCAATACGGATCCGGTCAAATACCTTGTCATAATACGTCTGCAGCCGGATCACCTTACATCCCTGCCGGATTTCCCCGTAGACCAGCTTCAGAGTCTCTGTTCCGGCATCCGTTACATTCGCATAGCGCATATCCTCACTGACACTGTCCGGTCCATAGTCGCCGGAAGACTCATCATACTCCCCGGGCTGTATCCTCTGAAAATATACCGGCACATCAAACCTCATAGAAACCGAAACCCTCCTCTTTTGGAATTCTGATTTCTGGCATCCAGCCATGCATTGATCTCATCCATAAACCCGGCAAAATCATTACTGTTAAAATGCAGGTTCTCCCCCTCAACAGTATTGATTGTCATTCCCTCAGATCCAATACGGTTAAACCGGATCACCGCCGCTTCCGTAATGATATGCTCCATCTCCGCAGGCGGGTCTACACCGCCAAGCAAAACCTTAAGTCTTGCCCTGGCGGAAGACAGGATCCACAGAAGCTTATCGTCCTGGGAATCATCCTTCGGATCCATTCCCAACAGCAGCTTCAAATCCTTCAGCATCCCATCTCTTTCTGCTATCTGGTTTTCCCTGTTCATGATCTATCTCCTACTCTTTCACCGTCACATCGGTCTTTCCTGCATTCACCACGCGATAAGAAGCATCACACTCAGCAACTACAATCTCACTTCCCTCACCCGGCGTGATATCCGCCGCGCCATCCCAGGTTTTCCAACCCTTCACATTCTGGCCCTTTACCGGTACATCCATTTCATCCCCTACTTTGTATTTGTAGGAATTCCCACTCGTAAGCGCCGGGGTAACCGCGATCTTCGTATCTCCTGCCTTCGTTCCCGCCGTACTCGTTACCGTCAGTTTTCCTAACCCTCCAGAAGTCAGCTTCGCAAAAGCCTCATCCTTCACGATCATAAAGCCCACATCCATCGTAACCCGAAGCGCTACTAATTCCTGCTCATACAGGTTCACCGGAGTACCATCCTCATTGGTAAGCGTAGACAACTGCGCCTCCTCCGAGATCTTATAAGACATCCCATAAGGGATCCCATAGTACATATAGTCAAAGTCCCCCGCATAGATCGTTCCCTTATCCAGAGCCTTCAGATCCGCCACCGGCTGACCGTCAAGAGTATTGGCAGACCTGTCATACAGGCTCTCCACGATCACACCGTTCTCAATCCTGTGTGTATTTCTAAGAGTGCTCCGGTTCTTCTTCGTAGAGATAAACGCATTCACATCATAATCCTCATCCGTCAGCAAGTCCTCCATCTCCAGGATGTTGTCATAATTCAAAGCCCCATCAATCACATTCCCCGAAGCCTTGACCGACTTCTCAACCGCATGAAGGAACGGATTCTCCACATCAAGGATCGCCGCCGCATCAAACTTCTTATAGAACGCCTCCGCAATCTTCGGCTTCATCACCTCAAAGAAATCCGACATCTTATAATGCAGGAACTCCCTGGAACACGGAATAATGACACCCAGCTTCTTCGCCACCATCTTCACCTGAAGCCACTGGGCCTTAGAAGTCTTGATCTTCTCCCCCTCACCTACCCAGTAAGCGCCCGGCCCCTTTGCAAAATACTCAAACTTCTTCTCCTTCGAATCCATCTCCTCATACTTCGCAAGCTGCATCACCTTGCTGTTCTCCATGACCTCCTTCAAGATCATGTTCTGATACTTCTCCGGGATAGTCCCGTCCTTATGCTCAAACACAGTCACCTTGTCCGGGCTCCAGGTCTGGGCAAACAACTGCAACTTCCAACCTAATTTCCTGTTCTTATTCATCTTCTACACCCTCCTAATTCTTAATAATCCTGTTTTCATTAGCCATCTTTCTAATAGAAGACAACCCTCTCCTGCTATCCATCACATGGCCGCCCTCCTGCGGGGTAGACTGTCTAGCTTTCGCCTTCACCGCCTCCGAGATCTTAGCGTCCCACGCTTTCTTGATATCCACAATTGCATCCTTGATCTTCTTCGCATCCGCAATAGTCACAAGGGACTCCGCAAACACAAGAGGCAGCGTCTGCTCCTGCAATTCCTTCCTGACCTCAACCAGAAGCTTCTCCCGTTCAAAAGCCGCCTTCTCCGCCTCAAACGCCCTTCGCTCCTTCTGCTGCAGGTATTTCTCTCGCTCCTCTTTGGTCATCTTCGCCAGCTTCTCCGCCTCAGACACCTTATCATCCGCCGCGGCCTCCCATGCTTCCCGCTCGCGCTTCACTGCTGCATCTACAGCCGCCTGCACACGCTTATCAAACTCTGTCTGGTTTCCTTCCTGGCCAAGGAAGTCATCAAACGATACCGCCCCTCCTTCTCCGCCATTTCCAGAACCGCCTCCGCCGCCATCGTCGTCATCGTCGTCATCATCACCGCCAGAGCCGTCTCCATCAGCGCCACCGCCGTCTCCATCTTCAGCAAACAACTGCAGACCGCTATACGGAATGCCGCATCTCTTCTGCGCTCTCGACATCAGTATCCTCATTTTCCTACTGCACATCTCTGTTACCTCACTTTCTTTCATACTATCCGGACATAGTCCGGGAACTCATCGGCGATCATACAGGTGCCAATGAAAAAGGAATCCACCAGAGTCTTTGAACTCTCCGACAGATTCCCATATTGTATATCAGCCCTTCCGGGCGATATCTCGTATTTAATTGTATCCTCCGTCAGACTCTCGATGGATCTGATAAGAGTCTGGCACAGTGCCGTCACACCGGCACACACCACATCCCGTCCTGGTTCATCATACCCAGAATGACCGGTTACGGTGATCCTGTCCTTACGGACACTCACTTCAATCAAACTACATCACCCCTTTCAAAGGTATTTGGATTCTCCTTAAGAAGCATATAAAATGCATTTCCAAGCTTCTCAACCTGCTTTTCTTTCAGATCTATTCCGTACATTTCATCCAGCCCATGAACTATTTCATTAATCAGGGTCGCTTTCTTCTGATCCTCAGAGCAACTGGAATTCAGAAGAATTTTTTCGTCAAAATAGCAAATCTGGCCATACAGATCATCTGCTCCATCGTGCAGTCCTTCCCGCTGTTCTATCTGATATTCCTTGAACAAAATCTTTATTCTTTCAGGTATAACCATAATCCCTCCTAAAAATAAGCATAAGAAAACCACCGGCTAACACCGATGGCCTGTGCCAAATCATTATAAAATAACCCCGACCGCGGCAGACAGCAGCACTTCAAAGGCCTCCCCGCAAAACACCTGCGCTTTCTTCATTCCACTATTCTCTCTTAAAAATTCCCTGCCCTCATAGGTTATCTCAATCGGCGGCTTTGTCTGGATCTGAATCCCTTCTTTCATTACCAATATGGAAAAACCCACAGCAAGTCTTTTGTCTACCAAAATCCTGATGATTTTACACCAATATTGCCGCGGTATATCCAACAACTCAGAATGCCATCCATATTTCTGCAAATCCGGAGCAATATCCTGCTTCATGCACTCATATAAGTACCTCAATATTTTATACATGATTACTTCCATATCATTTTGTGCCATATTTACCTCTTCTCCTAAAATACACCAACTACTATCATAGTTACTCCACGAAATCAGTTAATGGTTTCTTGATCCGAAGTGCTTTTTGTATATCCCTTACATATTCATCATACTCGTCTGCCCCATATTCTAATTCCATATGACCATATGGCGGTCCGCCAAATAATTCACAGTACTGTTTATTCAGTTCTTCTAGTTCCCTAGTATTCTTACCATACCACATTATTTTATCATCCTCTCTAATGTACCAACAATCTCATCATATGAATTCGGAAAAATCTCTCTAACCACCTTTAAAACTTTCTCATTACTTTCATGTAAGGTTCTCCCTATCTGTGCAAATGTTTCCGCCTCAAGCTTTCCACTACTCATCCAGTAATCCTTGGAATGCCAAAAACCCATATTGATATTTCCCCCTGACATTCCGTTTATAATATCAGACACCGATCTATATTCCTCGCAAACCTTCATCCCGTTTCTTAAGAAGATATCTGGATATTTTGAGTATAACATTTCTTCAATACTTTTACCATAACCCCTTGAAAGATTAGTCAATCTTTTATAATCCGACTGAACCGCTTCGCTTAGCATTCCATTCTTTGTCAGTCCATAAGTCACATCAATTTCATGAAATAATTCATGCGCAAGCGTATTTGAAGTCGCATTCTTTGCAAGATATATCGTCTTATCTTTTACTGAATAGTGCGACCTTCGGCCGCTTGCTCGTCTAATTGTCACTCTATCAAGCGATTGTTTAAGTAACATTTTGACATCTTTATTCGTTATTTTTTCCAAACCACCTTTAAAATCATTCTTCTGTCGCGATATTCCCATTACTTTTTCATATATCTTCTCTCCCACATCCAACTCTAAATTACTGTTTTCTTCTTTTTTACTCAGCCATCTTTCAAACTCTTCTCTATCCATATACGCAGCGGTACTGCATCTACAGTTCGGATGCATCGGCGGTGCATTCTCCCCGGGCATCATATCCTCTGTTCTAAAATGCTTCCCATCGATCGCCTTGCAGATTTTACAAGCGGTCTCCAGCGCAATAAACTCATACCGGTCATATCCATTCCGTTCAAACGATCTCTTCTGGGCTTCCGTCTGAACCCTTGCAAGCTCCGTCTGCATCAGGCGCTCCGCGTCAGACCTCCGTACTCCAAACAGCTTCACGAGATGCCTGGCCAACACCCTGGGATGCTTCCCCTGAATCAATCCTACCTGCAGAAGCTTAGACAATTCCGCCTTCATCATATCTTGGTACATCCAGATTCGGTCAGAAAAACTAGCATTGTGAAAAGACGCATTCACGATCACATGCGCCGCCTTCTCACGATCCCCCACCGTATCCCCCAGGATTCCCGCCTGTCTCTCAAACTCATCCAGCGTCCTCTTCGTCAGTATCCGGTCAAAATACTTCTGCAATTCATTGAACCCGTCCACCAACTCCAGTCCGATCTTCGCCTTCAACATCTCCAGACGGTTGATCTTCATCGTAGCATTATAAAGGCGCATCTCCTCATTCGCCACATCAGAAAAATCCTTTTCCTTCACATACTTGGCAGCCTTGCGCCCATACTCTTCAATATCCAGCTTGGAAACACGCTTCCTAGCCTCCGACAGCGTGATCCCTTCCTTCTTCGCATACTTCACATAGAATCCATTGATCTCCCTCTGGATCTGGTCCATCATATAATCATAGATCTCCCCGATACACTTTCGGTATTCCGTCTCCTCGGTAATATTATGCTTCAGCTGCTCCCGCTCCCTGTGCTTCCAATATTCCCTGCTGTCCATTCACATCAGCTCCATCCCTTTTCTTTATCAAGCCAAATGCACGACGCATAACAGCGTCATCATCCGAACTCTCCTGCTCCTCCTTCACCCTGTCAATCTCCGTCTGCGCATCCTCCACAAAAGAAGCCAGTTCCAATAACGTTTCCTGGCTGAACTGCGCACCGGCATCCGCCAGCGCCTTCAACTCCTCCAGAACAGCCTTCGGCAGATTCGGCGTAAATGTGATCGTAAAGTCTCCCAGATCCACATTATCCGCTTCATTGACATAATTCTTGATATTCAGAAGAAGACGATACCTTCGCATCAATCCCTTCTTAAATCCTCTCTGACTGGTCTTAGCCAATTGCTGAAATCCAAACAGCTTATACTTCATGGCCTCCCCGGACTGCGTACCGCCAAAAGCCTCATCCGTCAGATCCGGCACAAACGAGATCTTGTGGATATCCTTCTGCAGCCTCTCTTTATACGCCTCCGTTCCAGCCACGTCATACTGCTTATACACATACTTCGCATCCGTCTGAGTCTTACTGCCGTCCGGGTTAATCCCATTCTCCAAAAGAAGCAGGTTCGCCTTCTTCATCTCGATCACATCCCTGACCGAATACCTCCCCATATCCAGATCCCCGGATATCACAAGCGTCGCCTCATTAAAATCCGTCATATAATTCGCCGTATCCGACTGGGCAGCATCATACAGATCGATCAAAGACGCCACATCCTCATATCCCCCCTGCCGGTATCTGTCCGGAGAATACTCCGTTACCGGGACCTCTCCCCAGTAATGCCCTTCCCGTCCCTCTTCTTCCTGTACCATCACACTCAGAGAACACGGTCTGTAAGTAATGATCTCCGTATCGGTATAAACGATCACCCTTGTCCGCTCCTCCATACCCGTCCAATACTTCGGATACCTGACCGCAAAAAGCGGCGTCCTCTCCACATCCAGTCCATAACAGACAAACGTCTCAAACACGTTACTGACAACAGAGCAATCTTCGTCATCCTGGTTCCGGTACTGCAGCTCATACGCCCGTCCATATTTCCGGAAATCCCGCCATAACTCACTGTCCAAAGCTTCAATATCATTCCGCCGGTCATACTCCCTGACAAGCTCATTGATCCGCTCATTGTCACTGGCTTTCTTGATCGGAATCCCAGTATTATACCCCACATCAAAAACATTGATGATCTTGGCAAAATTATGAGCTGCCCTATGATCCGCTTTCCCCTCTTCCGTCCGTCGGCATTCATCATTATAGATCCCGTCATTCCTTGCCTTCATATAATTATCCAGGGCGGCAAGCCGGGGACACTGTATCCGATAATGATCCAGGATCATATTCCTCAGCTTATTCAGATCCCCCAGAATCTCATCCGCACTCTCCGCACGGTAATGGAAATTCGCTTCCGGCCCATGAGCCTGCTGCAGATTCCTGTGCGTATGATACATCCTTCTGTCTGTACCGCTCTCAAATTCACTTACCTTTAAATCCTCAGCCATCCTACAACATCCCCTTCATCTTCTTCGCCTTCTTCATCCGGTTCTCCTGCGTCTCAATCGATCCAACCGTCATATCAGAATGAATACCATACCTGATTGCACAGAGCACATCATCATTCTCCTTCAACGGTTCACCCGTATTCTTCTTCCAGACATATTTATAGATCTCCTCACGAAACCGCGGACACCTCTCATACACAATGAAAAACTTTTTCTTGGTCATCAGAGTCGCTACCTCTTCAATCCCTGACAGCACCCTGCTATTTGCCAGATACGCCCGGATCCCCGCCTTCTGAAATGCGGCAATATGTTCCGTCCGCGCCGGATCACAATAAAAAGGGATATTACCATACCGCCTGATAATATCCTTCGCTATACATATCCACTCTCCAATATACTTATGCTGTGCCGCATGCTCCTCTATGACATAATAAGCATCCCCCTTCACGCCAATGACCACAACGCCTCCAAAATGCTCCCAGCCCCAATCGACACCAGCCAGATACCGGTCAAAGATCATTCCCTTCGCCTGTTCCGGTGAGATCACATGCACACTCTTATCAAAATCCGGATACACCACCCCGGCACCAGACACCCACAATCCCCTGATGCCCCGGTCATAGAACATTCCCTTCGGTGTTGTCTCCTTAATATCTCTGATATAACGTTCATCCAGAAATGTATTATCCTCCAACTGGAAATGGAAGCTCAAGAGCCCGCCCGCCTCAGACTCAATATAATCCTTCAACAGCCAGTGTTCCGGATGATCCGGATTCGTATCCGCGATAATCCGTGCACCCGGACCGCTGCACCTTGCCTTGATCTCATCAAATACTTCCTGATTCGCCAACGAAGCCTCATTAATGTATGCTCCAAAAGACGTCATACCACGGATCCGCCCCAGTCCACTGATGGAGCCATGACTGGTCTG
>CAJTCH010000052.1 GCA_910574715.1 Lachnospiraceae bacterium | reverse complement strand
CTTAGATACCTCTTGTGTTTTTGGATTTTACCAACTGGCTGGTCAGTAATAATCCAACTATATACGAGGTATCTTTTTTTATCAACTCCCTTTACACTTTATATTATACAGGAAGCTCCTTCTATTAATATTTTTGCATAAAAAAACATCTGGCATAGTACCAGATGCAAAATTCTTCCCACGCTTCCCCCTGATGATAGATAAAAACCTGTTACCAGGGATTTCACGCCTTCTCCTCTTCCTAAGAATCAGAGTATGAAAAGAATCTTTATGCGTTCATTATATTGCATACGAAGCAGAATGTCAAAAACTTTATAATGTTAATCCACACTAATTCCAACCGCCCTTTTCTCTTATTTGACATTTTACAAGCATAAAATACAAAACCTTACTGTTAGGGTGAAATGTATCCGCAGCCTTTCCCTACTTCGGAGGCTCCACCCTTACTTTCACTAACTCATTCGCTGCACGGACAAGGTTGTCCCGGTAAGACAGATTCTTATAACGTTTGATCTGAATCTTTGTGACCCCCATCTGCCTGGCTACCTGCTCCGGGCTTGCTTCATATGCAAACATTGTGACCGCACAAGTATTTCTCAGCGCTTCTGCACTGTAATTCGGTACGCCGGCAAGTTCTGTATATTTCTTCATGAGCCTGCTGATATACATGGTATTCAGCTTATTCCCGCGGCTGTTATAGAACAGATATTCTTGTTCCTGCCTCTGGGCAATATACTGCCCTAAAATCACAAACACATCCTCCGGTATAAAACAGGGGTCCTTCCGGCTTGGCAGTTCCGCATACACACCATTGTCATATGCAACAATATCACACAGCTTCAATCCTACAATCTCTGTCGATGAAAGCCCTACCCTCTGAAGCAGGGCAAAAATACAATATGCCTGGAGGTCATCCTGCGCTTCAGTAAATATCTTATCAATATGTTCTACCGGGATCGTCTTTGCGTATTTATCTATCTTTGCAATCCTTTTTAAATAAGGAAGGAAGTAGTCCCGAAATGATGCCGGGACCTTGTATTTCCCACGCTCATCACAGATATATTCAGCCAGGGAATGCAATTCCCGGATTTTCTTTGCCATTGTGCTTGGCTGCATCTTTCCTGTCTCCAGTTTCTTCTGCAGATATTCAAAATAGGCTTCTGCTTTTTCATAGTCCAGCTGTAAAAAATCACTCTCGCAGAACCGCATAAATTCGGCCACATCTACTTCATATGACGCAATACTGACTTCATTACGGAAATGTGCAGTAAAATCTGGCCAGATTACTTGCAGAAACTGGTCGGAAGCGTGTATGTTGTTCATTTAGCCTGCCCTCCCTTGTTGACTGATCCGCGGAAGCGGATTCACAATATGTTATAAGTATATATTCATACTATAACATATATTATATGTCAAATTCAAGTGATACTATAAATTTGATTACTCCGCACTATCTTCTACTTTAGCATTCCCTACCACAGATTCCTTAAAATCTTTTCATAATCAACACGCAGCGAATTTACCTGTCTACTTGGCAAGGAGCAATATCAAATCAATATACCATTTTTCGGAACTCTAAAAACTCCGTAATTGATAAACAGACTCTAGGTCTAACAAAATAGCGCATAGCCCGCTGGATTTCCACAAAAACTATACGCTAAATACACATAACTATATTTTTATACCCGGGGTCTTAAGCCAAACTACAGATTCCCCTTCAGTCCTATTTCCGCAGCCTTCTCCTTCATGCCTTCTATAGTTTCCCGAATCACTTCATCCAGTTCCATCCCCAGCATCTCACAGCCACTGCGGACAACATCTCGATTGACGCCGAACGCAAAAGACTTATCCTTAAATTTCTTCTTTACAGACTTTACTTCCAGATCCAATACACTTTTGGATGGGCGCATCAGACATACCGCATTAATCAGACCCGTCAGTTCATCCACTGTAAACAATACTTTCTCCATCCGGCTTTCCGGTTTCGTATCCGTACAAAGTCCATAGCCATGACATTTCATAGCACGGATATAGGCTTCATCAATTCCCCACGCCTGCATGATTTCTTCTGCCTTTTTGCAATGTTCCTCTGGATATTTCTCATAATCCAAATCATGCAGCAACCCGGCCACACCCCATACGTCCTCATCTTCGCCATTTAAACGTGCAAAATGCCTCATCACTGCTTCCACAGCCAATGCATGCCTTTGGAGCGCCAATGTCTTTGTATATCCCGTCAGCAGCCCCCACGCTTCTTCCCTTGGTAACTTTCTTTCCATTGTAAAACCTCCTAGTATAATAATGTAATGTTTCCCACCGCTGGTTCAGCGGCAAATTAAAAAATTGTATAAATGGCCGCGGTACCCATCATACGGCGGCATGACATTCCCGTAAGGAAATGCTAACGAAAACAAACCTGTACCAAAAACATGTACAAAACCGTTCCTCCCCCGATGCTGAGCAACGTGTTCTTTCGCCATTTATGAAGCACAACAATAGAGGAAACTGCAATCATCTCCGGTATCACAAAATACTTTCCGGCAAAAGCATCCTTTAGGCAGTAAACCACCAAAAGCCCAATCACCGCATATGGAAGTACCGTTCCCAAATAAGATATGTATGCCGGCGGCTTCTTCCCTTCCGGAAATATAATAAACGGAAGAAACCTTGTAAGCATAGTGCCAGCCACCACTACAATTATTGTAACAATCTCCTGTACGGCTGTCATAATACCGCCCCCTTATCTTTTCTCTTCTTATCAGCAGAAAAACACAGTATAATCAAAGCCATCGCCGGCAAAATAAAATTCCCGCTCCCAAATATCAGCAGACAAAGCAGAGAACATCCAAGACCTGTCAAAGCCGGCCGGTGGTCTTTTGCCTCCTCCCACTGATTTATAAACATCACTACAAATAAAGCTGTCATGACAAACTCAATCCCCGTTGTATCAAAATGAATGACATATCCCAAAAGAGTCCCTACTGTGAAAAAAGACAAAAATAGACACGGCGGCAATCCTCCTATATGCCGCCGTGGATTTACACGGTGTTAGGTCGTCGTTGGTTTAGGATAGACGAAAAGAAACGGCGGCTCTGAAAATCAAAGCCGCCGCTTCGTAGGCGCATGGAAATGTGTTTGCTGTACGACGGCTTTTTTTCTTTTGCCGTCGTGCGGCAGATAATATTTTAGGTGATAATCAATTATCGTTCTCTTTATTGCGGTGCTGTATAGTTTTTTTGTACGACTGCGGGAAGCTCGTCATACTGAACTTCAATCCATTCCAACACACCACGAAGGGGCATTACCGTCAGGCGAATAAAAGCGTCCTCTTTCAATTTCCTCGATGTTCCAAAGGTAATGTCCTTTTCGTTTCCGTCCTCGTCATAACAACGCAGCGTGTAGGAGTAGTCCATGCTTCCCCCGAAGTTAATTACACCTCCGGCAGATTCCGTCTGCTCGATTTTGGTGTTGTCGATCTGTGAATAGTAATAGGTGCTGCCTGCACCCGAAAGCAGGAAAATGCCAAAACAGATTGCCACGAAAGCAACGGCGCCAATCCCAATCAATATTTTTTTCTTCATGTGTAAGTCCTCCTGTTTACCAGCCTTTTTTGAGGGCGGTTTTTTTCGGCTTTTTAGCAACTTTTGCGGATGAAACATTTTTTGTTGTAACTACAATAGCCGCAGAAATCAATAAGACAACTATCATACTTAGGCTGCATAAGCCTATATTCCAATGGACAGCCACATCATGGCTTCGGTACTGGATCAGCCCCATGCTCGCTGTAATCGGATAGAGATTTGCAAGAGACATATTTCCGGCTGCGAACATTCCCCCGTAGCCATAGACAAATGCAAGAATGACACCTATCATGTGTCCGTTAGGAATACGGGCAGTAAAGGCTATAATTGGCGTTACGGCTATATACAAAAATAAGGTATTAAGGGTAATCTGTATCAAAGCCTGTATTACGACTGTTACCGAAAATCCCGGAAAACCAACAAGTAATTCCGCAGCGACAGTAAAAACGGTACTTGCTATACCTAAAAATACGGACAGGAAACCACAAACAATCAGTTTTCCACCAATCAATGCAGGGTAGGAAATAGGTATTGTCATAATGCTTTTTAAGGTATCATCTGATTTTTCACGAGCAATAATATATCCTGCAATCAGAGTAATACACATAGGAAAGATTGTTGTCGTATTGTTTTGAATAACCCGCTCTACCAAATGCGGAAACGTCCAAACTGTATCGTCTAATGCGATAGAGCTAAAAAGAGTAATTCCGACAGAAAGAAGCATTAACAGAATACCTGCCCAAATGATATGGTATCTCTTGAGCTTCCATATTTCCGTTTTGACAATTCGGTACATCATTGTTCCCCCCTTTTCTTATATAAGAAACTTATCAAAGAGATTGATATAACAGTCATTATCCCTAAAATGACAACCGTTTGAATTGTTGACGGAATAATGGTTTTAAGAGCCGTTATGTTTAGTGGAAATCCGTGTTTTTCCATATCTCCCGCACCCCAGAGCGTAGTAAGCGGAATAGGCAAAAGCCAGCATAACCATTTAGGTAATACCCCGAACATAGTTTCAACAGTAAGGCTTGCCACACTGTAAAACACACATAACAAAATAGAAAAGATATATGTCCGGCTAAAGAAAACAACCAGTACAATTATCGGTAAAGTTCCTGCTGTTATAAAAATGCCTAATTCGATTGCAACAAATAGTTTATAGGCAATTCCATATACTTCCATCGAAAAACTTCCACAAACAACGGTGGCAAGCATAGAAGCCAGACAAAAGATAATTCCAAAAATAAACAGAACAATGATTTTTGCTATAATCATCTGGGTGCTTGTTACCGGGATTGTGCGTAAGTTTTTGAACGTGTCATTGTCACGCTCCATAAAAAACAGCATTGCCGCAATAACTCCAATGACACAAGGCAAGAGAAAGATAACGCCATATCCCATGACCATATTAAATAGCCCGTCAAAGAGGTCTGCTTTATTCGGGTACTTTTCTAACATTCTCGGTGTCGCCATCATAAATGTGATAGGAACTGGGAATAGAAATGCAGACAAAAAGACAAAAGGGATAAATTTCTTCCGTTTCAATTTCAAAAATTCGCATTTGATTAGTTTAAGCAATTCCTTCGCCCCCTGTCACACGCTTGAAGTAATCTTCAAGACTTTCTTCACAAGTATGCGCCTCCGATACCTCCAATCCGTTTTCTACAAAGGCAGTTACAATTTTCCCCACAGGCAGATCAAGGTTGTGCAGGCGCAGATTGTGGTCGTCCTGTATGGAAAAATGGTTTTCATGGAAATTGCGTTCCAAAATTCTTGCCGCCTGTGCAGTATCAGAGAGCGTAAACCGGATATGCTTACTGCTTTTTTGCTCCAGCTCAGCAAGGCTTTCTTCTTCCAGCAATGCGCCGTGGTCGATAATTCCAATATCGTCAGCCAGCAAGGAAATCTCCGAAAGAATGTGACTGGAAATCAAAATGGTTTTTCCTCTTGCGTCGCAAAGCTCCCGAATAAAGGAGCGTACTTCTGCAATACCGATGGGATCGAGACCGTTGATCGGCTCATCCAAAATTAAAAGTTCAGGATCGTGCATAACAGCAAGGGCGATGGCAAGCCGCTGCTTCATACCAAGAGAATACTGGGAAAAGAGCTTTTTATCTTTGTAGGGCAGTCCTACCAAATCCAGAGCGTCTTTGATGGCATGATTGTTTGGTACGCCCCGCAGAGTAGCAAAGATACGCAGGTTCTCTGTGCCGGTCAGATTGGGATAAAAGCCAGGGGACTCAATCAGGCTGCCAATACGGGGCAACAATTTCTTTTCATTCCCCTGCAAGGGCTTTCCCCAGATTTTGACCTCTCCGGAAGTCGGCTTCGTTAAGCCCAACAGCATTTTCATAGTAGTGGTTTTTCCGGCTCCGTTTCTGCCAAGCAGACCATAAATTCTCCCACGCTTCACATGGATATTTAAGTCAGCCACACTCTTTTGTGAGCCGTATTGCTTCGTCAGATTTTTTGTTTCAATGATGTAATTTGTATCCATATTCAAAACCTCCTGTTCTGTAAGGTATTCTATCACGCCAACCTTGCATTAACCTTGCCGCAACCTTGCATTAACCTTGCAATTTGAAATCCGGCAAAAATGACAAAGGTTCCCGCCATAAAGACGGGAACCCGCTTAAATCTCCAAAGGAAAAAGCAACATAAATTCAGTTCCTTCTCCCGGAAAGCTTTCAACTGTTATGCTTCCACCCATCTTTTCTACAAGCTGATGGACAATAGAAAGACCAAGTCCGCTGCCTTTTTCGGAGCGTCCTTTATCACACTTATAAAGCCGTTCAAATATGTGTTTCAAATCGTCTTTCTCAATTCCTACTCCATTATCCGCCAGCAGCAGCTCCATGTTATTTTCCTTCTTTGACAGGACAATTTTGATTTTGTCTGCATGGCTGTGAGCGATTACATTTTGAATGAGATTGTTGACGATCCTCATATAGCTGTCCATATCCAATCTTACCCGGACAGGCTGTTCGGGAATATCAATGTCATAATCAACCTGTTTATCCTCAAAAATCGGTATCCAGTCAATCAGGATATTTCTTGTCAGCTCTGCGGCCTCAACGCTCTGGATTTCTAAAGCAAACTCGTTAGAATTTAACTTGAACCAGTCAAAGAGCACATCAATATATTCTTTCAGATCATGGGCTTTCCGTCGGGCGGTTTCAATATAATCATCCCGGTCTTTTCCTGTGACCAGTCCTTTGTGTGCAGCGTCAAGATACCCAATCAGAGTGGTAAGGGGCGTTCGCACATCATGGGAAAGGCTCGTCATAAGCTGGCGGTTGGTTTCCTCTGTCTGCCGTACAGTTGAAAGTCTGCTTTCATAGGACACAACGATCTCATTGATTTCATAGGCAAGAGGTGCTGTCAGTTCATTTGTTGCAGACAGAATACGCCGGTTGCCATTTCCGTTTTTCACATCAACCAGCACATCGGTCATTTCTGCTATTTGTTTTTTTACGCGCCGAACGAGAACGATGGAGGTCAGCACAGCCAAAACAGCAATCACAATGGACAAGAAAACGATGATTTCCATGCTGGCTACACCTCCTTATTAAACCGGTAGCCAATCCCTTTGACCGTTTGTATATATTTTGGGCTTGAAGGATTGACTTCTAATTTTTTACGAAGCCGACTGATAATCGCCATAATGTTACTGTCGTCATAGAAATATTCTTCGCCCCAAACTTCCTCATAAATCTGCTGTTTTGTCAAAATTTTTCCTTGATGCTTTGCACAGTACAGGAGCAGATCAAATTCCTTTGGCGGAAGTTCAAAAGTGCCATTTTCCGTCGTAACAGAACGATTTTCAAGGTCAATTTGCAATCCATCAAAATCCAGTTTTAGCACAGCTCCGGCTTGATGATTAAAGCGGGTGTAGCGGCGAATGAGGGACGCAATACGAGCAATCAGTTCGTCCATATCAAACGGTTTTGTCAGATAATCGTCCGCCCCGGCCCGTAAGCCCCGCACTTTAGAAATGCTGTCATTTTTGGATGTAAACATCAAAATCGGCAGGCTGTTCTCTTTGCGGATTTCTTCCAGCGTTTCAAAGCCATCCATACCGGGCATCATCACATCCAGCACCACAAGCTGATACTCCTGCTCTTTTAATTTCTGCAAGCCCTCTTTTCCGGTATTACAAAAATCGGCTTCTATATGTTCCGATTGTACGCTGCGTTTAATCAAAGCGCACAGTTCTCTGTCATCATCTATAATCAAAATTTTATTCATGGCGCAGCTCCTTCCCTTGTCTTGTCCGCCCATCAATCGGCTTCTCCGCAGTTTTAGGGATCAGCCAAACACCAGCCATTTTCACGGCGCCGTGGATACGCCCACCGGCACAATAATAATTTACCCTACGAGGTGTCACGCCCCACTTTTCGGCGGCCTCTTTCAATGTCATATAGTCCATTTCGCACCTCCACAGAATACATTATAGTTCTTTATCTCGAATAGTACAAGTTGGAGGCTGCACATTGATGAAATGAAATACTACTTTATGTAAAATTCCATTACATTCTCATAATCCAACCCGAAATGTACAATGATATAGGGTGATATGAGAATGAACCAAGATGAAAGAAGGTTTGACTTTCACGGCCTCGGGGCGGCTCTCAAAAGAGCCAGAGAAGAAAAGGCTGGACGCAAGCCTATGTTGCGGAATTAGTAGACCGTGACTCCCGTACCATTATGAATATTGAGAACAAAGGTCAGTATCCCAGCTTCGACCTTTTTGTTAAACTCATTACCATGTTTGACGTTTCAGTTGACCAGTTTATTCATGCGGACGGAGGGGCAAGGTCAAGCTCTTGCAGAAAGCACATTGATGTACTTCTAAACTCCATGAATGAAAAAGAGCTTGTCGTGATAGAAGCCACAGCCGAAGGCATTAAGAAAGCCAGAGAAACGGAGGTTCCAGAATAAGGGCCTCTGTTTTTTGCGCCATTTTAGGGGCTGCCGCTAAGTGGCAAGCAGGGCAACTGTAGCCACAGTTGCTATTTTTGACGTTCCGGCCTTCCGGCCAGAACGCAAAAATCTGCTTGTTGGGGAGCCTCCCCAAACCCGGCTTCGGGCCAAGTTGGCCCGAAATGTCAGCGTCGCTTTGCTCCTTATTTTCACACCCCCTAACGTTCCTGCTCCTTCTTCCTGCCCGGCTCCGCATAGCCCAGCAGATAATCAATGTTTGCCTTCGCCGCCGTGACTTCCCGCATTTCTTCCTTCACTTTTCGGTACTCGGCGTAGAGCTTCTTTTTCTTCTCCACAAGCTCCCGGCTTTCCTCTTTGAGCTCGTCCATTTTAGGGGGCTTTGCCCCGTCCAGTATCCGTTTGAAGTCGGCGCAGGCCGCCCGGTAAAGCTCAATGTCGGCCTCATGCTCCGCAAGGAATCTGCGGCTGTATTTCCGGGCCTTGTATTCCTGGAACACTGGCCGGGTCCTGGCATACTGCACCGTGGCAGCCTTCAATTCCTTGTTGGTCTGGAGTGCGGCCTCGGTACTCTTAATCTGACCGGACAGCGTGTGGAAATGCTCCGTGGTTTCTGCCGCTTTCTTTTCCAGCTGTCCATACTCCATCAAATTATTTTCCTGCAAAAAGGCTAGGGCGGCGGCCATCTGCTTCAGGTTAAAAACTTTGGCCCACCGCTCATACCCCGGCCCCTTCCCTTGGAGCTTAGATTGAATGTCGATAATCAGGTTGACCCTATGGCTGTGATGGCCCGTGCCTGTTCGGGCGCCAGACAGCGCCGCCTCTATATCCTTCTGGCCGTAGCCCTTCCCCAGCGTGGAGGAACGCAGACGGGTAAACCGTTCTTGGCCGGGAGCCCGGAAACTGATTGCGCCCCGCTGCTGTTTCACCTCATAGCCGAACTGCTCCATAAGTGAGAGGAAGGCAGCAAGGCTGGAGGGCTGTTTTTCAAGAGCCGCGTCAATGGCGGCGCACAGCTTCTGCTGGAAGGTAAGCGGTCTTTCCCGGCCCTTGGCCCATTCCCCATAGTTCTTATAATTCCCCTGGCTTTTCATCTTCGGCTGCTTCACGACAGAGAGGCCGTTTTCCAGACATAGGGTGTCGGACAGCCGCCCGAGGGCACGGCCGGAGCCGAGGAAATCCCGGTATTTATGGGTACAGTCAAGGGTAGTGGAATTGTAATAAATGTGGTTATGGATATGGGCCTTGTCGGTGTGGGTGGTGACGATGAACTGGTGCTTTCCCTTCGTCCTCCGCATAGCCAGCTCATAGCCAATACGGTTGGCGTCCTCCGGCGCGATCTCCCCGGGGAGGAAGGACTGGCGTATCTGGTAGCACAGCACATCCTTGTCTGTTTTCTGCTCCCGGCCCGTGGCGGCTTTGTACCTGCTTTTCCACAAGAGAAATTCAGCGTCTACCGTGGCCGGGTCACATTCATAGGCAGAGATATATTTTCCTTCTTCCGTCTTGACCGGGTTCTTTCCGTAGTCGGTACAGTCCTTTATGGACTGCGCTATGGATAGCCCCGGCGTGGTCTTGCGTTTCATCAGCCGCGTGGTCGCTATGGTTCATCCCTCCTTCCGGCCTCGGGCCAACTTGGCCCGAAGCTCGTTGAAAAATGTAATAAAATTGTGTATAATTAGTTCCGACAAGGGAGGTGCCGTATGGAGCAATTATCTGATGTGATAAAACTATTTATAGAGAAACACTTGATGCCTTCTATTATTTCAATAGCGGGTACAATAGCAACTTATTTGTTTTTCCCACAAGACAACTGGATTGTTGTCAAACTGGGAACCACTATGTTTATCCTGTTATTTTTTTGTTCCTACTTTCTTTTGGTTCAACTTCTTATCATTGCTGTGCGTTCCTTTAACCGCTTTATGGTTCATAGGATTTATGAAATGAGAGAAAACAAAGAAGAAGAACAAAAAGCAATTCAGCAAATAAACGAATTTTTTGATAGATTATCTCCACAAGATAAAAATATTCTTTTAACCTTTGTAAAGAATGGAAATAAAATATTGCTTACTTACCAACACTATTATGGCGGTTTTGATAGTTTTTTGGAAAATTATAATTTAGTTAATGTGTCGGACTATATCGGAAACATACATACGCTTGACAAAGAACATTACTGGATTTTGCCCGAGTTAGAAGAAATGCTAATATCTCAGACAGAACCCGTTATAGGCTTAAAACAATACCGCATTAAAAACGAATTTTTCAAAGACCTCGTGTGGGTATATAAGTCAAATGGAAAATTAGGAAATTTTTAAAAACAAATCGGAGGGATACAGACCGTAGAATCTGTATCCCTCAATTTTATTTCCCCACCAGCGCCGCCAACTCCTTCAATACCCCGGACAGCTGCTCCCACAGCTTTTCATAGTCCTCTTTCAGCCCGTCTATCTCCTCCGGGTACAGCCCGTAGGTGTGGGCGTGGACGGCTATCTGGTTCAGGTTGTTGGAACACCGCCGCTGCAAGGAGACCAGCTCCCGTACCGGCGCAAGGTCCACATGGAGGATATAGCCGTTTAAGGCCATCTTCCGCATATAGGCCCCGGCGTTGGAGATGCCTGCCTCGGCCATGCGCCCGTGTATCTGGGCCAGCTCGTCCGCCGTCACCATCACGTTCAGGTGCCTGTCCCGTTTCCTCCCTGCCGTCAGCGTTCCTCCCGTTCCCGGCTCCGTTTCGGGGCAGGCGGCTCCTTCACTCTGTCAAGCTCTTTTTCCTCCGGTCTCTGGGGGAGGGGCGAAGGCGGAAGGTTGTTCAGTATGCCGTCCAGCATGTTCCCGTTCTGTTCCTCCGTAAGTTCCGCAGTCAATAAGGGATTGTCTTTCTCGTTCATAGATCCTCCTATCTGCCCTCGTGGGCCTTGTGGTGTTTCTGCTTTTCCGGTTCCTTTGATTTCTCTGGCCTGCCCGCCGCTTCCTTTAGTTGTGCCGTGATAGAAGGCCGCCCCGCCCGGTCCGGGTTGTGGCTGGATGGCTTGAGCTCATAATCATACATCTGCTTTTCAGTCAGCGGCTTTCCATAGATCAACTCGCCCCACGCCAGCATGTTCCCGCCCTCCACCGGAATCCTCTCGTCATAGTTGAATATCTCTATGGGCCCGTTGCCCGGCGGCTTCGGGTAGGTCCCTATGTCCACCGGCCTTTGGGTGGAGTAATAGCGGTAATGCCCCGGCCCCTGCCGCTGGCTGTCCGGCCCCCGTTCCTCCACGCCGAACTGGTAGCGGTGCTCTGCCGCCCGGTGGGCGAAGTCCCGGACGGCGGCCTCTTCGTCCTTGAAGTAGTGGCCCCAGTTATAGTCACGGCTCCCGTCGGCACTTTCATAAAACGTCCATGTGACGAAGGGGGAAGGCGCGTTGGGGTTGTGGCCCAGCGCATACCCCCGGTCGTTGGTGAAGGCCACCGACCGCAAAATCTCATATCCCTGGTTTATCTCTATGGCAGTTCCCTCCTTTCCGGCCTCGGGCCAACTTGGCCCGAAGCGTCTTTTGTTACGAAATACCCCCGTAAACCGGGCCGGCAGGCATTAAGTGATTATTTTAATGCTTGAGAGCCACTGTTCTAAGGCTTCAGAGCCATCAATACAAGTCTATTTTAATCTTTCAGAGCCACCACAATATATAGTGTATCTATGATCAAAGTACACTTAGCCTTAACCGCTTGATTATCCTATCTCAGAATTGTTTTAAACCTGCAAGGGGTGCAACGCAGTGTATTTACCCTTGCAGGTTTAAAGCAATTCTGAGACAATGTTATAAGCGGTAAATAATAGACATACTATATCTAGTATATTGTAATGGCTCTCAAGCATTAAATTATAAGTGGCTCCCAAGGATTAAATTGGTGGCTCTCAAGCATTAGAATAATCAGTATGAAAAAAGGGAGAATGTGACCGGAATCAACATTCTCCCTTAGAAACGATATGTGATTGTGCAATAATCTGTCTTTTGTGAGGTTAGCTTTTGAGAGCCATCTCGCCGCAAACCCGCATGAATACTGGATTTTTGCCTGTTTGCTTTCCCTTTCCCCAATAACCTGTGTTCAATGAATGGTATGCGGCGCAGACCTCTAAGAAAATCCGTGCGGTGTGGCAGTCTAAAGCGGAACATGGGGAGCGTATCGCTTCTATCGTACCCTATGGGTACAGGAAATCGGAAGCTAATCCGAAGCAATGGGTAATCGACGAACCGGCGGCAGAAACCGTAAGGAAGATTTTTGCCCTGTGCCTTGCAGGGAAAGGCCCGATGCAGATTGCAAGGCAGCTTGAGGAAGAACAGATACTCTCCCCCGCCGCCTATTTTGAATCCATCGGCAGGAAACATGCGCAGAAAGTCCCCAAAAACCTTTATGGGTGGGAACAGGCGACCGTTGGGTATATCCTTGAAAACAGGCAGTACACCGGCTGCGCCGTCAATTTCAAAAGCACTACCGTCAGTTACAAAGTCCATAAGAGAATCCAACACAGCGAGGAAGATTACCAAATCATACCTGACATGCAAGAAGCCATCATCTCCGAGGAACAGTGGCTAAGAGTGCAGGAGCTTCGGAGACACAAACGCAGACCGACGAAAACTGGCAGGACAAGCCTCTTTTCAGGATTAGTATATTGTTATGACTGTAAATCAAAAATGCACTTTGTAGCCGCCAAAAGCATGACAAGGAAACAGGAGCATTTCCGCTGTTCCAAATATAAATCCGGCAGAGGGGAATGCGCCATGCACTATATCCGTGATATTGTCCTTGAAAGGCTTGTGCTAGAAGCTGTCAGCGACTTATCCGATTTTGTCCGCTGCTATGAGCCTGTATTCCTGTATCTGCTGGCAAAGAAAAACAACGCCATGCGGCAAAAAGAATACAAAAGACTCAAGCAGGCGGTTGAGAACGGCACAAGGCGGATAACAGAAATCGACAAGCTGATTGAAAAAGTATTTGAGCAGAATGCCGGCGGTGTTCTCTCTGATGAACGGTTCGCTAAAATGCTCCAAAGCTATGAAAAGGAACAAAAATCATTGACGCAGGAAGTTTCCAAAAGCCAACAGACCTTGCAGAACGCCGAACAGCGGATAGTGGATTTACGGCTTGTCTTACGCACACTTCGGGAAATGACTGACATTAAGGAACTTACCCCTACGCTTGTCAATTCGCTGATTGAGCGTATCGAAGTCCATAACAGCGACAAATCCGGCGGTCACAGCCATGTGAAGGTGGATATTTACTTCACGGCAGTAGGGATGATAGATATTCCTACCGAAAAAGAAATCCTTGCCACGATGGAAGAAATACGGAACAACCCGCAGGACTTCAAATTTGTGGCGTAACAAAGAGATACGGTGCAACCAATTTTAGTTACACCGTACCCTACATAAAAATATCCTTATTTGGCGACAACAAAGGCTGTCACACCTTTACGGTCTATGGAGATTTTTTTTCTATTATGTAGAGATTTGACTTCTACTTGCAGGGTAGAAAGCCCCCATGTGTTGACGAGGATTTTTTTAACAGGTTATTCGTCCATCCTCGGTATGGTATATGTAGATGCAGGTGAAAGCTGCTTGTAGGCAATAAAAATCCCTCCAAACTCCAAAAAGCGAAGTCGGAGAGTGTTCAGAGCATGGCTAATCAGCCCACCGATACATCGTTTTTTTTATTCGGTGGGCTTGCACTGCCCGTGGTTATATAAAGAACAGAGCCGATAAACCGTGATTGCTCACTTGTTCATCGGCTCTGTGTCTATGCGTCCGGCTCTTTGATGACAGTTATCTGTAAATTCCTTGCATTGATTAAAGTTTCCTGTTTACACTTCGGACAGTAGATAGGGTAGTTTATCAAAATAGTATCCTCTCTAAGCCTGTCACGAGTTTTACTGCCGCAGTTTGGGCAGCATATCCAATGTATTTGCTTCATTCTGTTCCTTTCATTCCTTTTTAGTTTTTCTTCAAAAACATCGAAAAGGTGCTTCCGTTTTCATCAGATGAGACTTTCATATATCCATTCTGTTTATTGATAATTTCACGGGTAAGGTATAAGCCAATTCCCACCCCGTCAGTACCCACGGATTGTTTTCCTCTGTAAAACCGTCCAAAAATCTTAGCCTGTTCTTCTTCTGGGATGCCAACACCGCTGTCGCTTATATCAAGCCGCAGAAAGGACGGGTACTCTGTTATCTGTAAGCGGACAAAACCTCCTTGCGGCGTATATTTCACGGCATTATCAATGACATTTGATATGGCTTCTGCCGTCCAGTTAAAATCTAAAACCGCTTCAAAGGTTTGGTCACATTCAAAGGTTATCAAAATTCCTTTTTCCTTTGCTTTTGCATATACCGTTTTTACAGCTTGGAGTACAATCTCGTTCAAGCTGTTCTTTTCGGGCTTTAAGCTGATAATGTCGCTTTCCAGACGGGACATTTTAATCAAGCTGTTTGTCAAAAAGGTCAGTTTTCCAAGTGACATCTGCAAAGTGGTAATATATTCTGTTCTTTCTTCCGCAGACAGTTCCCCATCGCTAAGTAGCTCGGCAAATGTATTTGCTGCCGCAATAGGCGTTTTTATCTGATGTGAAATATCAGAAATTAGCGTTTTTATCTGTTCTTTTTCCTGTGCTAACATTTGATTTTGGGCTGTCAAAATGTTGCGGAGTTTTAAAAGCTGATGCTGCAAACGGGCTGTCAGCGTATCTTCTGCTTCTGAAAAGATCTGCCGTTCCTGCTGTTCTACTAAAGATTCTATGAGCAGGGTAATCTGTTCTAATAAATCATCGTTGTAACGATTGTGGAGAAAATCAAGCAGGAGCAGTAAGGCAAATAAGATAAGCACGCCAGAAAAGCCCCAAAGCATTGTAACAGGGCTGCTTCTTGCAAAAAACACCATAAGAACAGATAAAACCGATATGACAGCTCCTGTAATCAGAACCAGTTTTCTGTAAATATCAAAATGCTTCATCGTCATTCTCCAAAGGTATATCCCATGCCAAAAACAGTTACAATATATTCCTGCTTCTCATCGTTCAGCTTTCGGCGTAACCTTTTAATGTTGACACGGATTGTATTGTCATCCACAAAATTTCCGTCTATATCCCAAAGGTGTTCCAAAAGCATTGTTTTTGTAATGACTTTTCCTTTGTTTTGTATCAGATACAAAAGCAGTTTATATTCGGTAGCAGTCAGATGTATTTCCTCTCCGTTTAACAGAACAAGGCATTTATCCGTATCTATCTCCAGGCTCTTATATTTCATACGGGGGCTGTCGCCGCCTGTGCGTTTCAAGATAGCAAGTACCTTTTTTCGCAAAACTTCAAGGGAAAACGGCTTGGAAATATAGTCATCACATCCCGCCCCGAATCCCTCCAACATATTTTCTTCGGTATCATTGGCTGTCAAAAACAGAATTGGTGTATCGGATGTTTCACGAATTTTTCTGCACAATTCCAAACCGCTGCCATCGGGCAGATTGATGTCAAGCAAAAACAGGTCAGTTTTCAGCTTTTGATATTGTGCTAAAGCGTCCACAAAACCATAAGCAGCAGTTATGGCATGACTGTCTTTTTTCAAGGCAATCGAAATTCCTTTCGATAAAATCTTGTCATCTTCGAGTAAAAAGATATTTGCCATAGTCTGAAACACACCACCTTTCCTCAATAGATTTTAATGGCAGGTACAGACGCAGCAGGTTTGCGTCTGCACCTGTCAATGCTTATTTAATTATCAAAACTGCACATCCGTTCTATGACTGTTTCATTGGAAATCAGCTTATAAACAATCCCGGGAACGTTAAGGCATATCACAAAGATTGCCGCAATCAAGCGGATTACCAGTCCAACGGGATACTCAAATACGGCATAGTTTGCCAGATTCGGTACTGCGTCTGCCACAAGCATAAGGAACGCATTTCCAAAAGTCAAAATCAGCAGCGTGGAGATGAGGGCATAAATACCGCCCTCTACGGTCAATATTTTCCTAAGCTGTTTTTTCGTTGTGCCGATGCTTTCCATTATGGCAAATTCATTTTTTCTTGCAGCCACGCCCGTCACCATTACATTCACAAAGTTAATCAATCCAATTACGATGAGCAGGGCAGCCACGCCGTTTCCTAACAATTTTTGAGCGTATATCATTTGGTTAAACTGTTCTACTGTATCAACTGTACTTTTGAAGTCCCACTCTGCTGTAGTTAGGGTTCGGTTGATTCCCTGCAATTCGCTGTCTACCCGCTCTAAGTCGTTTATGTCCTCAATATCCACACCAATACCGGAAATAAGAGCCTCCCCGGTCAAGCGTTCCATACCCGCTTCACTGACATAGATGATGTCTGGTACGATTTCTACCATTTTGTGATGACCTATGGTAGTGGAAAGCCTATTGGTATCATCCATAAAATCAAATGCTCCACCGACAAGAAAATCAGTTGCCTTTCCGTCTGCACTTTTGGCAGTCAGTGTCAGTGTTTTTCCCACCAAGGCGGCATTTGGGGCATTATAGTTGCTATTATCCCAACCTGTAATCACGATTTCGCCACGCCAAAAGGCTTCAAGGTCAATGGCTGTTTTGGGATGGTTTTCATTATATTCTTCTAAAATCCTTTCATCCATAAGGGTCGTGATGTAGCAACCGTATTCGCCTGCATTCGCATACGCCCTTAATCCTGCAAGCATTTGTTCATAAGACTGCCTGTTGGCTTTATAGCTGCTGTCCTCATACTTGATTTTCATAAAATCTCTAAAATCTGATTCGTCAAAATCAATGCCCGCCCAGACTGTCTTTTGAATCTCCACGTTTTTAATACCCTCGATTTGCTCAATCTGTTCTATAAAATGCTCGTCAAACTGCGGTACTTCTTTTTGGAGTTGTTCATACTGTCTGACTTGAATATCAGCGTATTCAAAATTGTAATCCATATACTGATTCACATAGTTTTCTGCTTTATAGCTTCCAACTATGCCATTCACTCCTAAAATCATTGTAATTCCCATAAATAAAGACATAAACACAAGGATTGCCCGTTTCTTGTCACGGAAAACATTATGAAACGCCATGATATATAGTTTGCCGCCGTTTTTGGAATTTCTGTTTTTTGTCTTTTGAGGTGCAAAGTTCTGATACTTCAAGGCTTCTATGGGCGAGGTCTTTGCCGCAGCTTTCGCAGGTGCGTTGCAGGCAATCCAGACTGTGAATGCTGAAAAGAGGATAGACAAAATATAGATTGACGGATGGAAAAATACCACGGCTTCCATCGCCGACTTACCTTGATTAAACCCCTTTTCCAGAAAAAGCGGAACAAATCCAAAGGAAACGGTTGTTGCCAATAAAATACCAATCGGTATGCCGATACAGGCAAATTTTACTGCCTGTCTTTTAACCAGCGATTTAATTTGTGTCTGCGTTGTGCCAAGCGTTTTCATCAAGCCGTAAAAACGGGTATCTTTGGAAATCGATACATATAGGACATTGTAAATCAACAGATAACCGCTGCCAATGATAAACATTACCAAAAAGATGACCATTGCGACGACTGAGCCGCTTGAGGATTTCATCAAAACCGCACCATCCCAAAATTGGTTTTCGTTCAGCTTCACATCTCTTTGGAGACGGAGAAAATCATCGGGCATTTTCTTTAACGACAAGGAGAGCACACCGTCCTCCACCATTGTGCAGCCTGCATTTTTACAATAGCTCTCCGATACAAAACCCATTCCCGTATCGGTATAGGAATGGAACCAGCCGCTTAAAGTAAAAATTCTTTCCTGCCTGCCATTCCTGTCAGAATAGGACAGAGGGATTTCCATATACAGCTCTGGGGCTTTGATGCCGAGCTGTGAGAGGGCGTCCTCAGACAGCATAATCTCATTTTCATTTGCAGGGTATTTTCCAACGAAACCACTGATTGCTTTCTGATAATGTTTTTCCCATTCGGTGGTGTCATAATATTGAAGCACTATGGAAAATTCACGTCCCTCGGCGTTCTTCTTGGAAATCGAGCCTGCCATATATCGCACACCAACAGTTTTCACATAATCCAGTGATGTAATTTGCTGCTCTTGTTCTTTTGTCGGCATAGCAAGAGAAACATCAGCGGCTGTACCCAGAGTACGCATCTGCATTAGATTCATATTTTCTATATAGTTAATAGCTAAGCTGAAAACCGTGGTAATCATAAAGGTGGTAAGGATGATTGCGGACATTGCAAACAGATTGCGGGTACTGTTTGCTTTCATCATTCCTTTCTCTACCCGTTTCATTGCATTTTTGTTTCGGTTATCGTGCATATCTGATACCTCCCGAAATAACTTTGCCATCCTCTATACGAATTGTACGGTCTGCCATCTGAGCGATTTCCTCATTGTGCGTAATCATAATTGTAGTTTGGCGGAATTGTCTGCTAATGGACTGCATCAGCAGAATGACATCCATACTTGTCTTGGAATCCAGATTGCCCGTCGGCTCATCAGCAAGGATTATGGCAGGCTTGGTAGCTAATGCACGGGCAATCGCTACTCTTTGCTGCTGACCGCCAGAAAGATTATTCGGCATATTCTCAAGTTTCTTTTCAAGCCTCAGTGTATGGATAATCTGCCTTACAAATTCTGTATCTGTTTTGCCGCCATCTATCTCGATGGGATAGATGATATTTTCATATACATTAAGAACGGGAAGTAAATTGTAGTTCTGAAAGACAAAGCCAATATTCCTGCGGCGAAAAATTGTCAGTTCCTCGTCTTTCATTTTCAAAAGTTCTTTTCCCCGGATAGTAATGCTTCCAGAGGTAGGGCGGTCTAATCCGCCAATCATATTCAGCAGAGTAGATTTACCGCTGCCCGATGTACCGATAACGGCAACAAATTCTCCCTCATTGACAGTAACAGACACTCCGTCAAGGGCGTGGACTTCACTCTCACCGCTGCCATATATTTTTCGTAAATCTTTTGTTTCAAGTATTGCCATAGATATGCCCTCCAATGTTTTTGTAATTTTAGTATAGCGAACACTTCTTACAATCTCATTACAGCTCGCACTAAAATTAAAAATGTGGGTGACAGATTATCCCTTTTTTCGTCGTGCATCGTTAGGTTTTTTGCTTTTTAGGAATTATTTTTGACCTCCTAAGTCATATTGTATTTATTATATTCGTTTGAACAAACAATCTCAACTGTGCAAATACGAACTTTCATTCCTTGATTGCAGAGTAGTAAATAAGTAGTAAATAGGGGTTGCAATCCTCAAGAAATGCGGGGAAATGCTTTGTTTTGCGGGGATAGTTACTCATTTACTTGATTTTTAGAATAACTGTCAACTATTACCACAATCACAACTGAATAAGTAACATAGCGTCAGAGCGTATAGAAAACAAGTCTATGCGCTCTATTTTTATGTAAAGGAGCAGAATTTTATGGGCAAAGACAGTAGCACACAACAAAGAGCCACCCGACACCACCCACCCACAAAAATTATCGTGGCAAGGCACTATGTAGGCACTGAAAAAACGGAAACGGTATTCAAGCAGATAGCCGGGGAACAAGTAACAAAAAAGGTTAAGGAGATAGCGGAAAACAGCGTAAATTAGCACTGGAAATACACATAATCGGGCGCAATGACACTTTCATTCCCGATACGGATATAGGCTTCCATGACACCGTCAGCCTTGTAATAATAGGGTGTGGTACGCCCGGATATAACGGTCAAGACAAGTAAGTCTTTTCCATTTTCCCGTTCCGGCACAAGAATGAAGTTTGGATAACCATAAAAGCATTAAGCCTGTTTGAAACAAATGGCCGGCGAAATACCAGTCTATTTGTGTTACAAAAAACATTTAGACCGTGAATAGTAACAGATTATCTATATTTTTTTGTAGATTTATTATTGTATTATATAGAAACATCCGCTATAATACAATCACCGAAAGGAAGTGAGCAAATGGCTTTTTCTTATGACAAACTCTGGAAATTACTAATAGATAAAAAAATGACTAAAGAAAATTTCCGTATATTAATCAAAGCATCTCCTACAACAATAGCAGCAATGGGTAAAGGGGAAGGCATTTCCCCTAAAGTCTTAGACCGTATATGTACAGCTTTTAATTGCCAACCTGGTGATATCATGGAGCATGTACCTAACACTAGTTCAGAAAGGGGAGAAATATTTCAAATGACAGAATATGATTTTATTAAAACCGTAACAGTAAAAATTGATAACAGGCAATCCGTCCCAAAAGAAGAAATTAATACCGCCTTGAATTATCTTCATGCACTTCAATCAAGCAATGCATATCCAGGCTCTAAGATTGAAGCTATGCATATCGGTGGAGTACTCGCTGATGAATTAAGCAAAAAGTAATTCGGAAAGGAAGTGTTGCCATGTCAGCATTACAACCACAACCTATCATTACCACTCTGGAAGAATATGAAGCACTCCCGGAGGATACAAGAGCAGAAGTCTTTGACGGACAGATTTATTACATGGCCAGCCCATCACAAGATCACCAGACTATTCTCACAGAACTGCTTGTCTCTATCCGTAATCATATACGGAAGAAGGGCGGAGGATGCCAAGTATTCCCGGCTCCATTCGATGTGAAGCTTTCTACGGAGCTGCTTACCATTGTCCAGCCTGACATCATGATTGTGTGTGATAAGGACAAGCTAGATGGTAAGCGCTGCAATGGTGCCCCGGACTTCATCATTGAGATTGTTTCCCCAGGGAATCCGTCAGATGATTATATCCGCAAACTCTATTACTACAAAAATGCTGGAGTCCGTGAATATTGGATTGTAGATCCACGCCGTAAGACTGTGACAGTTAACTATTTTGAGGGAAATATGCTCAATGTTCAATATTCCTTTGATTCTACAATTAAGGTTAATATCTATGATGATTTGTACATCAATTTCTCTGATATTGCCGGTTTGCTGAATATTTAGCCAAAAGAAAAGGCATGTGCTCCGCTGCATATGCCTTTCATTCCGTCTATGTAATTTTCTGTCATTCTCTACTGTTCTTTCTTATTTTCTTCTAACCACTGCTCAAAATTTCCCTCTGGATTCCACTTATAAAACGCTATTTTCATATTTTCCAAAATAATTTGTGCATTTGGATGGGCCTCTCCTAGTACCCTTTCTTTAATCTGCAGACTCTTCTTTTGCAGTTCTTCCGCTAAATTTCTGACACCATTTACACCAATTTTGACACCGTTTTTTTGTAAATCAGTCAATAATATACGAGCATAGACGATATATAATGCTTTGATATAACGTATTGACGATGGGAAACGGCAACAAATACTAAAAGCAATTTTATTCTCATGGGATATTTTCTTACAAAAATGTAAGGTGAATGCTTAATCTGAAAGCCAAAGCAAAATTGCCAACGGAAAATCCGCTGGCAACCAACATTTACTTCGATAATTCATATTCAAAAGAAGCCCTGTCTGTCTTAAAGGAAAAGAAAATACGTTCTCCCTTCCGAAGTCTGTAAAATGCCTGGCAAGCCGCGCTTTCGTGAATCGTCCTCGTCATGTCTCCATTAGCAGGAGCTTTAAGAGGGCGCTTGACTCCCTCCAGCAATCTTGCTTCTAACTCCAAATCTCCCTGAACAATTCGAAGTTTCCCATTCTGAGCCTGTACTGCTCTTGCCCCCAAATAAGTTGCCAGCCGATATTCTCTGCCCTTCCATAACACAACACCTATGACGCCGCGAAAATGAAACCCTGCAACGGGAACATCGGCCACAGATAACATCAGCGACCCGTCCGGGAAACCGCACTGTGTCCACACATATTCTTTAGGAAATGAACATCCCTGGTCACCCTCCCAATATCCGAATGCATCCTGAAACAAATATTCCTGGCCATTAACGTACACCCTGCCTTGAACAAAATGCCGCATGCTTTGCACACTATGCCGGCATTCTAGAAAAGGCAGTACGGAAAATGGCCCCATAATATCATATTTTAAAGGAAAAATCGGTCCAAAATGCAATTTTCCATTTATATTTAACTCTGGCGTATGTATTGCCAAAAGGATTCCTCTCTTTCCAAAGCGATTTTGTCCTATCCGAATATCCTCTCCTGTCCGATGAAATGCAGCAACAGGGAAATCAACTTTCCATGAATGATGTTCTGTAATGATCTGAATGGAACAAAATTTCTTTTGTTCTGACTTGTGGACTGCCGGTATAACTGCCAGCGTCTGAGTCGCAGACTGACATTTAAAATACCATCCATAAAAAAAATTACGCATAAATTCTGTCCTCCATTGAGAGATATTTTATTTTTCCTCAAATAGCTGTCATTTATACACCGCAGTCCCTATAGTCAGAATCACTGATTATATTTTGCTAATGTTTATTCCCACTGAAAGCACTTCACCGCAATTCCCGTGCAAACAATAGCAACAGCCCCCATGACCGCTACCGGCAGCCACAGGTTATCAACAGCCAGCCCCAGTGATGCCGCTTTCATAAGCTGTATCCCCTGTGTCAAAGGAAACAATCCGACAATCTTCTGCAGCATCTTTGGCATTACCTCAAACGGTACAGTTGCTCCTGAAAATATCAACATAGGGAAATACAGGATACTGGCTATAACGCTGGCTATTTTCGTATCTTTTGCAATCCCGCCTACCATCATGCCGATACTTAAGGTAGAAATCAATGTAAGAAACCAGCTCCCAATAAAGGCAGGCCAACTCCCACGAAACGCCACTCCCCAGAAGCATGCAGCGGCCGGAAAGAGAAGAACCATAGAAACAAGGGCATACAATACATAAATCGTAAATTCTACAACGAGAAGCATGACCGGGCTCACAGGAGTCACCTGAAAACGTTTCAGGATTTTACGTTCCCGATATTCCGATACCACAATCGGCAGACCCATAAGGCCTCCGGCACAAATAGATATGGTACACACCGCACTCATAGACTGCTCCAGAAACGTATACTCTGCTCCGGGATATGCCGGCCTGGACTGATAAATAATCCCAAGGACAACCAGTACTACTACCGGCATAATCACCGCAAAAATAACCATATTCATATTTCGGATATTCAATTTTAGTTCTGTTTTCAAAAGATTTGTAAAAGTCCTCATGCATCTGCCTCCTCATCTGAAAATTTTAAATAAGCATCCTCAAATTTTTCACATCCGCTTTGCTCTTTTGCCTGCTCTATTGTTCCACAAAACACCGTCTTACCTTTTTTCAGGATACAGACCTCATCACAGAGCGCTTCCACCTCATCCATAAAATGCGATGTAAGAAAAATAGTCAGCCCCTGCGCTTTTAAATCCTCCAGAATCTTCCACACTGTCCTCCTTGCCTTCGCATCAAGCCCCGTTGTAAGCTCGTCTAAGAAAACCAGCTCCGGCGCCGGGATAAGCGCCAAGGCAATAAACAACCTCTGACGTTCACCCCCTGACAGACTTTTTACCGCATTTTTCAGCTTATCGCCAATTCCAAACCGCTCACAGAGTTCCCTCCAGTCTGACGGGCTGTCATATAAACATGCTATTTCCTCGCATATTTCGGAAACTTTAATCTCTGGCTGATAATCTCCTTCTTGAAACTGGACGCCTACCTTTTGGAACAGTGCCCGGCGTTCTTTTCCTGGGTCACGTCCCAATACAAGCGCTGTCCCTTGTTCGGCCCGCCTGGTTCCTAAGATACATTCAATCGTTGTACTTTTCCCTGCTCCATTTGCTCCCAGCAGCCCAAAGACTGTGCCATTCTTAACGGAAAGATTCAAGCCGTCCAATACCTTTTTCCCGTTATAAATTTTTGTAAGGCCGCTTACTCTGATGGCTTCTTTCGCTTTTCTCATTTTTATCTCCTCTCTTACTCCTGTTTTCAGATTGCAGTATAGCATTACCCGGAAATATCTTCTCGACTTTTTTTGGCATATTTGAGGTGCCGCGCTTTTCAGCTGATGGAGCTTGTATGAGATAAGTTATGGTGGAAATTTCTTTTCTGCCGCTGGGCAGATTGATGTTACTTATTAGCCTTTGGTAGTGTTTGCATAAGCGCAAAGAAATGTTGTGTCTCGCCAGTATTAAAATACGCATACCATTCTTCCAGCGTGTCGGGTCTAAAAACGCCTAAGTGCTCAATAATCTGCTTTGCCCACAGCAAGGCTCCAGATGCACTTGCGGTAATGAGATTGTCACCCACAACAGAAAGCTTGTCCACAAAGCAATCTGTCCCTTTATAGTTGGGGCAAAACATTTCAAGAAACCCTGCTCCGTTGCTTGTGTGCGGGCGCTGATCTAGCAGTCCTGCGCGGGCCAGAGCAACAGTAGCGCCACAGATAGCGCACACAGTAGCACCCACAGAAAGTAGCTCAGTCGCTTTCTTGATAATAGCACCATGTTTCGGATCATCCCAGGTGTTTCCCCCTGGCAACAGTAGAACACTCTTATCATTCATCACAATATTATCAATTACACAATCTGGAATAATGTTAAGACCGCCCATTGTTTTTATGGGCTCTTTTGAAATACCGACCGTTTTGACCGATACGTCTGGTGCATCCTTTTTGAAGAATCGACCAGAATTTAATTCCGCGGTAACGTACCCTATTTCCCAGTCTGCCATAGTGTCAAGAGTATAGACATAGATCGTAAACATAAATCTCCTCCATCTTCATAGTTGATTAGTCTGCTCCCTTATTGTATCATGTAATTGTTGACATCATTATGTCAGCATTTATGTGATAATAAAAGAATTTGAAAGGCGGCTCTCGAATGAAAGTAGATAGACTTGTTAGTATTATTATGATACTCCTTGAAAAAAAGAGGGTAAGCGCACAGAAGTTAGCAGATACGTTTGAAGTCTCGCCCCGCACAATATACCGCGATATAGACACAATTAGCATGGCAGGTATTCCTATCCGTTCTACATCAGGAGTAGGCGGAGGATTTGAAATTATGCCAGATTATAAGGTTGATAAAAAAGTTTTTTCGGCGGATGACCTCTCAGCACTTTTGATGGGCCTTTCCAACCTTTACAATATAGTTCGGGGGGATGAATTGATACACGCTTTGGCAAAAGTCAAAAGTTTTATTCCTGCCGACAGAGCGAAAGATATTGAGCTAAAAGTGAACCAAATATGTATAGATCTAAGCCCGTGGGTAAGCAACAGAAATACTCAATCGTATTTGGAAATTATAAAAACTGCTTTGCAGGAAAACAGGGCAATTTCCTTTAGTTATATAGATCGTCATGGAAATAAAACAACACGAACAGTCGAACCATATCAGCTTGTACTAAAAAGCAATCATTGGTATTTTCAAGGATACTGTTATAGCAGAAATGATTACCGCTTATTTCGATTGTCTCGCATGACAGATTTGCAAATGAAAAAAGATACTTTTGTTCCACGGGCTTATCAAAAACCTATTTTAGACATCGCAGAAATTGTGGAAACACTGCAAATAGAAATCAAAATCCGTATCCATAAATCTATAATGGACAGAGTACTTGACTTCTGCGCTTATGAACACTTTACGCCAGATGACGATGAATATTACATTGTAGACTTCCCCTTTATTGATAGAGACTACTACTATGATATACTTCTAAGTTTTGGCGATAAGTGCGAATGTCTGGAACCTTTACATATCCGTGAAAAAATAAAATATAAAGTACATAATATAGTTGCCCTATATGATAATTAGAATCTTAGATATTTACTTTATTCTATCGCTCTGACAATGCACATTAAGCGCCTTAATTGCACGCAATTCTATATATCCCCGTTCCCCCCGCGGTTCCAGCTGGATACGTGGGCTATCGTCATCCCATTCGTAACCAATCACTGCCGGATCATATTGGTTCATAGAATACTGTACGGACAGGATTGCCTGAGAGTAATCATCTTCCCTGAACGGCTCCCCCTGGAAAACCAGATACTCCGAAGCAGGCAGGGAAATGATATCAAACCCCTCCGGTATTTCCCCCGCATAACCTGACTCCACTTCCACACCCTGCACATAAGTAGATGTGCCCGGCGTCTTATAGCTTTCGGGCAGCCAGAGGCAGACAGGCTCCCCGCATAGGGAATCCATGCTCATAAGAATGCCCCATATGTCACAGCTTACCTCGCTGCAGTAATCAAAATAATCCTCTGCAGAAATTCCCCTCTTGATGATCGCCTTGCGCTCTGGCTTTCGGATTACCTGTACAAAAACACTCTGTAAATTTTCCATATCAACAACATCCTTCCTTAATTCTTTGAATTTCACACCATAAGGGATAAAAAGCACAATCGGAACCGGATCCTTTACATATTCTCCCGGATTGCAGCCGAATTCTTTGTAAAAAGCGCGGGTATATCCGTCTACACTTCCAAAGCCGCACTCATAAGCAGCCTCTGCAACAAGGCATTGCTCCTGTTTCAGACGCATAGCGGAACGGGAAAGACGCAGCTTCCGAATATATTCCGCCGGAGTTGCCCCCAGATAATTCTTAAACAGCCGGTAGGAATGCCATGGGGAATAGAGGGAAACTTCCGAAAGTTGAGTTAATGTAAGTTCTTCTTCCAAATGTCCCTCAATATATTCCTGCATCCTCTGAACAGCCTCCATTTGTTCGTTCATACCATCCTCCTGATATACTGCTAATGCTCCACCCTGTCAGAATCCAGATTCAAAAACCATACAGTTAATGAATCTAGTACAACCTCGCAGAATTCACTGTTAATTATGCAATGCTGTACTAGATTCCGGCCAGATAAAACACTCGATTTATTGCAAAGACCTCCGTAAATATTCAGCCGTAATCGTTTTCCCATGCCATGCCATCTCTGACGGAGTTCCGGTAAAGACAATTTCCCCTCCGGATGTTCCGCCATCCGGACCGATGTCAATCACATAATCTGCCAGCTTTACCACATCCATATTGTGTTCTATCACAATTACCGTATTGCCCCGCTTTACAAAACTGTCCAAAAGCTCCATGACTGCCTGTACATCCGAAGCATGAAGCCCCGTTGTCGGTTCATCCAGCACGTAGATATTGCCTCTCTTATCCAGATATTTTGCCAGTTTCACCCTCTGGCGCTCTCCGCCGGATAACGTAGACAGAGACTGCCCCAATGATAGATAGGATAACCCAACCTCCACCATAGCATGTACAGCTTTGCGAATCTTTGGACAGCCTGAAAAAAACTCTTCTGCTTCTTCCGCATTCATGTCCAGAATATCCACAATATTTTTTCCATGATAGGAATACGAAAGGGCTTCTTCACTGTACCGGCTGCCGCCGCAGGCCTCACAGGTGGTCGTCACCGGATCCATGAAAACCAGCTCTGTCACAATCACTCCCCGTCCTTTACAGTCCGGGCATGCCCCTTTACTGTTAAAGGAAAACAAGCCTGCACCTACACCGTTCTCTTTCGCCAGCAGTTTACGTATATCATCGAAAAATCCTAAAAAAGTTGCAGGCGTAGAGCGTCCTGTGGCCGTCACCGGAGATTGATCCACTAAAATCACCCGTTCCTCATACTGCTTTGCAAAAATATCACGAATCAGAGAACTCTTCCCCGAACCCGCCACACCGGTCACAGCGGTCAATACATTTAGTGGAATATCAGCGGAAACATTCTTCAGGTTATGGATATTTGCGTTTCGGACCGGAAGAAACCCTTCCGGTTTTCTGGTCGTTTCTTTCAATGGTATCAACGCTTTCATGGCATTACCTGTTAGAGTGCCAGAATCCAAAAGCCCGGTATAGCTTCCCTGATATAGGATTTCCCCGCCTTTTCTCCCCGCCAACGGTCCGATATCAATCACTTCATCTGCAATGGAAATCACATCCTTGTCATGCTCCACCACCAAAACACTGTTCCCCTTGTCCCGCAAGGACAAGAGCAATTTTGTCATACGGTGGACATCCCGCGGATGCATTCCGGTACTCGGCTCATCAAATATATAAGTCATTCCGGTAAGCGCACTTCCCATATACCGCACAAGCTTAAGACGCTGCGCCTCACCGCCTGATAAAGTGGCAGACTCCCGGTTCAGGGAAAGATAAGGAAGCCCAATGTCGATCATCCGGGTCAGAGTTGTAACCAGCCCTTCTGCAATCGACTTGCCCCTTGGATCTGTAATGGTTTCCAACACTTTCCGAAGCTCTGTAAGCTCCATCCCGCACATCTCGTTAATGCTGTAACCTGCGACTTTGCAGGAAAGCGCTGCAGAATTTAAGCGTTTCCCATGACAGAGCGGACATTCCAGAGGATGCACATAATTTGCTAGACGTTTCATGGATGTCTCGCTCATATCGGAATTGTCACGTTTCAGAAGCAGGCGGCTCATCATATTATGGATTCCCTCTACTTGCTTCGACACACGCTCTCCACCCTGTTCCCTGGAGCCATATAGCAGGAGGTTGCGTTCCTCTTCCGTATAATCACGCCATTTTTTTTCAGGGTCAAATAAACCGCTTCCTATATACTGTTTCCAATACCAGTTATTCACATGAAATGTAGGGAGATCCACCATCCCCTCATTCCAGCTCTTGTCCTCTGCAATCAACGGCAAAATATCAAGCTCCATCACCTTACCGATTCCAAAGCATTCCGGACACATCCCGTTTGGATTATTGAAAGAAAAATAGGAAGCTGTACCCACATACGGTTCCCCGATACGTGAATAGAGAAGACGCAAGGCAGAATACATATCGCTGATCGTCCCTACGGTAGACCGGGCATTCCCTCCAAGCCTTGTCTGGTCAATGATGACCGATACAGACAGATTTTCAATCTTCTCTGCTTTCGGCTTCTCAAACTTGGGGAGCCTGCTCCGAATATATGCCGTATACGTTTCATTCATCTGCCGCTGGCTCTCTGCGGCAATCGTATCGAATACAATACTGGACTTTCCGGAACCGGAAACTCCGGTAAATACAATAATTTTTTCTTTTGGAATTTCAAGAGAAATATTTTTCAGGTTATTCTGGCACAATCCCTTTATGATAATGCTGTCTTGATGCGGCATATCTGTTCCCCTTTCTTAAATTTTCTGTTCGCAGTATAGCATTGTTCCAGAATATAGTCTCGACTTTTTTTGGCATTTTTAATCCGGTTCTCCTGTCTCATTAGACAGCGCTTTCCCTCACGATAGCAGAAAAATTTATTGCAAACCGTTTTCCAGAGCATTTTCAACAGCTTTCTTTATGACCTTGCTTGAGTTGGTCGCACCCGATATGGCATCCACATCAATCTTCTGTTCCGAAACAATCTGATCCACAATCGTCTCTGCCACCTGTCCGCGTTCATTTTTATGCTCTAATATCCTGATTTTCTCAATCTCTTTATTTTGTACTGTAACTTCAACCTTCGCATAAATGAAATTGACATTGCATTCTCCAATATAAACTCCGTCGGCAACATCACTGATACGGACATCTCCAATGGAAATTTCCTGTACTGCCTGCTTATAATCCCATACACTTTTCAAATAAACTGTCAGAACAATCAGTCCTAAAAAAACCGTGGCTGCAGCAACGCCTACAAGCAACTTTTTATTATGTTGTCTCATTTGAATCGCCTCTCAATCTTTCTCAAGATGTGGTCTGGTACGGCCTTCCTCTTTCCTGTATTGGCACAGACGATTTTCCCAATTGGTTTCATACCGGCAGTTTTAAAAAATTCATCCATATTACGGATTGCGCCTCTGCTTTGCCCGAATATCCAGGAAAACGGAGCCGGGGTATTACAGGCGGTCAGCAACATATATTTCTTTCCGCACAATCTTGGTTTGGGGAAAGCTCTCGTCTCTTCCATAGCAATTCCAAGCAACCGGTCAAAAAGATTTTTCACAGGAGCCGGAACATTTGCCCAATATACGGGAGCAGCAAGGATCACGACCTGACATGCCCCAAGCTGAGAAGTAATTTCATGGATATCATCCTTCAGCACACATTGCTCTGTCTTTAAACATGCCCTGCATCCTGTACAATAGGCAAGATTTTTTTCATATAAATTGATTTTGGTAACGGCATATCCCGCTTTTTCTGCCACATTAACAGAATGTTTCAACATAGTTGCTGTAATTCCACTCGAATGAGGGCTCCCTAAAATCGCAAGCGCTTGCTTCTGGATCATTGTTTTACCTCCATACCTGCAATAGACTGGTAGATCATATCAAATCCACATTGAAGAAATTGTTCTTTGGATAATCCCATGGACTGTTTGATGTAATCCGCTTTACTTGCCGTAAACTGAATCAGCCCTGACAACATTCCCCAACAGGAAAACGAAACAGGCGCAATGTCTAAATCTGCCCGCAAGTCGCCCTTTTCCATACCGGACATCAAAACAGTCTTTATCATTTCATTAATCTCTTCTCCCACCTGGAAAGTTTCCCTTTCCTCCGGATAGAAATCCTGGCTCTCAAAATGAAACTTTATTTTTTCCAGCGTCATTTTGAAATAGAACGGATATTCTTCCTGGTACCGTACCAGTTCCTTGCAGATAAGGTCATACTTTGAACGTGTGGATTCCTGATGCTGTATGGCAGATGTGATGTAGGCGCAGAGCTTTTTCATGCTGCCCAATACCAATACGCTGACAATTTCTTCCTTGCTTTCAAAATACACATAAAGCGTTGCCTTACTGTAACCTGCTGCTTTTGCAATATCATCCATAGATGTCTGGGAAATTCCCTTTTCCATAAAAAGCACGGCTGCAGCAGAGGCAATGTTCTCCCGATGCACGCCTCTCGGTTCTTTTTTTCTTCTTCCCATAATCCCTCCAACAATTAAACTATTAGTTTAATTATATGGAAAAGGCTTTCGTTTGTCAATGTTTCTCTGAATAGCTTAGACTGTTCTTTCTGTTTTTTATATCATATTTCCATTCTTTCGACTTTCCGTACCATATTAAATGTCAACAGGAGCCCAGTCACAATGGTGGACTTTCCGGCGCCGTTTGCACCGAGTAGCCCATAGATAGTGCCGCGTTCCACACTCATATTGAGATGCCGCAGCACTTCCTTTCCATCAAAGACCTTGACTACTTCACGAACTTGTACCATCTTCGTTTCCTCCTACATACCACATGAATTAATTCCGCTTAATGGCCTTGCATCCAATCTTGTCTTACACCCAAGTTTTTTTGCAATACAGCACATCACGAATCTTTGAACATATCGGAGCGGGCCATTCGCAATGCGGATCTGCTTTGCCGAAAGATATTCCGGTATCGAGAAAGACTCCATGATTTCAGGCCGGAAATAACCATCCTTTCCAAACTGCTGTCCGGCTTCCACAAATGGCTGCAACAGTTTTGCTCCTAGTCTTCCTCCCATCAGGCTGAGACCGAACATATCTCCTTTGATGATCGTTCCGCCATACGCACATCCAAGCTGTGCCGGAAGCATTTTTAAGAATTCTTCGCAGCATCGTCCTTGAGATACTTCCGGGAATCCTCCCTGCAGGAGAAAGGATATTTGGGTTCCCGGCTGTTCCTTTGCAGATACACCTGCTAAAAACTCCAGCATAATCCCTGGCACATTCTCTACATAAAGCGGCAGGGCAAACAGGACATTCTCATTCTCTTCAAACGCAGCCTTTGCTCTCTTCCACTGTTTTCGGTCTGAGAGATACCAAGTCTCCGATGTATTCCCGCTGCTATTCAAACCCAATGTCATTTACTTAACTTCTAATAATAATGTGATCTGTTGTTTTCGACCAGATTTTCTATCAACTTAAGAAAAAGAGGGGGGATTTCTATTCCCAAATGCAGATGGAATGCTGTAAAATGGGGAGTACTCCCAATTTTGTGGTGCAATGTATGGATTTATGGCAATAGAAAGACATAACAACAAGACGAATTTATGAAATTAAAAAAAATCATTTTCATTCGTCTCATTTTGAGGTATATTTAGTATGTTTAGCTCTGTTTTTGTTAGTTTCGATAACAGAAGCTGATCGGAAGTTTGAACCTTGCTTGGCGTGCGAAGGTTCGCCCGGGCCTGACCGGTAGGATATTCTGAGCGATCAGGCCCTCCACGTCTAATGTTGTTGTCCCATCATGTATTCTCAAAAAGTCCCGGCATGTTTTGATTGCTTCCGAATAGTTAACCTGATATACATGTTTCGTCTTTTTTTCAGGGATCTCTACTGCCATAGCTATTTCCGAGCAAAAATTATACAGGATTGCCCTTGCCCATACTTCCTGTACAATGTATTCATATTTTTTGGAATGAAATGCTTTGAGACACAATGGG
>CAJTCH010000051.1 GCA_910574715.1 Lachnospiraceae bacterium | reverse complement strand
GTCTTTGTAAGTTCATTTTTATCCATAGGCAATACCTCCATAATTTGAAGTGATTGTATCAGAAATACACATGAATTGACAGATACGGATTATTTCCTACTTACTTTCATTTGGAAAATATGGATTCTGTTGTTATTCTTGCAATGGACGGTAGTAATCTTAATAGTGAACTACAAAAACTTATAGAAACTCATGAATTTGTAATGGGGGTGAAGAAAATGAAGATATTTTTAAGTCATAAAGGTGCAGATAAACCGATGGTTAGAAAGTACAAACAAACTTTAGAGGTGTTAGGATTTGATGTCTGGCTTGATGAAGATGCAATGCCGGCTGGTACAACTTTACATAAAGGAATTTTGCAGGGATTCAAAGATTCATGTGCAGCAATTTTCTTTATCACTCCAAATTATAAAGATGAAGGTTTTTTGGAAACCGAGGTTAATTATGCAATAACAGAAAAAATGCAAAAGGGTGATAGATTTGCTGTTGTAACGCTAGTGTTTAGTGACGATGATGGGAAAACAGGTGAAGTTCCTGAGCTTTTGAAAACGTATGTATGGAAACAACCTTATGATGATTTGGAAGCGGTTCAAGAGATTATTAAGGCATTACCCGTGAAGTTAGGTGACGTTCGTTACAGATAAGTTGCTAATTAATTTGAATGATGTGATATTTAAAAATAATCAAGTGTATTATTTGCTTTTCTAAGCAAAATCGCTTATAATTTAAAACACAATATATAGCTATTATCCGCAGTTGCAGAGCCAGTGTTATCAACAGCGATAACAAAATGATAACATTAGCTCATATAGGCAGGATAATATGGATATATCAAATAATCAAAAGATATACATACTCGACAGAAAATAATTATTAAACAAAATTAGTTAGGAAAAGTCGAGTTCGAGTAGTACAAGAGTATATTATTTATTTTATATGGCAGGTAGTCTATGAGATTGCCTGCTATATTTACATTATATTATTTTTAGAGAAATTAACGTAGTGAATTGTTGCCAGTGAAACTATGTATTTTTATGGATGATTATAGAAAAGATAAGAAAAAACAAGCAAATATATAGCAAAATGCTTTGCAAATGCTGTGACGTGTGATATGCTTGTAATATCAAAAAGGAAGAGGTGATATATAATGGCTCAAATTAGTTTGCGCATAGAGGATGATGTAAAGAAAAAGGCAGAGCAGGCATGTGCCGATATTGGCATGTCTTTATCTACGGCTATAAATATTTATCTTAAAAAACTTGGACGAGAGAAACGGATACCGTTTGAAGTATCTGTTGATCCGTTTTATTCGCAGGAGAATATGACCAGACTTAGGGAATCTGTAGCGCAGATGGAAGCGACAGGTGGTACGATACATGAGGTGAATTTTGATGATTAAGTCATGGTCAGATGCGGCGTGGGAAGATTTTGAATACTGGACAAAGCAGGATAAAAAGACGTTGAGGCGTATCCTTCAGCTATTGAAGGATATTGACCGAAATGGATACGAGGGAATAGGAAAGCCAGAAAGACTAAGTGGTGACTTGGCATCTTATTGGAGCCGACGAATAGATGATGCAAATCGTATCGTTTATCGGATAGAAGATAATATTATAAAGATTGTTCAATGTGGTTCTCATTATAGAGATAAGTAAAATTGGCAACATTTTGGCAACAGAAAATCAGCAAGCCAGAATAAATGGTGTAATTGAAGTAAAAAAAGGCGTGTATTTGCACAAAACTTAAACAGATACAGTTAAGATCAACGAAGAACACGCCGAGTGGGAATAGTACGAGAGTACATTATTTATATTATATGGCAGGTGTTATATAGAATTACCTGCCATATATGTATATGATTTGGATAATAGCATGATTACGTTGTCAATATATTTGGGGGAACTATGAAAGAAGATTATGGAAATTTATTAAAAGAATTCGAGAGGCTTACTCCAAATGAAAGAATGAAATATATGGTTAAACAACAGGAAGAATTTCTAAATGGTATTGATTCGGGGAAACTTATTGAGAAAATTAGGAAATTCAGAACATTAAATATTAAAGATATGAAAATAGAAGAAATTGCGAATGCTATTTCAGAAGTTTTAACATGGAATAGTGTATTTTATTACTTGCTGTAGAAGATAAGAGCAAATGGAAGATACAGATGGCACGGTTCACGAGGTGGATTTTGATGATTAAAGCGTACCGAAATGGATACGAAGGAATAGGAAAGTTAGGGATCATGATTCGCATCTGGATTTGTAAAGTTGAGAGAGGAAATTGTAAGATGAAAACAAATGACAGGCAGATTACTGATTTAATGCAGGCAGTTGATACAGGATTAGCTCAGCTGCCAGATTTTCAGCGTAGCTGGGTATGGGATGACGGAAGGATCAAGTCACTGATTGCAAGTGTCATCCATCGATTCCCGGTGGGGGGGGGCAGCTATGTTTTTGGAGTACGGCAATACCAGTATCCGTTTTAAGTATCGGCCGATAGTTGGCCGTAGTATTGATCTCGACTTGTCGTCGCCGGATAAGGAATATGCAAAGAAATTATTTCCGCTTAATCAGATCCTTGATTTTGCCAAAGTGATGGTTTGGCAAAATGGATATCAGGCGTATCATAATTTCGATGCAAATGCAGCGCAGTTGTTTCTTAAATTCAGTACTGAAGTAATCACTATGGTACAGCGTTATGTTATGCCGGTTATTACACTGGATAAGGGAACTTCAAAAGAAGCTGTTTGCCGTGTGTTTGAAAATGTCAACACAGGCGGTGTCAGCTTGACCGTGTTTGAACTGGTCACGGCAGTTTTCGCAATGGATGACTTTGAACTGCGCAAGGACTGGGAGTTGCGCAAGGAAACTTATTTTAACAGCGATATTCTCTCCGGTGTTACTGCAACCGATTTTTTGACTGCATTAACTCTGTTGGCTTCCTATAAACGGGGAGGCATTGTAAGCTGTAAGAAGAAAGATGTTCTGAATCTTTCTTTGCAGGACTATTTGGCATATTCCGATTCTTTAACCGAAGGTTTTGTTGAAGCTGAGAAGATCCTGCAGGAGGAACGTATTTTTGTAAGCCGTGATCTTCCGTATACAACACAGCTGATTCCTCTGGCGGCTCTTTGTACGGTTCTGCAAGCCGGGAATCAGATCAAAGTGACGAATGTAAAAAATAAAATTAAGCAGTGGTATTGGTGCGGCGTGTTCGGCGAACTGTACGGTGCGGCCAATGAGACCCGATATGCCAATGACATTGTGCAGGTGATGGATTGGGTTACAGGCAGTTTTGAGATGCCTAAGACTTGTCAGGAGTCCTATTTCAATCCGCTGCGTCTGCTCACCATGCAATCCAGACTGTCAGCCGCATATAAGGGCGTTATGGCGTTGATCTTGAAGAATCACAGCCGAGACTTTATCAGTGGGCGGGACATGGATTTTACTGTTTATAAGTCGGAAAATGTTGATATACATCATATTTTCCCCAAAGATTATTGCAAAGATAAGGGTCTTCCGAAACAAAAATGGAATAGCATTATAAATAAGACGCCAATCTCTTATAGCACGAACAGAGCGATTGGCGGCGTTGCCCCATCAAAATACCTTTCAAAAATTGAAGCCAGCGGTCAGGTTCTTTCTGTAACGCTGGATCAATATCTGGAATCACACTGGATTGATCATCAATTATGCAGGTCTGATGCTTTTGGGGGAGCGCTGATTTAAGATGTTGTGTAAGAAAGGCGCTAAAACCCGGACATCGGCGTCCCTACTTCGATCAGATTACCGTCCAAATCATAGAATCGGACAACCTTTTGTCCCCAGCTATGTGTCATGAGCCGGTTAACGTATTGAACTGAGGGATATAACCTTTCCAGTTTGCAGACAAATTCTTCGATTTCCGATTCTTCAAAATACAGTTCACAGGAATTACTTTCTGGAGTGATATCTTTTCCAAGGAAATCTCTCCAGATTTTTTCGTCCTGGAGTACAAGACCTTCTGTCAGGATCATATTGCCGTCGTTGTCAAGTATCATATTGAGACCGAACAGATCATGATAAAATTGCTTTGATCTTTCAATATCTTTCACGACAATCAGAATGTTTTTTAACTTCATAGCTTTTATCCCCCATCAAATTGGATTCCTTGTTATTTTTAGTATACATTTTAAATTTCTTTTTAACAAGATTTGATCTGAATTATTTTTATAAATTATTTTCATACTGTGACTAACTCTTTTGCTTCCTCAGTTGTTATATAGATCAGAGTTTCATGAAGATTCTTAAGATACAGGAGGAAAATCAATGGAGAGATGCATGCAGAGAATCGGATATGGCCAGAGAAGCAGATATGGCCAGAGGAGCAGATACCGGCACATGTACAAAAATGTCAGCAAAGTGGTATGTAGAATCGTACTGAGTGTTGTTATAATTATTTCAGGCAGTATGATCCTCAAGACGGGAGGAACGTTCTTAAGACAGAGTACAGGTTTCCTGACAGGGATGGAGGAGGCTGATACTTCACTGGGATGGGATCTGATCCTTGTCAATAAGGACTACGCGATTCCCGATCATTATGAATTGGAGCTGACGCAGCTGTCTAATGGGAAAGAAGTAGATTCCAGAATTTATCCGGCGCTGCAGGAGATGTTTGACGACGCCAGGATGAGCGGCTTGCAATTATTTGTAAGAGAGGGATACCGTACCCAGGAGGAACAGCGGGCGATCATGGAGGAAAGGATCGCGGAATATCAGACGCAGGGATATTCGAAGCAGGATGCGAAGAAGATGGCAGAAGGGTATGTCTCGATTCCCGGCACCAGCGAACATCAATTGGGTCTGGCGGTTGATGTCAACGCGGATACATCCGTTTCGTCTTCGGATGAGGTCTATGCGTGGCTTGATGCCAATGCTTACAGATACGGATTTATCAAGAGGTATCCTTCTGACAAAACGGAGATTACAGGGGTGAATAATGAACCTTGGCATTATCGTTATGTGGGGAGAGAAGCGGCGGAGGAAATGAAGGAAAATAACCTCTGCCTGGAAGAATATGTGGAATGGAAGAAATCCAACTGACTTTTTATAAGAGTCAGTTATTATACGAGGGGGGAAGCGGATATGGATTTTCTGTTGGTGAAGAAAGCTAAAAATGGAGACGAACAAGCCGGAGAACAATTGATCAGGAAGTATTATACTGCCATTTATCAATATTGTTTCCTGCATCTTCGTGACCGCGATCTTGCCGAAGATATGACCCAGGAGACGTTTACCCGCTATTTCGAGGCTCTGCAGACCTATACAGACTATGGGAAGCTTAAGAATTATTTATACCGTATCGCCGGGAATATCATCAAGAACTACTACAAAAAGAAGAAAGAGCTTCCAATGGAGGAGATGTCTGATATACCGGGAAGCGATATGAGAGATGAGGAGATCAGAATGGATATCGAGCAGGCGATTGACCGTTTGCCAAAGGAGCTTAAGGAAATAACAATCTTGTTTTTCTTCCAGGACTTAAAACAGAAAGATATTGCAAGACTGCTGGATATCAACCTGTCTCTTGTGAAGTACCGTATCAGCAGGGCGAAGAAACTATTGTCGGAATATCTGGAGGTGAGGAAATGAAGCCATACACAAAAAGAATCAAAGAATATAAGGAATTGATACAAGAAGAATATGTCAGAGACACGGCAGTCCAGAAAACGGTCAGGCGCTGCAGCGATATTATGGCGGCAGGAGAGGATATCAGGCTGTCATATATTGAATTTTTATATAGCCAGATGCAGTTTGTCAAGAAGAAATGGTGGGGCCTGCAGGGGGCGGTATTGCTTCTGCTCTGGATTATCTTAAGGAACTCCGGAAATACAGAGGATATGGGACGGATCCTGGGAATCCTGTCGATCGTGTTTGCTGATTTGATCATACCGGAGATATGGAAGAACCAGAGATACTCGGTCATGGAAGTAGAGGGCGCGGCATTCTATACTCTGAGACAGATATGTGCAGCGAGAATCTTAATGTTCGCAGCCGTCGACCTGCTGATGGTTACGGTATTTTTTGCGGTATCTTTTTATACGGTACAGATGTCGGCATACAGGATGATAATGGATTTCCTGATTCCGTTCAATGTCTCAGGCTGCATCTGCTTTGGGATGTTATATAGCAGAAAGGGAGAGATGGAATATGTGACGCTGCTTTTGAGCGGCATATGGATGGTGATATGGGCTGCCGTCGTCGTGCGCGATGAAATATATCAAAGTATTGCAGAATCGGCATGGATCGGGATCTTGCTGCTGTCTTTTGGGTTTCTTGCCTTTTGTATTAAAAGATCGCAGAAAACTTGCGAGAATGGTTGGGAGGAATATATTGATGGAATTAGAGCTTAGAAATGTATCAAAAGAATTTGACGGAGTATCTGCCGTAAGCGGTGTCTCTGCCACGATGTGGAAGGGAGTGTACGGACTTCTTGGAGTGAACGGTGCGGGGAAGACTACGTTGATGAGAATGCTGTGTACGCTGATACGGCCAACGGCGGGGGAGATTCTTTGGGAAGGAAGCGATATTCTGGAAATGGGGGCGGATTACCGCGATATCCTGGGATATTTGCCGCAGGATTTCGGGTATTATCCGGATCTGTCTGTCACCGATTATATGATGTATATTGCATCCATCAAAGGAATCCGGCCCGGGGCGGCAAGAAAAAGGACAGGACAGTTATTGAGACAGGTTGGCATGGAGAAATATGAGAAGCGGAAGATGAAGACTTTATCCGGCGGGATGGCAAGGCGTGTGGGAATCGCGCAGGCAATGCTGAATAATCCCAAGGTATTGGTGCTGGATGAGCCGACGGCGGGTCTTGATCCCAATGAAAGGATCCGTTTCAGGAATCTGATCAGTGAGTTGGCGGAAGATCGCCTGGTGCTGCTTTCCACACATATTGTATCAGATGTGGAATTCATTGCGAATCGGATCATGCTGATGAAAAGCGGGAAGGTCTTCTATCAGGGGACTACGGAGAAGCTGCTCTCTTCCATGGACGAATCAGTCTGGCATTGTACGGTTCCCAAGAGAGAAGTGAATGACCTTGTGAAGAGATATCTGGTGGGCAATGTGAAGTCTGCGCCGGGCGGGGCAGAGCTTCGGATTCTTGCCAAGGAACCGCCGGCAGAACAGGCGGTAAGAGAGGAAGCGACACTTGAGGATGCATTTCTGCTGTATTTTGGAGAGAAAGTAGGTGGTACGGATGATACTGAGATATGAATTGAAGAAAGTATTTTCTAAGAAGATAAACCGGATCGTGCTGATCGGAACTATGCTGGCGGCGGTGGTGTTCAGTATGTTTGCGATCGGCGGCGTGCAGTATACCGACGGGAATGGGACGACGCATGCAGGAGTTACGGCATCCAGAAGACTTGCGGATGACAAGAATAGATGGGCAGGGGAGCTTACAGGGGACAGGATCGCCCTAGCGGTGAGCAGCAGGAAGGAGATGAACAGCAGATATTCTTATGATGTGCCGGATGAGGAGTATGGGAAGACGGTACAGGCTTACAGTGATATTATATATTTTGTGATTGATGTACTGACGCCGGATACAGGGTGGGATGAAAATGTCCTGTATCAGTTAGAGGATGAGCAGGCGGAGGATTTATACAATATTTACAGAGAAAATCAGCAGAAGATGGCAGAAGAATACGGGAAGACACCCAGGCAGAGACAATTTCTCAAGGAACAGTATGATAAGATCGATCTGCCGCTTACCTATGAGGCCAAAGACTCGTGGGATACGCTTATGGTATATGTGGAGACCTACGGGATGATTCTGACGATCGTGATCGGCTTCTTAGCTGCCGGCGTGTTCGTTGAAGAGTTCCGCGTCCGGGCGGATGCAGTGTTCTTTGCTTCTAGATACGGGCGCACGAAAGCGGCGGGGAGCAAGGTATTGGCGGGATTGCTGATTGCGACTATCATCTATTGGGCGGGGATGGGAATCCTGCTGCTGATCTCGTTGGGAGTGATGGGGATCAGCGGGGGCGGCACGCTGTATCAGATTGACTTCCCTTATAGTATCTATGTCATGACCTATGGGCAGTATTGCATGCTTGCTGTTCTGGGCGGCTATATCGCAAGCCTGCTTTCGGCGTCTGTGACCATGCTGATCGCGGCGAAGATGCGAAGCGCGAATGTGGCGGTCTGCGTTCCATTCTTCTTATTCTGCGTGATGCAGTTTATCGCGAGGGCGTTGTCTGACTTCCTGACATTTTTCAAGTTTACGCCGGATATGCTGGTCAATGTGATCGGATGTGCGAAAGCTCCTAATATTTTTCAGGCAGGGAATCTTGTATTCCGGCAGATCCCGTGTGTGATGCTGGTTTATTCTGCGCTTGCTGTTATATTGCTGCCGCTTGTGTATAAGAGTTATCACTGTTATAATCTGAAATAAAGGGGGGCGCCGCATATCGCAGCGCCCCTCGCATATATCAACGATCTTTCTTCATCTCTTTCAGGTGCAGCGCCAGCGAATAACCGGCCGGCAGCAGGATCACAGCGATAATCACGCCTGGGATCATCCATCTGAGCTGTATGAAAGCATTGATGATGCACAAGATACCGACGATAGCGTACAGCCGTCCGGCAAATCGGTGTGTGAGATACCAGTTGTTCTCGTCAGCCAGCGTCCAGGGAAGCTTGATCCCCACGGTATAATTCTGGTGACACTTGGGCAGGTAGTTCCCGATCATGAAGAAGAGGATGCCCATCAGCAGATTCATGAAGAATGCCGAGTTCAGCCAGCCGCCCATTGGGAGCGCCAGGGCGTACCCGTAGATGGCGGCGGCGCAGACGATGGAAACCACCGGACAGAGCATCAGGAGCAGGCGGTACATCTTCTGGCTGATATTCTTGTGCTTCGGGTCGATCGCGGTGCCGAAGGTGCATAGTATGTGCGCCCCGAATATGAAGACCGGCAGCCCCAGTACGGCCAGGGGCTTGGAACTCCAGCCGTTGGGCGTTCCGTCCGATCCAAAATGGATCGCTATGGTATCCGGCAGCCGGTTCCAGCACAGGACGCCGATCAATATTGGGACCAGAGTGATAATGCTGGTTACAATGATTAGTGTACGATTCTTCTTGATCATGATTCATTCCCTCCTTTTAAATGTGAAAGCCATGCCATCAGTTCCTCCACCACGGAAGTATTCAGCTCATAGTATATATAGTTCTTGTATTTTGATTCGTGTACCAGGTCTGCTTTCTTCAGAATACTCAGGTGGTAGGAGATCGTGGCTCCTGTCATGTCAAAATGACTCCCGATCTCTCCGGCTGACATGCGGCCGGATCTCAGGAGCGTGAGGATCTCACGCCGGACGGGATCGGATAATGCTTTAAACGTCTGTCCGAAACTCAATAAGCATCCCTCCTTCAAAAGTATTTAGAAATATTTCTAAATAGATAATATCACAGCAAATAGAAAATATCAACACCTATTTAGAAAAAAATCTAAATAGCTATGAAATGTTATATATTAGAGGATGACATTTTCGGCTGAAATATATATAATATCTACTATAAAGACGAGAAAGAAGGAACACATATGAGATTTACGATTGAACACCTATCCAAGCATTTTGAGAACAAAGAGGTACTCCATGACATTGATTTCACATTTGAAAGCGGGAAGATCTACGGTCTTCTGGGCCGTAACGGAGCGGGAAAGACGACGCTTTTTAACTGTCTGAACCGGGATATGAAGGCGGATGGCGGCAGTTTCTGTCTGGAAACCGAAGGGCAGAGGAAGGATATCGTGCCGGAGGATATCGGGTATGTCTTGTCTACGCCGACGGTGCCGGAGTTCCTGACCGGACGGGAATTTCTCCTGTTCTTTTTACAGATCCACGGAGAGAGTATCAAGGATAAGGCAAGCACGGATGCGTATTTTGATTATATGAGCATTGCTTTTGAAGACAGGGACAAGCTGCTCAAGGATTATTCCCACGGTATGAAGAATAAGATGCAGATGTTGGTCAATATCATTGCAAAGCCCAATATTCTGCTGTTAGATGAACCGCTGACCTCACTGGACGTAGTGGTGGCGGAAGAGATGAAGCAGATCCTCCGCGGGCTGAAGAAAGACAGGATCATTATTGTCTCTACACATATCATGGATCTTGCGCTGGATCTCTGTGATGAGATCGTATTGCTGAATCACGGGGTATTGACAGAGGTAGACAAGACAGATATGGACAGCCAGGAATTCAAGGAGAAGATTCTGGCGGCGCTTCGGGATAACGCGGCAGTGTAACGATGTAGAGATTTTCAGCGAGACAATGAGGAGACAGATATGAACAAAACATTTAAGATAGCATTTTCCCTTAGGAATACATACCGTGTCAACACGATCCTGTATTCTCTGAAACAGATTCCCCTGATTAAGCGGCTGCTCCCGCAGGAATTATACCGGGATCCGGACTTTAAGCTTCTTGGAGAGATCTTATCCGGGATCTGGGAGTTCATCAAGGCGTTCCTGGGGAAATTCCTGTATTTTCTGCTGATGGTCACATTGGCAGCGGGACTTTATGAGACTGCGCCGACAGGACAGATATTTCTGCATATCTATGTACTGCTGACTCTGATCGGGGCGCTTCTGAACACCTATATATTCAATCCGACGAAGGACAAATACTACGCGCTGATCCTTCTTCGGATGAATGCCAGAGAGTATGCGCTGGTCACATACGGATATGAGATGGCGAAGGTCTTAGCCGGTTATACAATCTTCGGTATGATCTTCGGGAAAATGTGCGGGCTGATGCTGTGGCAATGCCTGCTGCTTCCGTTTGCGGCGGCAGGTATCAAATCATCGGTGGTCGCCTATTCCCTGCGGGATTATGAGCGGACGGGACGGGCTGTGAGTGAGAACGAGGTGGGCGTGAAAGAATGGCTTGTAATCGCCGGATTCCTGGCGGCGGCTTACGGGCTTCCGGCCATAGGCTGGGTGCTTCCGGCGGCAGTAAGCGCCGGGATCCTGATATGCGGGATCCTGCTTGGCCTTCTGTCGGTTCGCAAGATCTGGACCTTCGGGGAATTCCGGGAGGTCTATCAGCAACTTCTGATACAGTATATGAGCCAGATAGAGCAGGCCAGGAATTCAGTCAAGAAGAAAAGCGAGAAGGCGATACAGATCGGGGATACATCCGGCAGCAACCGTAGAGGGTTCGAGTATCTGAATGAGTTGTTTATCAAACGTCACCGGAAGATACTCTGGAGATCTGCGGAGAGGATCGCGCTGGTCAGCCTGGGCATCGTATGTGTATGCATTCTGGGAATCTTATTCGTGCCGGAGGTCAAGAGCACGATCAATCATCTGGTGATGACCAATCTGCCTTATTTTGTATTTATTATGTATTGGGTAAACAGAGGGACAGGATTTACCAATGTGCTGTTCATGAACTGCGACCACAGTCTCCTGACCTATTCCTTCTATAAGCGGCCGGAATGTATCTTGAAGCTGTTCAGGATACGGCTTCGGGAGATCATGAAGGTGAATCTTCTCCCGGCATCCGTCATCGGGGCGGGGCTTGCCGCCATGCTCTATGTGTCGGGCGGGACCAGCGAACCGCTTAACTATGTGATGCTGATCGTCTCGATCCTGTTTATGAGTATGTTCTTCTCCGTACATTATCTGACGATCTACTATCTCCTGCAGCCTTACAATGCAGGGACGGAGATCAAGAGCGGAACTTACCGGATCGTGGTGCTGGCGACTTATTTTGTCTGCTGCGGCTTTATGCAGGTTCGGATACCGACATTCGCATTTGCTCTGGGAACCATCATCTTCTGCGCTGCTTATTGTATCGCGGCATGCGTGCTGGTCTACCGGTTTGCCCCTAAGACCTTCCGGATTCGGGCGTGATAGCACACCGGCTGTGGATGGAGGATAACAGGGCAGTTTGTCCGAATTGTTACGTTGGAGGAGTGTGAAATGACATTTTTCGAGATTATGTGCGCGAATATTTTGAGTGTGGGGATGACAGCAATTTTCTATCTATGTGCATCGCTTCTGCTTCTGGGGGATATCCCGTATAAGAACAGGAAACATTATTATTCTATTTTTGGCGCAGGGATGCTGTATATTTTCGCACTCTCGCTCGCCGGAACGATTTTTTTCAAAACAGGATTGTTCGCTACGCCCCACAACGGAGGAGAGACGGTATTCGATTATATTACGATCTGCGCAATGATGCTGTTCCTGCGGGTGATGTATGAGAAATCATGGGGGACATATCTGGCGACGTCGGTTTTTCTGCATATAATGTATGACTTTGGATGGAATCTGGCAGATGTATTTGCACCTAATAAGTTTTATCATCTGGAACATATGTCTGACCGAAGGCAATATCTGTTCTATGAGTGGGTCGTGGTTCCGTTCTGTCTCTTCCTGGTGCTCCTGCTCCTGTATAAGACGAGGGCAGGGAAATTATTCGGGCAATGGGAAGAGCAGAAGCTGAAGAATACAGTGTTGGTATTCCTGGGGCTGTATCCGGTGATACAGCAGGCCGTGCAGGAGGCGGTTGAGATCAGTGCAAAGGATATGGGTTATAATCCGGCGACTGCGGTGATATTTCTGCTGATCATATATATGATCTTCATCTATACCGGACGTGAGGAGATGCAGCAGCGGCGGATTGAGGAGCAGAACATAAGCCTTAAGCAGCAGGGAGCGTATATCGAGAGTCTGGAAAGCCTGCAAAGAGAGGTACGGCGGTTCCGGCATGATTTCAAGAATATGATGTCGGGGATGTACCTGCAGGCGGAAGAGGGTAACCTTGAGGCGATCCAGGGTTATATCCAGGAGATGACGGAGGATTTTGACCTGCAGGTAGGCAGCCAGATCCGGCTGATGAACCAGCTCGCCAATATCCGTGTGACGGAAGTGAAGGGATTGTTCCTGGAGAAAATGAAGATCATGCAGGAGGAAGAGATCCGTTGGGAGCTGGAGGTTCTGAGACCTTTTGAAATGACGAGGCTTCGCAGTACAGACCTGTGCCGCTGCCTGGGGATCCTTCTTGATAACGCGATTGAGGAAGTGAAGGGCAGGGAAGACGGGCGGATTCATATTATGATCAGCAGCCAGAATGATTATACGACATTCCGGATAAAGAATACGCTGTATTCGGCGGTAGATTTCCATAAGCTTGGAGATCACGGGTATTCGTCTAAAGGACAGGGCAGGGGAATCGGTCTTAGCAATTATAAGAAGATTCTTGCTAAGTATGAGAGGGCGATGCCTTTTACAACGATCCGTGACGGATATTTTATACAGGAATTGAAGATCCAGGAGGGATAAATTACAGCTGGGGCACCAGAATGTGCTTCTTAGGCAATATCGGGCGGGGACAAAGTAAAAATTGTTACAATATAGTTGTCGATTATTATTAGTTTTAGGAGGAAAAATAATGGGTTCAAGAACAGAAAAACGACAACTTACAATTTTTGCATTGATTGCTTATGGGATCCCGTATTTGCTGGGTATCCTGATGTGGTATGGCTATGGGAAGAAGCTGGATCTCAGTGCATTTCCCAATACACAGATGCTCTATCCGGCGCTGGGAGTGATGCTTGCATTTCTTCTGACACGCCGGGAGGATGCAGATATGCCTAAGGCATTCTATCGCAGTTTTACCGTGGTTACCGTGCTTTCTATCGTGGTTACAGTATGTTCGGTGCTGAAACCGGACGCGGAAATCACTATGCCCGGCGGTACGGTCTCGGTATGGCTTTTAGGCATCCAATATCTGCAGATCATAGGAAGCATTATCTGTCTGATCTGTCTGATCGCGGCAGGGAAGAGAAGGCGGGCGGCTTATGGGCTGCGGGGGAAGAACTGGAAGGCGTCGGCAGCCTGTATTCTTCTGTTTATGGCGTTGTATTTCCTGCGTGCGGCAATCTCCTATGCATCTGTGGGTGAACTGGCTTCCTTTGGGGCGATCATGAAGAATCTGCAGTCATGGATGTACATGGGATTTATGCCTGTGAACTTCCTGCTTGCTTATATTGCATTCTTCGGGGAAGAGTACGGATGGAGATATTATCTGCAGCCGATCCTTCAGAAGAAGTTCGGCCTTAGAAAAGGCGTGGTGGTCTTAGGGATCGTGTGGGGATTGTGGCATCTTCCGCTTGATTTCTTCTACTATGTGTCTCCCAAGGATGGCCTGCCAATGACAGTCAGCCAGGTGATCACCTGTGTGTCGCTGGGCATCTTCATGGGATTTGCTTACATGAAGACGGAGAACATATGGGTGCCCGTGGTCATGCATTTCTTGAATAATAATCTGATACTGGTGATCTCCGGGGATATGTCCGTGGAGGTGCTGTCGAACCAGACGGTATCCTGGAGTGATATCCCGCTTGCGCTTCTGGTGAACGGGGTGCTCTTTGGGGTATTTATCTTCGCAAAGGAGTACTGCGGGAAGAGATCGGCAGGGGAAGAGGCCGTTGGTTTACACCGGCCGGTGCAGCCATTGATTGAGTGAAAAAGGGAGGGATATACCTATGCTTCCGGTATATATATGTGAAGATGAGCCTGAGATACGTGCTGCGCAGAGGGAGTATTTGGAGAAATTAATACTGATCGAGGGATATGACATGGAGATCGTTATGTGCAGCGGACATCCAGAGGATATCGTTGAAGCGGTGAAGGAATCTCCCGGACGCGGGATCTATTTCCTGGATATTGAGCTGAGGGGGGAGTCTATGGACGGCTTCGGGCTTGGCAAGGAGATCCGGAAGCTGGATTCGCGGGGATTCCTGATCTATGTGACGGCTTTTCAGGATCTTGCGTTCGAGACTTTCAGGTATCATCTGGAAGCGTTGGATTATATTGTAAAGGGTAATGTCCGGAAGATGCAGGAGGGAATCCGCCGCTGCCTCAAAGTGATCACGGAGCGGATGCGTGAGGAAAAGGGAGAAGAGCGGGAATATTTCTCTGTGAAGGTTATGGATGTCGTCAAGCATATACCGGTGGATGAGATCATTTTCTTCGAGACCTCGGGGCGGACGCATCGGATCGAACTGCACGGACTCCATGACAGAATTGATTTTATCGGGAGTATGCAGGAATTGGAGGAGAAGCTTGGGGAGAGGTTCATGAGGGTCCACAGGGCGTATCTTGTGAATGTGGACCAGATTGCGGAGCTTGATCTTAAGGGCAGGGAGATCCGGATGAAAAATGGGGAGAAGTGTATCTTTTCGAGGAATATGAAGGGGGCTCTGCTTGAGAGGATATGAGAGGGAGCCAGGATTTTAAGAGAAGGAAAATAGGAGATTTAGCATATGGAACAAAACGTATTACTTCAATTGTCGCATATTTCCAAGCGCTATAAGACGGAGCTGGCGCTTAAGGATATTAACATGGAGCTGCATCCGGGAGAGATCCTTGGGTTCCTGGGACCGTCAGGAGCCGGTAAGACCACAACGATCAAGATCATCACAGGACAGCTTCGGCAGACCTCCGGGGAGGCGAGGATCCTGGGGACAGATTCAGCCAATATTGATGCTTCGATCTATGAGAGGATCGGTGTGGTGTCTGATGACAGCGGTATCTATGAGAAGATGACGGTAGGGCAGAACCTGAATATGTTTGCGAAGATCTGGCGCGTGCCGCGGACAAGAGTGGAGGAAGTCTTAAGACAGGTCGATCTGTCTGAACATAGTAAGAAGCAGGCAGGTAAGCTGTCGAAGGGGCAGAAGCAGCGTTTGGTTCTTGCCAGGGCAGTCCTTCATAAGCCGAGGATCCTGTTCCTGGATGAGCCTACAAGCGGCCTGGACCCGACGACGGCGGTTGAGATCCACAAGATGCTGTTGGATCTCAAGAAGGAAGGGATGGCAATATTCCTGACGACCCATAATATGGAAGAAGCAACGAAGCTGTGCGACAATGTTGCGCTTCTATATCAGGGGGAAATCGTAGAATTCGGATCGCCACAGGAACTTTGCCTGAAGTACAATCATGATAAGAGATATCAGATTCTTCTGGATGACAGAAAAGAGATCATATTGGAGCAGTCACCTGAGAATATCAGAAAGATTGCGGAATGGATGGAGAAGGATCAGGTACAGTGTATACATTCATGCGAACCGACGTTGGAAAGTGTATTTCTGCAGGTAACGGGAAAGACATTGAATGCATGGTAGGAAGGAGTGGAAATAATATGGGAAATATGAATAAGCTGGCAGCGGTAGCGCAGATCAAATGGCTCTGTATGAGCCAGAATACAGCAGTCGTGATAGGACCGTTCATGGTGATCGGCATGGTTTGGGGATTCAAGATTCTATACAGCAATTTTGGTCCGAACGGAGAGCTGATACCTATCATGATGGCGATGCTCCTGAACCTTGGCGTCACCATGAATATCTGCATAAATGGTTTCCTGATGGTGGGGACAGCAATTGCAGAAGAAAAGGAGAAGCACACCTTACGTGTACTGATGACTTCCTCTGTCACGGGAATGCAGTATTTTATCGGAAGTATTCTGTATCCGTTCGTTCTTACAGTGGTGATCAATTTTGCCATATTGTGGGTCAGCGGGATTGAGATGGGGCAGGTGTCGGTTCCGGTATTTTTCCTGGTGAGCGTGATCGCTTCGCTGATAAGCTGCGTGATCGGTATGATCGTGGGAATCTGTGCCAGTACCCAGATGAACGCTAATCTGATCGGGTATCCGCTGATGATGGTATTTATGATGGTGCCTATATTGGGGAATCTGTCGGAAGGACTTCGCAGGATATCCGGGTTTCTGTTCACGGGAGTGGTGACGCAGATGACGGATTGCTTCGCCAATGGGGCAGAGTATAAGATGGAAGCGCTGGATATTGCAGTGCTGTTTGGGGAATTGATCATAAGTGTGCTGGTGTTCCTGGTGATGTATCGGAAGAATGGGTATGAGAAGGATTAAAGTGTGTGGGCTTGTGCGGTTGGAATGATTGTTCGAAGGTGACGGCAGTTCGGAGCTGTCCTTCCTCACACAGACCGGGCAACGCGCCAACGAACTAACGCCTAACTGCGACTAAGACATTCGGGAGAGCCCTCATGCCTAAGTCTTCGTAAGGCGTGGATTTCGTTTCTGCTAAAGACGCCCTAGAACGTCTGCTTAGAGGAAGGACAGCTCCGAACTGCCTGTACACTGGAAATGGATTTCCAGCCGTACAGGCGGGAGGTTGTATTTTTTGTGCCGTGTAACGAGTCGGGCGAGAATGTTTATGTGTACATTTGGCAGTTGTTGTGTGACTGAGATCTTAATTATGGTTTTGTTTGGGCGGATACTCGTTTTATGGGGCGGGCGTTGGCGGATCTGGATTGTGAGGGCTTGCGGCGTGCGGGTATTTGTTCTGAGCGCGCAGGCCCCGTCTGTGCAGGCTTTGATTTTGAAGCCTGCCGTGCTGGATTGTCGTGTTCGGTACTTTTGCGGCGTTTGGGGGCGGAGCGTTTTGAATCGGACCGGCGTTCTTCGGCGGAATAGAGTTCGGTGCGGCGGCGTTCTTCGGCGAAATGCCTTGCTTCAGCCCTCCGGCGTTCGGCGGCCCTGAAGCGGGCGAGTTCCCGCCGATCGCGTTCCCGCTCTTCCGCCTGCCGGCGGGCCATCTCCTTCCTTCGCGCCCGTTCTTCCATGCGCTGTGCGACTCGGAAGGGAGCCAGGAAGGTCCAACAGATGACCCGGACGGTTATAATACCGAAAAATGCACCGATACTGTCGATCATAACGTCCTTCTTGGAAGGACCGCGCCCGTCGACGAAGGATTGGTGGTACTCGTCTCCGGCGGCAAAGCCTACGCAGATCAGTCCGGCGACCAGCATCAAAGGGAATCCCCGCAGCCCATATACATAGAACGGGAATGAAACGGCGATCGCCAGACAGAAATACTCTGTCATGTGGGCAAGCTTCCGGACGGGATATTCAATCCGTTTGGCATAATAACCAAGCTGATCATCCGATATCCCAACGTCAAAAGTATCGTTCCCGATCTCAACAATCTTATAGCTTACGGTATAGCTCAAGCTTCCGGAAGCCTCGCCGGATTGCGCCGAGAAGCTGTAGATCACATACATCATACATATGGCAGGCAGAAATGACAGCGGCTTCAGGAAAAATAATATTAACTTCTTCATGAAATGATCCCTCCAAGCTTCTTAAGAAAATCTTCCAAGACATCTTCTACAGAATCCGTGGTATGAACTGCATATTCCTTAATACCGGGCGCTCCGTCGGACATAGCGTAGCTGCATCCGGCAAACTGGAGCATCTCTACATCGTTATACTGGTCACCGAATGCCATGCATTCCTCGGGCCTGATTCCAAGGTGGGCTGCAAGGTCCGCAAGAGCAGTTCCCTTATTGGCGTTCGGCGCGATAAAGTCAATCCAGATCAAACCAGACGTAACGACCTTGATCTCATCGCGGAATAATTCCTGGAAATATGCTTCTATATCATCCGTGCCGGCAAAATCACAGATAGCGACCTTCAGAAAAGGTTCTGTGACATCAGCCAGATCGTCTACGGTTCTTAAGTCGTAGTGCAGGACCTCCTGTATGTGCCGGATGAATGCCGGATCCTTGGAATCCGTATAGCATGCGGATTCGCAGGACAGGAGGCAATGGCATCCGCCGCGTTCCCGGACGGCCCGGAAGATGCGAAGGCCCAGATCCCTGTCGATCAGCCCTCTGGAAATAACCTGGTTATTGCAGATACACAGGGAACCATTCTCCGCTATGTAGAAGATATCATCCTTGACGGGTGCGAAGAGAAGCTTGAGGTTATAGTGCTGCCTTCCGCTTGCCGCCGCGAAGCGTACCCCATGCTCCTTTAGTTTCCTGATAATATCATATATCTTGGGATTAAGCTTCTGGGCGCCGTTTTTCAATAATGTGCCGTCCAGATCGCTTGCGATTAATTTTATCATATTTTCTCCTTAAAAATGGCTGCTTTTCGGTGTTTTGCGCGTCCCCAGGTCAAGTGTTTCATGCCTGCATGAAACACTTGACCTTTTGACGCTTGTATCATATTATAATATAAAAATAAGATGAATGGAAGAGAGGAAATGTATAAATGAAGATTGGAATCGGAAATGATCATGCAGCAGTTGTGATGAAGAATGAGATTGCAGCATATCTTGAAGAATTGGGATATGAAGTTGCAGACTTCGGAACAGACAGCGAGACAAGCTGCTGTTACGCGGAATACGGGGAGAAGGTTGCAAGGGCAGTTGCGGCAAAAGACGTGGATCTGGGGATCTTGATCTGCGGGACAGGTGTTGGGATCTCCCTTGCAGCCAACAAGGTGAAGGGAATCAGGGCGGCGGTGTGTTCGGAGCCGTGTACGGCAAGACTGTCGAGGCAGCATAATAATGCGAATGTTCTTGCGTTTGGTGCGAGGATCATAGGGATCGAGACAGCCAAGGAGATCGTGAAGGCGTGGCTTGACGCGGAGTTTGAAGGCGGAAGGCATCAGACCAGGGTGGATATGATCATGGCGATTGAGGAGAAGTAAGAAGCTTTGTTTTTTCTCTTAGGCAAAGGAAGCCGGGAATCTTTTTAGGTTCCCGGCTTTTTTTGCGCCAGGAAATTGTTGGTAAAAATATGCTAATTTTTTTGTAATAATCCATGGTATTTATAACATATATACAAATTCTGAAGTCGAATTTTGTAGAAAAAGTGAATAGATTACCATAGTGAATTATGCTATATTTTAGATGTAAACTAATTCACTATAATTCACAAAATTAATTCACTATCAGTAATTGATAGGCAAAGGGAGGTCAAAGAATGATGAGAAAAGTTTCCAAGATGGCAACCGTATTTGCAATGATAGCTGCTCTAGGTGTTGGAATGGCAGGCTGTAGTGTGAATACAAAGACGTCCGGCAGTTCGGATGATTCGGCACAGGATAATACGTCTACAGGAGATGAGAAAGTGATCACTATGTGGCATATCCAGACGCAGGATACTGTAGCGAAGACAATTGAGGATTCGATGAAGCGGTTTGAAGAAGCGAATCCGGGTTACAAAGTGGACATAGTTGCCATGGCGAATGACGCTTATAAGACGAAGCTGGTAACGGCTATGGCAGCAGGTGAACTTCCGGATATTTTTATCCATTGGACCGGCGGCCCGATGACATCGTATGTAGATGCAGATGCGCTCTATGATTTGACAGATTTAATGAACGCAGATAATTACAAGGATCAGTTTTTGGATGCATCTATAGCTCAGGCGACTTATCAGGATAAGATATGGGCGGTTCCGGTAGAGAATGTATCCCCGGCACTTTTGTATTATAACAAAGAGATGTTTAAAGAATACGATCTTAATCCGCCGACAACTCTTGATGAGTTTGAACAGGTTTGCGATGCATTGTTGGAGAAAGATGTGATTCCGATAGCGTTGGCGAATAAGACCAAATGGACCGGATCCATTATCTATGGATACATATTAGACAGAATTGCAGGCGCGCAGGCCTTTGAAGACGGGTATAACGGAGAGAAGAGTTTTACAGAAGACGACTATATTAAAGCAGCACAGAAGTTCCAGGAATGGGCAGAAAAAGGATACTTCGGGGATGATTTCAATGCATTAGATTATGATTCCGGACAGGATCGGAACTTGTTATACAATGATGAGGCAGGAATGTATATTATGGGCGGATGGTTCCTCTTTACGGCACAGGGCGAAGCACCGGACTACATTGATAAGATTGGTATCATTCAGTTCCCGGCTGACACGAATGGAAAAGGAAGCGCGGCAGACTATATCGGCACAATCGGAGATAACTTTTATTCTGTAGCAAAGTCATCTAAGGAACCGGAGATGGCATTTGAAGCAATCAAATATCTTTTGGATGATACTGCGGTAGAGGAAAGAATTGCAGAAGGAAAGATCCCGCCGTTAAAGGATATAGAACTGACGGATGATCTTAGCATTGCGATCAGTGATGCGGCGCAGTCTGCCGAGCATATGCAGTTATGGCTGGATCAGTATCTCCCGAATGAACAGGCAGAGGTTCATAAGGATGCATTGCAGCAGCTTTTGGATGGTTCGATCACCCCGGAAGAGTACGGTAAGATGATGGATGATACGATTGCAGATTTGAAGTAGTATTTAACCATGGGACTGCCGGGAAATGGTTTTCAATACAGTATTTCCCGGCGGCCCAATCATTAAAATGGGGGGAAGCATATGAAACGACAAGACTTAGCTTCAAGAAGAAGGCGTGCTGTCAATAGAGTTTCTATTGCGTTTTTACTGCCAACCTGTTTCTTTTTGGTTTTATTTATTTTCCGTTCGGTCATCTTTACGTTTGATATCAGCACTCTTGATTGGAACGGAGTAACGGCTGAGGGGACTTTTATAGGCCTGGAGAATTGGAAAGTATTACTTCATGATACAAAATTCTGGAATGCAGTAAAAAATAATGTGATTATGGTAATCAGTTGTATTGTAATACAGATGCCGATAGCGATGCTTCTGGCGTTTTTGATCGACGGATTGTTACATGGTGCGAAACTGATAAAAGCGGCGTACTTTTTGCCTCTGCTTATGAGTTCTGTAGCGATCGGATTCTTGTTCCGCCAGTTATTTGAGGTTAAATATGGGCTTGCGGGTGTTATAATGCGGCTATTCATGGACAAGCCTTTCAATCTTTTGTCGTCGGGTTCAACAGCGCTTGCGGCGGTGATCTTGGTTATTTCATGGCAGTACGTACCGTTCTATATGTTATATTATTATGCCGGGATCACTACGATTTCAACAGATATTTATGAGGCGGCTGTCATAGACGGCTCTACCAGAACACAATATATATTCAAAGTAGCGATTCCTATGATGTCTGATACGATAAAGAGTGCTGTAATCATGTGTATGGTAGGTTCATTAAAGTATTTCGATCTCATATATGTTATGACAGAAGGCGGACCTTCCGGCAAAACGGAGCTGATGGCCACTTATATGTATAAGAATGCATTCACGAGCATGAAGATGGGTTATGGTTCAGCGATTGCTTCGGCAATGTTCATCATCATAACGGTTATTTCTTTGATGACTTTTAAGACCATGTACTGGAAGGGAGAGGATTAGAAGATGGTAAGAAGTAAGAAGATCACTCCTTTAAGAATTATTTCAAAATTGTTTATACTGTTTTGGGTGTTGATAACGGTGGTGCCGTTTGTGTATATGGTGATTACTTCTCTTAAGGATCAGCAGGAATTGTTCTCGGGATCTGTCTTTAAGCTTCCGAAAGTGCTGATGCTCAGTAACTATATTGAGATTCTTACAGGGAATTATTTTAACTATTTTAAGAACAGTATTGTCGTTTGTGTAGTAGGACTGATATTGATACTTACCTGTGCGGTCATGGCTTCTTACGTATTCGCGAGACTCAATTTCCGATGGGGGAATCTGATATTCAATATTGTGATTGCATGTATGGCGATTCCTATTCATGCCACATTGATCCCGGTATTTCTCTTTACAAAGCAGATGGGACTCTATGATTCTCCAATGGCGTTGATCGGTCCATATGTGGCATTCAATCTGCCGGTTTCTGTATTCATATTGACTGGGTTCATGAAAGGAATACCCAAAGAATTAGAAGAGTCTGCTGAAATCGACGGAGCCGGAAAGGTCAAGATATTTCTGAAGATTATTCTTCCGCTGTCAAAACCAGGGTTGGCAACGCTTGCAATCTATAACGGCATCAATATGTGGAATGAATTCGTATACGCATTGGTTCTTACGTCGTCTGTGTCCAAGAGAACGCTGCCTTTGGCGGTTTGGGAATATCAGGGGCAGTATGGGGTCAATATTCCTATGATCATGACCATTCTGGTGTTAACGGCATTGCCTATGATAATATTGTATATTATTTTCCAGGAGAAACTTGAAAAGGGCATGATGGCAGGAGCGGTTAAGGGATAAGAGAATGAAAAATATAGTGATTGTAGGTGTTACAGGGGGGCTTGGCAGCTGCCTTGCCAAAGAATACCTTGACGAAGGCTGTCAGGTATTTGGATTTGACATAGACGAGGGAGATATTTGCAGTTGCCTGCAAAATGAAAGATTTTCTTTTGGGGTAATGGATATTGCCAGTGATAGCTCGGTCAGTGAGAATGCAGAGAAGCTTTGCAGGAAGATCAGTCACATTGATATTTTGATTCATTGCGCGGGTATTCTCCCGCAGAACAGTGAAAGACAATTGGAAGACTTTGAAGTGAGTGAAGCGTTGGAGGTTTTTAATACGAATGCTTTGGGTCCCCTCCGAGTTACAAAGATGTTGCTGAGACTTGTGAAAGCTTCAGACGCAGGGGTAATCGTTAATATATCATCGGAAGCAGGAAGTATGCAGGCACATGCAGACTATATCATCCGTTATGATTACTGTATGTCAAAAGCGGCATTGAATATACAGAGTATCATACTTCAAAGATACCTGGAAAAGGATAAGATAAGAGTTCTGGCAGTACATCCTGGATGGATGCAGACGAAGATGGGAGGGCAGGAAGCGCCTCTTAAGCCGTCTGATTCGGCAAAACAGATAAAAAGACTGATAACCCGGCATCAATATGACTACCATAACAGGGTGCTTATGGATTATAATGATAAGATAAGGCCCTGGTAATATCTGGAACTTTTGAACAACGGATCTCTATGCCAGCGTGCCTGAATGCGAAAGAAAAGGAAGGTAGCCCAATTATGGAAGGTAAGGAAAGGTTGTTAGTGGAAGTTTCGAAAATGTATTACTATTATGGGTATAGCCAGAAGAAAATTGCTGAGATTATTAATTTATCCCGCGCCTATGTATGTCAGCTTCTGGATGCGGCTCGAAGGGAAGGCATTGTGGAGATAAAGGTGAGGGAGTATTCCATGGATGACGGGCATATGGAATATTGGCTGAAAGAGAAATATGGCTTAAAGAATGTTAAAGTTTTTAAGAACCAAAATTTTCTGGATAAAGATAAGATGATAAAAGCGATGGCGGAGACGGTTAGTCAGTTGTTTGGTGAATTAGTTTCGGATGGAGCGACCATTGCTTTTACATGGGGAAATACTTTGTATCGTATATCCAAAGAGATTGAGGTGGAGAGAGAGTATAAGAACATAAGAGTGATCCCCCTGTCAGGCGGTATGGGTAATATTGAGAAGAATATCTATGTGTCGGAGATCTCTACGAATTTTGCGCAGGCATTCAATGGTACACCATATGTGATTCCGCTGCCGGTACTTGTGGAGAACAATAAGATAAAGGAATCCATATATTCTGATTCAGTAGTTGCCGGACTTCTGAATATGTGGGAGAAAGTGGACATTGCAGTCTTTACGGTGGGCGACCTAGGAGAAGACAACGCAATGTTCCGGAATGGATTTATAGATAAAAATGATTTGAAAAAGCTGAGAAAAAATGGGTTGGCTGGAGATTTTTGTACACATTTTCTGGATAAAGAGGGAGAAGTGTGTGATATGGCGTATGATGACAGGACAATATCCATATCCCTCCAGGATCTCAAGAAGATACCCAACAAAATCTGCGTGGTTTACGATGTATCCAAAGCAATGATTCTGCGCAGTGTTCTGAAAAAGGGATACATAGATCATCTCTTTGTAGATGAAGCAACTGTTCACTTGATGAAGCTTACAGAAGAAAATTAAGGCGGGGAATTTTAAGATGAAAAAGGCGAAGGTAATTATTGATAAGGATTTTACGATTGCTGAGATTGATGAGAAGGTATTCAGCTCCTTTGTGGAGCCTTTGGGAAGATGTATCTATGGAGGCATCTATGAGCCGGGGCATGAAAGCGCGGATGAAGACGGGTTCAGGCAGGATGTTATGGAGTACATTAAGCCGTTGAATCTTACACTGAACCGGTTCCCAGGAGGTAATTTTACTTCGACCTACAGATGGGAAGATGGAATCGGCCCCAAAAAAGAACGTCCCAGAAGGGTTGAGGTTGCCTGGCAGTGTATTGAGACGAATGAATTCGGCCTGGATGAATTCGCAAAGTGGTCGGATAAGAATGGTTCTGACGTTATGATGACAGTCAATCTTGCAACCAGGGGTGTGCTGGAGGCCATGGATTGTGTGGAGTATTGTAATTTTGAGGGCGGTACGTATTGGTCTGAGATGAGAAAAAAGAATGGGTTTGAGAAGCCGTTGAATTATAAGTACTGGTGTCTGTCTAATGAAATTGATGGAATCTGGCAGGTAGGACAGAAGCCCGGCAGGGAATATGGATTGTTGGCAAAGGAAGCTGCCAAAGGAATGAAATTGATTGACAGCGAGATCAAAACAGTGCTTGCAGGATCTTCTTCACCGGGGCAGGATACGTTCCCGGCGTTCGATGTAGAAGCATTAGAGGAATCTTATGATTTTATAGATTACTTGTCTGTACATCATTATATTGGCAATATGGAGAACGATAGCGCCAACTATCTGGCTAAACCCATGGTTACAGACCGGTATCTGGATAATGTTGCTGCAGCAATTGAATTTGTGAAAGCGAAGAAGCGAAGCGAACATGAGGTATATATTTCTTTTGATGAATTTAATACATGGCATTCGATAGCCCGTGAAGAGCGGTTTGAGAAGAAGTGGCGTGTTGCGCCGCCGCTTTTGGAAGACACGTATACGGCGGAGGATGCGCTTGCTCTGGGCGGTATGTTATTATCCGTTCTCAGACATGCAGACAGTGTTAAGATTGCGTGTGTCTCAGAGCTGGTGAATTGTATTTCACACATACGGACCAGGAATCAAGGAGGATGCTGGGTCCTCCCGCCGTATTATGCTTTTCTGCACTATACGCAGTATGGGAGAGGTACGGCTCTTCTTACGAAGGTTGATTCGGATGTCTATGACAGTAAAGATTATAAAGATGTGCCGTACTTAGATGCACAGGCGGTTGTAGACGCGCAGGATCATATTACAGTTTTTGCAATCAACAGAAGCCTTGAGGAGCAGCTAGAGATGAGCCTGGAGCTGCGCGGCTTTGAAGGATACAGTGTTAAGAAGCATATTGTATTAACGGCGGACGATCCGAAGGCCACCAATACAGAAGATACTCCGGATGCAGTTAAGCCTGCTGAGAATGGAAATGCGAGATGCGAAAATGGCTGTGTTAAAGCTGTCTTAGACAAGATGTCGTGGAATGTAATCTGTCTGAGTAAGTAGACGATTAAATGTAGGAGGGTAGTGTCAAGTAATCTATGAAAAAATGAGCTGAAAAAAATAGGCTCAAATGAACCTTGAAAACTGCAGATATTGATTCCGAAAAGCTCTCCGAGGGCTTAGGGCGTTGCCCTAAGAACCCACAAGGGACCAGTCCCTTGACCCATTTTCGGGCTCTGCCCGAACCCGTCCTCGCCGGAAGGCAGGAAAAGGGCGCAGTTGCCCCTTTTCTGCTAAACAGGATAATCCGTGAGCCTTATGTCAATAGACTTTCGCGGCATATCCTCACAGACGGCGCTACCGTCTGCTCCGGTATTCCACGGTTCTATTGACAACAGCTCCGCTCCGATGCAGGGTTTCCATTTTTCTGCATGTTCAGGATAGTCTGCTGACCGAGGAAGATGAGAAGCTGCCATTTACCCGGCATGTTGTCGGCACTCTGTAGCATTTCTACTTCGTTGAGTACTTTGTATTTCTTGTGTTTATGCGGACGGAGAAAGTTATAGTATGCGACCCAGAGGGCAAGATCGTAATTAGCACCGTCGATGTTGTCAAAGCCGTTTGTGTGACGGTAAGAGGCCTTATAGGTGCGGTTGAGGCGTTCAATCATCTGTTTGAACGGACGATGTTCTGTAGAAACGGCATCGTCGTTGGTAAGCCCAATCACCTGGGTGATTTTGAAGGTAAAATCTTTCCCCAACTTTTTTACAAATTCCATTGCGGCGAGTGGGTAGGCGCTGTAACCGTCGGCAATGAACTTGAAGTTTTCCGGCAGCTTTGTCAGTCCCCGGAAAGCCATACGCATGGCGAGGATACAGGGACCGACACCACGGTTATCCGATACCTGATAGCCGATGATGGATCGGGACGCAGCGTTCATAATAAGCCAGACATAGGTTTTGATACCACGGATTTTTATATAAGTTTCATCGGCAGTAAATACATCCCCTTTTTCGTAAGGGTATTGGTCAACAAAGGGCTTAATGCAGACAGCGGCAGTCTTGCAGTAGTTGGCGATCTGCTGGTGGGAAATGTTGATGTTGTACAGGTCTTTCAGGGCCTGCGAGGTTTTTCGCAGAGAGAGGCCGAGGTTGACATGGAGGGTCAGACACAGGGACATTACGTGGGCATTATGTTTGCTAAATTTCAGGGATGAGGCATTTTTAGGAAGGGTATTTAGATCCATGCTGAAAAAATCCATCGTGAACTCACGGTAGATATAGTGGAGTTTATATTTGTTTTTGCCGTAATCCTCTCGGAGGTCTTCTTTATCCACTTTTTTGAGGTTGTAGAGATAATAAGGGCATTTGGGATTGACGCACTTATGGATGATAAAGTGTTTGCGTTCTTTCTTGGGAACCAGGGCATTGCCGCAGTGCGGGCAGCGTAGTTTTACAGAGGAGAAGCGGCTTTCATGGGGTGAGAACCTTGCGCTGCAGACCTTGCAGAGAAGCTGCCCTTTGGAACCATTATTTTTGTAAAGGAAAGGTTTCGGCGCATTACAGCGGGGGCAGGTGCATTCATCCGGGATATCGCATTCTGACCGGCGGCTGACAGGGCGGATCTTTTTACCATAACGTTTTTCAAAGTAAGGGATTAATTCTTTATAAGTCCAGTCCTGGCGGAAGTCGGTGATAAGAGGGAGTTCATCAATCTTGAACTTCTGGTATTTTGGAGAATGGGAATCATCAAAGGCCCACTGTTTCAGAGGGATGTATCTGCAGATAAAGTTGATCAACCAGCAGTTTTGCTGGTAAAGAGATTGAATGAGAGAGAGTAAATAGGTAATAATATCCATAAGCAATGATTTTCCTTTCAGTGTTTGTGGGTTAGTAATAGTATTGACACAAAAAAGGGAGGTCATTGCTTTTTTTCTTGAAAAAGTGGTGTAATCCTTGGAATTATAAGGTTTGCAACAAAAAATATAGTGGTAGATTTGACACTACCTTTCTTTTTTGGGAGGAAATAAATATGACTGAAGAACATAGTTTGTTGACCGGGAGTGTACCAAAAAAGCTGGCCGTTTTTGCTTTCCCGTTGCTTTTAGCAAATATACTGCAATCTTTCTATAATGTAGTAGATATGCTTGTAATCGGCCAGATTGTTGGTGATACGGGCCTTGCGGCCATTGGAAACGCTTCTAAATTGTACTATATCATCACTTCAATTTGTATTGGTATGACGATGGGCGGAGCCGTGTTGATTGCTCAATATAAAGGGGCAGACGATAAAAAGGGGCAGGCGGAGTCCTTTCAAATGCTGGCCTTGCTCTCGCTGGTATCTTCTTTACTTGTGACTATTGTGAGTTTGGTAACCTACCAGCCGTTATTCAAGATGTTAAATGTTCCAGCAGACGCATATCAAGATGCCTGCGACTATATGAAAATCATTTGCTGTGGGACTGTGTTCGTCTTTGGGTATAATGCTGTCTGCTCTGTGCTCAAGGGGTTGGGGGATTCTAAATCTCCACTCTATTTTGTGGGAATTGCTACCGTCATCAATATTGTTTTAGACATTATCTTGGTGGGCCCTTTAGGAATGGGAACGGCAGGGGCGGCTTATGCAACGATTACCGCACAAGGAATTTCCTTTGTGATTTCTCTATTCTATTTGAAGCGGCACAAGATATTTTTCTCTATGGGAAATCATAGAAAGTTTACGCTTCAATGGGATAAGCTGGCCGCCATCGTGAAAGTCGGCCTGCCCACAGCGATCCAGATGGTCGTAGTCAATACTGCCTATCTGCTTGTGGCGGGAATGCTCAATCAGTTTGGTACTGCCGTGTCTGCTGCATCAAATGTAGGTTTGCAAATTAACACCTTTGCTGGTATGCCCTGCTGGGCTATTGGACAGGCAGTAACAGCGATGGTCGGCCAATGTATGGGGGCTGGACAAATTGAGCGCACTCGAAAGGTAGTAAAAATCAGTTTAGTGATGAATGTTGCCGTAACGCTCGTTGTCGTAATTTGCGTACAGCTTTTTGCAGAACCATTGATTTTACTTTTCGGTAGTACCAGCCCGGAAGTAATAAACGATGGAGTTTACTATCTGCGTGTCTGTTGCAGTATAAATAGCTTGATTTATGCCGCTATGTACACTTTGGATTCCTTTGCTATTGGTGTCGGTGCGGCAAATATCGCTATGATTAACGCTTTACTGGACGCAGTTATTATGCGTTTGCCTGTGAGTTGGCTCTTGGCTTTTGCACTTAATATGGGGTTTTCTGGCATTTATTACGGCCAGGCGCTTTCGCCAGTCTTGCCTGCTATTGTAGGCTTACTCTATTTCATGAGTAGAAAATGGGAACACAAAACGCTTATTCAATCAAACCACAAGGAGGGAAGTCTTTAATGAATCGAATGGTATGGCTTCTATGTCCTATATGTAGAAATAAGACCAGACTTAAAGTGCGTCAAGATACAGAGCTCATCAATTTTCCTCTGTATTGCCCGAAATGCAAGCAGGAGACTTTAGTGAATGTCAAGAAAACAAACCTATCTGTTATTCGTATGAGTAACTTGATTTCTGAGGAGGATAGCAATTCATGATGGACAAGCAAAAAATTTATCCCCGGTCAAAAGATCGGGAAACCGTATATTTGAAAAATGTTATTATCGATCCCAGCATCATTGTGGGCGACTACACCATGTATAACGACTTTGTAAATGATCCTGTTGATTTTCAAAAGAATAATGTTCTTTACCATTATCCTATTAACCATGACAGGCTGATTATCGGTAAGTTTTGCTCTATCGCCTGTGGCGCTCGTTTCTTGTTCAATAGCGCCAACCATAGCATGACTTCACTTGCGACTTATCCGTTTCCCATTTTCTTTGAGGAATGGGGACTTGATGTTAGCCAAATAACCGAGGCATGGGACAACAACGGGGATATTGTTGTTGGAAATGATGTTTGGATTGGATATGAGGCCGCAATCTTCGCTGGAGTTACCATAGGGGACGGTGCTATTATTGGCACCAGAGCTGTTGTAACAAAAGATGTCCCGCCTTATACCATTGTGGGCGGTGTTCCAGCTAAACCTATCCGAAAACGCTTTTCCGATGAAACTATTTCGGCGTTGCTGACAGAACGATGGTGGGACTGGCCGGAAGAAAAAATTGCTCGTAATCTTGCGGCAATCCAATCGGGCCATGTCGATCAATTTAAGTAAATATTGAAAAGAGCCAGACGCACAGACGCAGAGCCATCACAACAAAACCGTTGTTGATTGGCTTATGTTTCAAAGAAAACGGCGGTTTTGAGTTTTATCAAGCCGCCGTTTCTTTATGAGTATATAGTCTAACGGAGTACGGCGGCCCCCTTTGGAGGTGTCGCTGTGCTCTCGCTCATTTTCCATCCCCCTAACTTGTCAAAAAAAGCCCACCCGCCCCGCAGGATCAGTCTGGTGGTAAATATGCAATTTGGCAGTATATAAATGAATATATTACTTCGTGCGTCCGCATGGCTTTGTGTCATGCGGGCGTTTTTTGTTATCCGTACTTCGAGACAAAGTGTCCCGAGGTGCGGTGTAGCTCCCCGGGATGCCGCTCCCCGCCGCCCCCGTTTCGGTCACTCATTCACCCAACACCGAAACGGAGGTTTAATTATGACTACAATCAATCTGAAAGATTTTTATTATTGGTACACACAGGATCAGTTTATCGAGGTTTCTGACGAGGTGGCCGAGGTGTTTCTGGCCGATGGTCGTCACGAGATGGCCTACCAGCGGCGGCTCTCCCGGCACAAGGCGCAGTATTCTCTGGATTGTGAGGACGGGATTGAATATTCTGCCTGCCTGCACGAGCCCACGCCCCAGGAGCTCTTGGAGCGGATGGAGCTGTTCTGCCGTCTGTGGAACGCCCTCAATTCTCTGCCGGAGATCCAGGGCCGGAGGATCGACGCCCACATCATTCTCGGAAAGAGCGTCAAGGAAATTGCCGAGGCCGAGGGCGTACATGAGGAGTCTGTTCGGCAGTCCATCAAACGGGGCCTTGAGCGCATGAAAAAAATATTTTGATTTTTTCATTTTGCCTACTTGGAAATGGTGAAAAAATGTCTCGGTTTATGAGAGGAGGTTTTCTTTCTCCGCAGAACAACAGGAGCGGCCCCGAGCAACATACGGGGAGCCGGGCGGCGGGTGCGCTGTGACTTCCTCCACGGAGGAACGAGCGAACAACACCAGCGCCGCAAATGGGACGGGCTAACCCAGGGCCACGATCCGTCGCTGGACAGGCTGGCCGCCTGTCCCTCCGGGCCGCCCTCTTGCCTGCGTGGGAGCGCCGCCCCGAATAAAGTTGTCTTTGGACAGGTCAAGAAAATGAGGGCGGCGTTCCCTCAATTTTAGGAAAGCGAGGTACAGTCTATGAGTTACGATCCCGCAGAATTGGCGGCCCTGTTATCTGAACCGTGGAGCAACGGCACTTGCCGTGGCTATGTAATTATGGCGATGGAAAACTGCGGCTTTGCCGACCAGGACATCCGCCGTATCATGGCCGAGCTCTATGAGCTGTTCGATTTTGTATCTTTGGATGAGGCCGAGGCCCATTATCAGAAAAGCCCCTATTGACTTCGAGACAAAATGTCCCGAGATGGAGTGAGGCAAGAGGGCGGCACCGTTGCTGGTGCCGTCCTCTTGCGTTTCCCCACTGTGAGCGGGAGGCGTTTTAACTCTGTTTTGGATAAGGAGGTTTTACCGTGAGATTAACTGCACAGGAAATTGAACAAATGAAAAGCGTTGACATCGGCGCAGTAGATAAGGAAACCCTTGCAGACGCAAGCGGTTTTACTTTCGATCCGATGCTCCCCAAGGAAACCCGGGCCCAGCGTATGTTGGAGCATTTCAAAAATCCGTATTGTTTCCGTTTGGGCGATATGGTGATTAAGCTGGAGTTTGCGGACGAGGGGCCCTCCCTCCAGGAACTGCTCACCACATTTTTTCTCCGGCAAAAAAGCGGGCTGTAACTTCGGTTGTGGCCCCTCTGCAACTTCGAGACAAAGTGTCCCATACAAAGGCATCCTTGTTGTCCCTCCCCAGCAGAGGTATAATATAGATGTAATGTGATAGGGAAGGAGGACAAATGGCAAGAACAGCAAACCGGGGGACAATAAGCGCCAGCGCCCCTACTTCATACAATGCGATGCGCTGGAGGCTGGGTAAATATATCCGGCTCTCCAAAGAAGATTTACTCCGTGGCCGGGACGAAAGCAACAGCGTTATCAACCAGAGGCGGCTTTTGGAACAATACCACCAGACCCATCTGGACGAGTTTTATGACGGAACCGAGCAGGATGTGTATGTGGATGACGGCAAAACCGGGACGGATACCGACCGTGAAGATTTCCAGCGGCTCCTGGCCGATGTGTATAGCGGCAGGATCAACTGCGTGATTGTCAAAGACCTGTCCCGCCTCTCCCGTAACTATACCGATGCCGGGAACTTGATTGAAAATCTTTTTGTCCGGCTGAATGTACGGTTTATCAGCTTGGCGGAGGGGGTGGACAGTTACCGCAACCCGGACAGCGTATCAAACATTATTGTGCCGATCACGAATGTAATGAACGATCAATACTGCTACCAGACCTCAAAGAAAATCCGGCAGGTATTTGATATGAAACGCCGCAACGGTGAGTTTATCGGCTCGTATGCCCCCTATGGCTATGTGAAAGACCCGAATGACAAACACGCCTTGTTGGTTGATCCCGAGGCCGCTGAAGTGGTAAAAAGCATTTTTGCTTTGTTCCTGTCCGGCATGAACAAGCGGGGGATCACCTATTACTTGAACGACCACGGGACACTTTGTCCCACAGCCTATAAGCAACAGCAAGGGCTCAAGTACAACGCCCCCAACGCCCAGGGCAATCCTATGTGGAGCACGATCACCATAGACACGATCTTAAAAAACCGTGTTTATGTGGGGGATATGGTACAAGGCCGCCAGCGGGTGAAAAGCTATAAAATCCACATTCAAGAAAAAGTGCCGGAGGAAGAATGGTTTATCGTGGAGAATACCCACGAGGCCATCATAGACCGGGAAACCTTTACAAAGGTGCAGAGCCTGCTCAAACGGGATACCCGCACCGCTCCAAAAGCTAAACAGCTTTACCTGTTCAGTGGTTTTCTGAAATGTGCCGATTGTGGCCGGGCGATGTCCCGGATCGCATCCAAAGGGATTTATGTATATTATCAATGCGGGACTTATAAAAGCCTGTCAAAAAAGGCTTGCACCATGCACTCAATTAAAAGTGACCGTCTTGAGGCCGGGGTACTGTTTGCGATCCAACAACAGGTGCATCTGGCAATTACCTATTCCGAACTTGTTGCCCGTATCAACTCCGCACCTCTGAAAAAGAGCAAGTCAAAGCGGCTGGAAGATACCATTGCCGCAAAAGAAAAAGAGCTTGCTAAAATCATGCGATACAAGCAGGCCCTTTATCAAGACTGGAAAGACGGGGAAATTACCCGCAACGATTACCGGCACATGAGCGAGGACTATGAACAGCAGTTTGAGGCCCTCACACGCATTATGCAAACGCTGACGGCGGAGCAGGAGCAACTGGAAAATGGTGTGGATGCGGAAAGCCCATGCCTTACCGCATTTCTCAAATACCGGAACATTGATAAGCTGACACGGGAAATTTTAGGCGAGCTGATCGACCACATTAAGGTTTACGAGGGCGGCAATATCAGCGTGAAATTCAAATACGCTGATGAGTTCCGCCGTATAGCAGAATATATCGAGCTCAATTCCCCTATGGTTACGGGGGCCGCAGGCTGACCCCCTAACCTAAAACAATTCCGTTTGCTTGTTTTCCTAATATATAACGCCCATATGTTGATAGAGTATTATCCTGTAAACCTTTGCTTTTTAATACAGTAATTTTGTCATATATGATATAATAACCAATGTTAACAACTTAGTAGTGGCATGATATCACAATAGGATTAAGCTATTAAACCAATAATAGCAGATGATAGAAATGATTAAAATACACTGAAAAAAGGGCAGACTTTCCCCTTGGTTGCTATCAGCTGTTTTTT
>CAJTCH010000050.1 GCA_910574715.1 Lachnospiraceae bacterium | reverse complement strand
TGTGAAACAGCATTTCAAAGCTTCGGATGAACAGATCAACGGACTGCTCTGTACATTTATCGGCAATCTCCCCACACCGTGGAGAGAACGCTTTACTATGCCCAATGTGGCATAAAGCTATTTTATTTTTACTATTGCAAGGCTTATAATTTCATTACATTTTCATAAGTCAACCCGAAATGTACAATGATATAGGGTGATATGAGAATGAACCAAGATGAAAGACGATTTAATTTTCACGGTTTAGGGCTGGCTATCAAGCAGACCCGAGAGGAACGGGGCTGGACGCAGGCCTACCTTGCGGAATTAGTCGGAAAGACTGATAGCACGATTATGAGCATTGAAAATAAGGGGCAGCACCCCAGTTTTAATTTATTCTTCCAGCTTGTCACAATGTTTGATATTTCCATAGACCAGTTTTTCTACACGGAAGGGATAGAGGCGAGGACGGTTGCCGAAAGTCTATTGATGTAATGCTGAACACCATGAACGAGAAGGAACTCGTAGTTATGAAAGCGACAGCCGAAGGCTTGAAAAAAGCCAGAGAAACGGAGGTTTCCGAATAGGGGCCTCCGTTTTTGCGGCGTTTATCGAGGGTTCCGCTAAATGGCAAGCAGGGCAACTGTAGCCACAGTTGCTATTTTTGACGTTCCGGCCTTCCGGTCAGAACGCAAAAATCTGCCGGCTGCATCCGGCACCCTTAAGTTTTTCTGCTATATAAATGCACCCTTCTTCTTTCTCCATACCTTCCAGGTTGTAATTCATTACAACCCTTTGGCGCAGCGGCTCATATACGGCAAGCCTTAAATTATTATTGAGCTTCGGGAGACCGGCCAGCAGTACAGCGGCACGGTCTCTGGAGTCCATTTCAAAACTAAACAGGATTTTCAGGTTATTTAATATTGCATTGTTAATATAATTCGCTTCATCAATGATGATGACGGGTGTCTTCTTTTTTTCAATAAAAAGCCTTGTGATTTCTTCCTGTATTGCCCGGAAGTTATCTGACTTGCGGAATGTAGGTTCCATACCCAGTTCCGCTGCAAGGTTCCGGTAAAAATCATTTGCTGTCAGTGAAGAAAGGCAGGAATACACCACTTTATACAGCGCCGGGTTCAGGGAGGATGCCCATGCCCTTATAGCAGTTGTCTTTCCCATGCCTGGTGCACAATATCTATGATTTTCGTTTTCAAGGCTTCGTTATTATCCTCATGATGTGCATTCAAATTCTTTGGTACAATCATCTTCCTGCCAAATAACCAAACCTATAAGCATACAATACCGCTTCCGTTTTTTCTAAATCCTCACTATCCGCAATATTGATAAGCGGCAGCAGTCTTTCCATTCCCGCGTTAATCCGCACATCTGAGCGTCAAATATAACAAACTAAAACGTGACAATTTCAGCGAAAAAGAACTAAACCAGATTGCGGAAATTTTAAATTGTGATTTTAAAGGCTCATTCGTAATGCGGGATACCGGAGAAGAAATATAAAGACAATTAAGTTTCGACCATTCATGGACGAAACAAAGAAGCGTATATTTTGGTACGGATTCCCCAGTTATGGGGAAACGATATGTATAAAATTCGTACCCTTGAATATCAAATTGGATTCCCCCACTTGTTGGGGAAAAATAAAAAGATTATAGAACCATTCTTATAGATGTGCTATATTATAGACAGAGGGAAAGCCATACTAGCGGCTCTACCCCTTTCATGATTTGCATTTACCTATTCTTTTGAAATAGGCATGCCGTCACTATGGGCATAGTGGCGGCTATTTCTTTTTCCCTCTAAAGATTGTGTAGCACAACCCCACAAGGGCGCAAATGAAGATACAGAACTGAAATAAATCAGAAAATGTGCTGGTTCCGCTAGGTGAGTTTATCTCAAAAGTATGGAAAGATATTTTAAGCCCTGCATTGAAGTATTTGACACAAGTATGTGAAAGTCCCTTTAACTTCATCCCAATGAGTGATTACCCAAACGGCTCCGGCAATAATCGCGCCGATCATTAACCCTGTCAGGCTGAACAAACCACTGATTAATCCGGTTGTGTTTCCAAGATTGCCAAATAGCATTTTCGCCCCTTCTGACAGAAGTGTGAATTTATCCGTTCCCCCGGTCGCCCATTGCGCTTTGGTCAGTGCGAAATCCGCCACATTGAACAACCCTTTTATTCCAAGGATACCTCCGCCTATTGCAATAGCTATTTTCCCTGCGTCTGTATCAAATAATCCTGATATAAGCCCGCTTAAGACTTCCCAAATGATATCGAATGCAGTTCCTAAATGTGTAGCCCAATCAATAGAACCGATAAATTCACCAATTCCACGACCAAGACCTTCCCAGTTCATGTTTTCAGCTACATAATGGAATACGCTAAGAAATTTTGTCACAAATTCATTTAGCTTCTGCCCGTTTTCTTCCCACTGGATATTCTCTATTGCCGTATTCAGCCAGGTAGTAAGTCCCTGTGCTATATCGTCCCGCGGGATATTATCGGTGAAATACTTAACTTTATCAAATAATATATTTACCCAAGTAGCGAAACCCGTTCCAAGCTGTTCGGCGTTGGTCGTAAGGTAATTTATGAATCCTAGTACACCGAAAAATAAGTTCCTAGTACATCATTGCATTAATCTTGAAGTAATAGTGCTTGATATTCGTGTCAGCTGTGCGTCTACGAACCGACGGTGTAGCGGGCTACATCTAGGTTCGTAGGTGTGCAGATGGCATGGATAGCAAGTGCTTATTAATCAAGAATTAATGCAATGATGTACTAGCCATATAACGCAGAATGATTTTTCATATGCAAGGCGGAGGAATGAGGCGTAGTGGGCGCTACGCCTCATTCCTCCGCCTTGCAGGCTGAAAATTTATCCTTCGCGAAACGTATCGGTAATTAGTTTTGGTTATACTAGCGTAGCTTCTCCAAATGTTGCGGAAACAAAATCGAATTCTATACGAACTAACATTCGTGTTTTTCCGTCTTATACGGTAAATAGCAAACCGAAAATCCCATTTATAATCCAAGAGCCCCGTTTGGTAAGTCAAAGCCCCCGCTGCGAGCCAAATGTTCTGCCATTCATGCATATTACTGCAGCATCAATCCCATTACATACAGATCAAAATACTCTCCATTAATCAGCGTCGTGTTCTTTAACCGTCCTTCGATTTCAAAACCAAATCTTTCATATAGCTTCACAGCTACTTCGTTATCACATCGCGTATCTAACTGTATTCTGGCAGTAATCCCATTCCCCTTACAGAAATCAATCAACCGGCGGATCATCTCGGTTCCGATTCCTTTTGCCTGATATTTTTTTCAAGAAAGTCGTTTCCCCACCCACATAATTATAGAAGTCTACGATTTTCTCCGCATCCTCAAGTTCCGGTTCCCGATATACAATATTTAATATGTTTTCCATATTTTTTCTCCTGTTTCATTATATTATTGATTTAAAGTAACCGACAAAATCGTACTGTACAGGAGTATTCTTATTCCATTTACAATTACATCAGCATTCTGTCTACTCTGAGTATCCCCCACCCCTGATTCTTACCGTTTTGCTGCCGCTCACAGGTCTCCCGGAGCTTAAGTTTAATCTCCACATTAGCCGCGCCCGGATATTTCGACAGAAATAATGCCGCCGCACCCGATACCACAGGCGTTGCCATAGATGTTCCGCTCTTTCTGACATAAGGGATCCTGTTCTTGCGATACAGGCTGCTGCAGGAGAAAACCTGATACCCCGGCGCCACAACTTCCGGCTTCACAATACACCGGTTGGTAGGCCCTGCGCCGGAACAGATATTCTTCATCCCAGGTTCCTCCAATGCCCCCACAGTAATCACCTTACGGCTGTTCCCCGGAACTGTCACGCTTCCTTCCTTTGGCCCGTAATTCCCTGCCGACACAATAACCGTGATCCCGTCGTCCCACAGCATCTCTACTGCCTGTATCAGACACCGCTCCTTCTCTTCATCCAGTCCAAGCTTCGCACCAACCGATATATTGGCCACTTGAATACCGTATCGGCTACAGTTCTTCCTGATCCACCGGATTCCCTCCATGATCTGCATCACATCTCCTTCACCCCTGGCATCCAGGACCTTCACCGCTGCCAGATTCGCTTCCGGCGCAATTCCGGCGAGCCTTCCCTGAGACAGCGCACCGCTGCCGGCAATGATACCTCCCACATGCGTTCCGTGCCCGCTGTCATCGTATAATCCATGACGATGACTGACACAGTCATAAAACGCCAGAATCCTTCCCTTAAGATCTGGATGCGCCGCCATCCCTGTATCTAGAACCGCCACCGTTACATTCTGCCCCCTGACATTTCCCTTCATGGTGTCGTCACAACAATAGTGGATCTGCTGTTTTACTTTATTCATCGAAAAAATCCTTTTTTATCAGGATATTCGGTTTATGCCAAACTTGTGCCCTTATTGACCATTCCGAACCTGTCTGTTCGGCTTACACTTTCCTTGCCGCAATCAAATATCGATGAACCGTTCCTTTTATTTCCCCTTTTTCTTCAATGACCTTCTGCATTTTCAATAGCTTATCAAAGCATCTCTCAACGGAAAACCCTGGAAACTCCCATTCAATAATACGTGCGAACCAGACAAATGCGCCAACATCATAAAATCTGATCGGACGATACGCTTCCTTCGCCTTGATAATATGAAATCCGGCATTCTCGAACACTCTCCTCTGCTCTTTGAGATTCAAATGCGGGAAAGGTTTATCCGTTCCGGGAAGAACCATCTCAACCAAATCTCTGTCATTATCGCTTCCTACCTGCTCCGTAATAAAGATTCCGTTCTTTTTTAACAGACGGTATAATTCCCCGGCATCAAAACTGCCATGCCGGTTAATGATCACATCAAAAGCTTCATTATCAAAAGGAATCACGGAAGGTGTGCCGCACTCTTTAAAGTTAATTCCCAGAGGCAACAATTTTTCCTCACACAATCGTACATTAGGCTTGAATCCTTCCGTTGCCGCTGTCTTGTCAAATGGATGGTCAAGAGACAATAAAAATTCACCGCCGCCGGTATCATAGTCTAACATATCAAAATCCCTGTTCAAATACTTTCTCACCGTCTTTTCATAGTCCCACGGCAGATCATCCTCTTCCTCATATCTCCCATGGATATGCGAAAAATCCCAGCCTATTATATGTGCCGCCTTCTCTTCCTTTTCCCAAATCGATCTTAATTCTGCTTTATTCATTCAAACTGCTTCCTTTCAATATCTGTTGTAGTTAACGTCCCGCGGCAATATACCCGCAGGCACTCCCGCTTAGCCAGTTGATCGGTGCAGTTTCCTGACAACATAAGCCTTTGCTTTTTGATTAACCTCGATACAATCTGCTGCCAGTTTTACAACTGCACCGAGTGATTAATTCGTTTTCTCATCTCTAACCTCCGCAATTTCCGCTGGCTCTGCCAGACTTATACTGTTACCAATTATAACATAGAACTGCCGATCAAAGCAGTAACTCTTAAAGAAAATCCAGATAGTCCTGCAAATTGATCCTGCTTCTTCCTGACTGCAAGAGTTACATATTCTTCTAATGTATCCGTCATTTCTACATTCACGACCTTGAATAATTCCGTATCTTTATTAAGATAGGTAAACGCTGTGTTTATTCTGTCAAACAGTCCCTTTTTTCTGATCACCTCCAGAAAATGCGTAACATCCAATTCAAATGTAACGCAATACTGCTAGATAAATCTATTTTTTCATCTTTCCTCCTGCTATTTCCCAGCACATATCCTGATCCTGCGGAATCTGTTTGATGAACGGCACAAGGCTAGTATAACCCAAACTAAATGAACTACCCCGCAGCAAGCTGCGGGGTATCTAAGGTCGCAGCCTCTACATATAATCCCATATGCTATACTGCTTTGTTTCCTCTACATTTTTATAGATTGTTTTATAATTTTTCTCCTGCCCCTGTTCTTTCACATACTTGCTTATGATTTGCTCGTTCCCATGTTCACTTACTGTTGCTACATAATACCCATCTATCCAAAATTCCCCTCCCCACAATTTTTTCTTCACTTGTGGACATTTCGCAAACACCTCTCGTGCTATGATACTCTTCACTATTTGTATGATTTTCTTTGGACTATATGTTGGCACTGACTGTATAAGAAAGTGTACATGGTCTTTGTCCGTACCTACTTCCAAAAATCTAATTTCATATCTTTCCTGAATTCCTTCACATGTTTCTTTGATTACCCTATCTACATCTTCATCTATTACTACTCTTCTATATTTTGCAGGACATACGAAATGATACATGGGTACCGATACATTGTGTGACTTGCGTATAGTTTCACTCATCGCACAACTTCTCCTTTCCTTTTTCCTCTAGTATATCACTTCATCTACATTTTGAAAAAGTTTGTTACGCAGCAAGCTGCGGGGAATTAACCCCCTCTTTTATTAAAAATAAAATCCGATATATTCAGTAAATCCCACTCTTCAAGTACCTCACCTGTCGGTTTATTTTTATACGCGGCATAACATTCCAATAAATATAGATAAAATTCATGTTCTGCTGTCATATTATTCTCCTCTTATATATATATGAAATTTCTAGGATCTCCCGTTATTTTCTCACATTCCCACATATCAAATATAGCAGGATAACCGAACTCATCCATACCATACTGTATATCTTCTAACATAATGTGGGTTTGAGATTTTATAAAACTGTTGATTGCTTCCATAGGAATCAGACCATATTTATCTATCATCATTTTTACAACTTCCCTGTCATAATAATGCAATACCTCACTCATCATTTTTTGCATAATATTACCTCCCTGAACTTAAGAAACGGAATCGTTTTTTCTGTTTTGAATACACATTGATCTTTGAGTTTCTGCGGCAACAAACGCTTTATTGCAAAATCCTCATCAACGAACCCGGATATATACATATTCAATACAGGCATCGTATTATCATTGGCAATTGGACCTTTTATAAAATCATACTTCCTCTGATTCCCCACCCCAATCTTTGAAATAATCAAGCTCCTTGTCTGATAAGTATTTGTAAAACATAAAGCCAAGAATATAGTCCTTGTACTCGCTTGCCTTGATGTTTTCCTGAGTTCATTCGCAGTTGCCCATATTCTCGTAGCCAGCTCTTGCTTCGTTATTCCTTATGTCTCCTCTTCTGTGATATCTTCTTTACCGCTATGCGATTCCATATTTCTTAAAAATAAGATTCAATTCCTCTCTGCTGATTTTTCCGGCAAGATAATATGCCTTCACACTCGCCTCCACTGCTTCAAACAATAAGTCAAACTGCAGCCAGTCACCTGCGTCATAATATTCCTGTAATTCCTTGAAATCACGCTGCAGCCCTTCCGGAAGGTCCATAGGCAAAATTATTTTCTCATCATTGTACATTCTGTTGTCCTCCAGTTTCATATATATTTTTTTCGGCAATAATTTTCTGATAAATTGGAAGAAACTCCTTATCATATCTGCATTCCATTATCTTATAATAGAACATCTTCTGTACTTCTGATATCACTGGAATATCCTCTATCAACCTTCTAATTTCCGGTAATAAATCCCCTATAATAGGAATCAACCTTTCCACAGCGTCACTACATTCCCGATATTCCATATTTTCCATAAGATGATACGGATTTATCTTCTTCCCTTTCATCTCAAAAATACACCGGCGCCCTCTATAACTTTCTGTCTCCAGTTCCATTTCATCTGACAAAACCTCCGACATCTTTTCTTCATCCCATTTACAATTGAGACAATTCCCGTTATCATATATTGGAGCTATTCGTTTATTACCATCCACGCCCAGAATAATCCCCCAATTGCTGTTATTTCTGTCTGGATTTCCAAGAAATGCATCCACTACAAACATATTCCAAAAATGCTCCCTGATTCCCTGAACATCTTTTAAAAATGGATGTTCCTGCATTGTCATAAGAATTTCGTACAGATCTACGCCTACTCCATTCGTCTCATTTCCACTGGAGTCTAAAAAATGTGGTTCGAAGGTTACCTTAATCTTATCAAATTCATATAATATCTCTCCACTCCTAAGAAAGTCCCCACATGCGACAACCGTTTTTCCATTTCTTGTACCAAGAATCGTTTCATGCACATCAAACCCCAACATCCGGTAAATTTGTGAACCAATATATTCACACACCGGACTATTAGAATAACTAAGCCTGATATTCTTCATTCCCTGTTCTTTCAGATTCCCCGGAAATTTCAGAATATAATCCTTCCCGTCAACAGAAATACCCATTTTCCTTCCAGCGGTTCCTCCGTACATTCTCTGATTCTGTTCATATCCGTTAAAATCTGCCATTTCCATGCCCATCACCTCAATCACCCAACTAATACAACCAGTATAACACAGATTCACATCTATATCACCTTTTGAATATTCAAAATTTCTAATTGATTTATCCGCGAAAGTGTCGTAAGATAATTATGCTCATTTCCATATTTTATCATCAATGGAGGATAGAATGAACGACAAGAATTATTATGATATATTGGGTGTCTCAGAAAAGGCTACCTTAGAAGACATTACCGCAGCCAAGAACGAACTGGCGAAAAAGTACCACCCGGATGTCAACATCCGCAACGGTGTCGACACCACCGAACAGATGCAGGAGATCTTAGAGGCCTACAATGTCCTGTCCGACCCGGACAAGCGTTCCGAGTATGACTGGAACTTCACCAGAAGGCGGCCGACTATGCAGACCTTCGATCTTCATAATATGGAAGAAACTCCTGATGAGACCGATCCTGCCTTCGTCGCTTACTGGAAAGCATCCAACGCCCTGTACGACATCATCCAGCAAAGCGACGCCCTATTCAAGGATAAGAACTACTCTGACGAGCTTACCGAACTTTCAGAAGAAGCGTCGCAGCACGTTGCCCTGCTCCAGTCCTCTGCCATCCCTGAGCGGTACTGGTATCCAGACATCATGAACTGGCTTCTCTTCACCTGGTTTCAGCACAGGAATTACACCACATCCTACTTGCTGACCCTCTATGACGAGTACGCCAAGGAGAATATAACAACGTTGGACAAGCTAAAGCTGCAGAAGAATTCCTACCTCTACCAACATTCTATAAAACGACTGATAAAAAATTGATTTTCCTTCTCACACATCGGAACCCTCCGCATATTATGTTACTGTAAACATCATAAATGGAGGATTTCAATATGAGCGATTTAAGTGCTACGAACTGTGGATGCGGCTGTGAATCAGGCGTAGGAAGAAATGGTGGAGAATGCGGATGCGGCTTTGGCAACAATAGCTGCCTGTGGATCATCCTTCTGCTCTTCTGCTGCGGCGGATGCGGCAACGGCTTTGGCGGCGGATGCGGCAATGACAGTTGTCTGTGGATCATCCTTCTGCTCTTCTGCTGCGGCGGATGTGGCAATGGATGCGGCGGCTTTGACTGCGGATGCTAATTCTATAACCGGGCGGAGTATATCACTCCGCCCTCTTCATTTTGTATTCATTCAGTTTCTTGCTGTCCTTCTCAGGCTGTTCCAGAACTGCTTCTTCCAGATGTTTTCTCAGCATACAATTCTCATCAATCTCGTACACGGCATTGCCGTCAATAATCAGTTTCCTATCCATATTCCCTTCCCCTTTCTGGTATCTTACCATACTAATATATGAAATATTTTCAATTTAGTTTTTCCATATCTTCAAACTGTAATACATTATCAGACAAGTATGTATAAATTCCTCTCCGCTGTCATATATATTTACAACGTTATTTCAAGGAGTGCTTATGGAACAAAATCCACCGAAACCAATGACACCTTTCGATAATCTGGTCACACCGCCCTTCCTATATACATTAAAACTCCTGCTTCCATACACTCCGCCCTCTATCCAGCGCTTTTTCGGGGTCTATATCAAATTTCTGGAGCTTCGCCACACCATGGAAGTCTTTCAGGGTTTTTCTTCTGATCCCTCTCCTTCCAATATACTGGAGGGGTTAAAACCTTATATGAACCCTTCTGAAAAAGAAATGATGGAACAAATGTCCGGCATGATGAATATGATGGAAATGGTACAGAATATGCAGAACATGCAGAATATGTCAGGATCCTCCATGGATTCGAATTCCTTTGATCCGATGGACATGATGAAAAGCATGATGAATCCTGAACAGCAGGAGATGTTTGAAATGTACAGCATGATGTTTGAAAATGAAATGAATCAACCCGACACGGGCAGCAGGAAAGGAGACAATGACAATGAACGAATGGATGAACCACCCGTCAATGCAAAACATGGATCCAATGAAAATGGAGCTGATCCGCACAGCGGCAGCACAGACTCAGGGGAAGAGCGGGAAGTCTCTCGCACCTATCATGATGGCATTGATCACGAACGCGAATAAAAAAGGAATTCAGTTTACACCGGATGAATTCTCTCTGGTACTCTCCGTCCTAAAGGACGGAAAATCCAAGGAAGAACAGGACCAGATCGAGAATATGGTGCGGATGGTATCTTCTTATATGAAGAAATGACCTCCCTCTGATCATTACAAGCAGCAATAAGCTCTGGCGGCATGCTTAGAATCCCTCTTCCTTTCTAAGCAGCCGCATCTCTCTTCGAAGCTTCGCCTTCTCAAAATCGTGCCGGTCCTCCTCCGTCTCCAGCAGAAGCCGCGGCACCTCGGCAGGCTTATCGTTGGAATCCAGCGCCACCATTGTAAAAAACGCATTGTTGATCAATATCCTTTCGCCGTCCGCATCCTCTACATAGGTATCCACCTTCACTTCCATGGAGGTCCGCCCCACATACGTGATCTTCCCTTTGAGCACAATGACATCCCTCTGATAGGCTCCCTTTAAGAAGCGGAGATTATCCACCGAAACCGTCGTTATATTCATATGGGCATGACGCTTCGCCGCAAGCGCCGCAACTTCATCGATCCACTGCATCAGGATGCCTCCGAACAAACGTCCCGCCCCGTTCAAATGATTCGGACGGACCATATGGACTGTTTCCACAATGGATTCTGATACTTTTCTGCTTTCTACACTCATTTATATTATTTCCTTTCGTTATAGGTCTTTTTCTTTGTTTACCCTTTTCTTATAATATAGAATTTGATATACTTAATACAATGATGTTATAAATATTTCCATATAGAAAGATGAGGATTTTGAATATGCGCAAAAGAGACAAATCCGCAAAAACGCCTTCTGCTTTAAGAAACATCAAATTAACAATAGAATACGACGGCAGCCGTTACCAGGGCTGGACACGCCTGGGGAAAGACGAATCCAACAATACGGTCTCCAATAAGATCTTAGAAGTCATCAGAAAGATGACCGGAGAATCCGATACCGAACTGAACTGCGGATGCCGTACCGAGGTTGGCGTACATGCCTATGCGCAGGTCGCCAATTTCAAGACGGGATCCGATATGAAGCTTCTGGATATGAAGCATTACCTCAACCGATATCTTCCCATGGACATTGCGATCGTCCGGGTAGATGAGGTTCCTGACCGTTTCCATGCCCAACTGAACGCCACCTCCAAGACTTATGTGTACCGCATGACCATCGACGACGTACCCAGCGTGTTCGACCGCAAGTACACCTACCACTGTTTCAAGACGCCGGACAGGCAGCTGATGCAGCAGGCCGGCATTCTCCTGACCGGGACTCATGATTTCAAGAACTTCTCTTCCTCAAAGAAAAGCAAATCTACCGTAAGGCAGGTTTATGAGGTTGAGATCTACAGCGCCGCCCAGGAGATGCAGATAATGATCCATGCCGACGACTTTCTTCACAATATGGCACGGCTCATGGTAGGTACGCTGCTGGATATTGGATTCTACACCCGCCCCAAAGAAGACATCGACGATATCCTGGAGGGCAGCATGGATGCAAGCGCTCCCTGCGACCCCAAAGGGCTCTATCTTCAGGAGATCACCTACTGATCGTTTGTCTTCCTCAATTTGCAGATCACACAGGGACGCCGCACGGTATCCTGTCTGCGGCTGCCCTGTGTCTTTTCTTTCCGCATATTATAGCATCAAACCCCTCCCCTATCAAGCTAATACAAGATACAAATAAATACCCTAAAACTCAATAATTGTAAAAATTAGGTAATTTTTATAGTGAAACAGCCGATAAGTAAGTAAAGGAGTATTTTCGCATATTTGAATAACACACCATGAGAGGTAACGAATCTATGTCTGGCAGACAGGTAAAATTAAAACGCGCCGAAAACAGCAGCATCCTTTATCACTATACCAAGAGCAACGGCATCAACGGTATCATTAACCACAACTGCTTCTGGGCTACAAAGAGTGATTTTCTAAACGACCCCAATGAATTTTCTTACATCCGGGGAATCATAGAAGAGGTGTGCCGGGACACGATCAAAAGCCCGGCATTAAAGGAGATGTTTCTTGCGGATTCTATCTATTCTAAGCATGAAAAGCCCCGGGAATACTTCGTGCTTTCTTTCTCAAAATGCCGGGACAGCATCACCATGTGGTCGGAATTCGGCAGCAAGACCGGTTATAATATAGGCTTCCGAAGCGATGAGATCATCGCAAGAATCGAGGAAGCGGCCGAGATTGCCTACCACGGCCTTGTAGTTTACAATCCCAGGCGGCAAAGGCAGTTAATCCAGAGAAATATCTGCAGTTATTTGCCTAATCTGCTTCGGACGCCCCTTGAAGAAGTCTTAGCGGCCGGCGGCAGGGACCGGCAGAATGTCAATTATCAGAAGGCGTGCCGCAAATTCCAAAAAACCGCTGAAGTTTATGCCATGTTCTTTAAACATGAAGGATTTGCTGAGGAAGAAGAATATCGGTTTGTATTCAAAAAGCAGAAAGATACGACGGTATATTTCCGTGCCAAGGACGGATTTATGCTTCCTTATATTGAGATCCCCTTAAGCGAAGGGCTTCTGCCTATTGAGGAGATCATGGTTGCACCGCAGAACCACATTGACCTTGCGAAAAAGGGAATGGAATATATGCTGCACACAAAAGGATATCAGGCAGATGTTGCCTTATCTAATATCAAGCTGAGATATTAGTACAAGAATTTTTAAGAAAAGGAGACAGCAAACGTGACTACTAAGAAAAATAACTCTCACAGCAAAAAGACCAGACGCAGCCTGAACGGGAGAATTTTAAAAAACACTACTCTTAATATTCTGATATTAGTTATCATATGCTGCGTGATCATGGCGCTCTCTATGCAGTCGTTAGCCAACAATATTCTTCTGGACAGCCTGCAGCCTATGGCAAGGCAGTCGTCCAAAACCGTGGAAGCCAATATTCATATGCTTGCAGACAGAATGATGACCATTGCAGGAGATTCACGCATGAGTTCGACAGGAACAGATAATGCTCGGCTTGATACCGCCGTAATCCGCAAAAACCGCAAAGAAGTGCTTATGGAAGCCGCTGAGATCTACGAGCTGCATACCATTGCCCTGTATGACCTGCAGGGCCGGCTGATACAGGGAATCGACGGTGCACCGGAGAATCTGGAGGATAACTTCTTCGCTCTTCTGAAAGAAACAGACAATCTGACCACCAGCTCTTCCACTATTTTTGACGGAAAGCTCGGCATCACCATGGGAATGCCGGTGAAGGAGAATCAGGAGACAGCCTTCTATGTAGTAGGAGTTTACAAATATGACGCACTTAACGACGTGATCAGCAGCATTAACCTGGGCAGACACGGAACCGCCTATATGGTGAACCGGGAAGGTCTCGTTACCGGACATCCTGACCAGTCATTGGTTCTGACCGAAAGCACACTGACGCAGCTCAACGACGGCAACGACGAATCTCTGAGCCACGTAATGAGCGGCGAGACCGGCTCTGAAGAATACTCTATCGGCAATGAGAATATGCTGATGGCCTTTTCACCTATCCGCGGTACTCAGTGGTTCCTGGTCATTCAGATTCCCAAGTCCGACTATGACCACCTGATCAATGCGGCAATGATGGTTGCAATATTATCTACTCTGGCCGTATTGATTATATCCATTTTGGTAGTACTGCGTCTGTCACGCTCGATCTCCCGTCCGGTCAAAAGCGTTACGAACCGGATGGTTGCCCTCTCCGACGGTGATCTCCATACCGCGGTGACGCATGTCAATTCCAGGGATGAATTAGAGCTTATGACCCAGACTTTGGATGCTACCGTAGAAAGCGTCAACCGTTACATATCAGATATTCAGCAGGTATTAACCCAAATTGCTGACGGCAATCTAAAGGTCAGCGCCCAGGTAGATTATAAAGGAGACTTTGCCTTGATCCGAACAAGTCTCCACACGATCATACAGTCTATGAATGAAACTATCAAAGGCTTCCGGGCCGCTGCAACCCGCTTGGCTGCTATGTCAGAAGAATTGAACGGACAGTCCGGCCAGCTTCATCAGGCTTCTCTGGAACAGAACCAGTCCACCGAAGCTCTGATCCACGAAGTTTCCCACGTGAAGGAACGGCTGTCTGGCGTTACGGAAAGCAGTTCCCAGACCAGGGCTAAGACCGAAGAGATCGCACAATGCATTCAGGAAGCCAATTCACGGATGTCCTCTCTCACTAACGCGATGGATGATATCAGTTCCAACGCACAAGAGATCACTAAGATTGCCAAAGCGATCGAAGACATTGCCTTCCAGACCAACATTCTGGCAATCAATGCTTCCGTAGAGGCTGCCCGCGCCGGAGAAGCCGGAAAAGGATTCGCAGTTGTCGCAAATGAAGTGAAACAGTTGGCGGCTAAAAGCGCCGAGGCTGCACAGAACGCTACCGAGATGGTAACCAGCACCAAAGATATTATTCAGACCGGTGTGGAACTGACTGCAGATACTGCCGGCTCTTTCAGTGCTATTTCTTCTGTGTCTGACCAGATCAGCGCGATCTCCGATACGCTTGTAGCGGCAGTGAACAGCCAGCAGAATGCCCTGTCTCTCATGGACGAACGAATTGAAGCTATTTCAGAAATCGCCGACCGTAACCTTCAGAATGCCGGCGGCATGGAACAGGCCAGCGGATCACTGGCAAAAGAAGCCGAGAATCTTCAGGTACAAGTGGATAAATTTATTTTGAAGGGGGAAAATTAAAAATGAAACGATTACTGACATTTACACTGATTTTTCTGTTGCTTGTACTCCCTCTGACGGCATGCAGCGAGAAGACGGAGCTTCAAGACGGATATTATACGGCTCAGGCCAAAGATTTCAGTCACGGCTGGAAAGAATATATTACGATCATGGTGAAGGGCGGAAGTATCGTCTCTGTAGAATACAACGCTGAAAATGCCAGCGGTTTTATCAAAAGCTGGGATAATGCTTACATGCAGACAATGCTCCATTCTAACGGAACCTATCCCAATGAATATACCCGATATTATGCCAATCAACTTCTGGAGGGGCGCAGGGATGATGACATCGACGCATTATCCGGCGCTACATCCTCTTACGGCTCTTTCCAGAAATTATCAGAAGCCGTGCTGGAACAGGCCCGCAAGGGTGATTCGGATATCGTAGTTGTTGATACTTCTCATTAAATGGTACAAAATAGGCAAATGAAAGCAACAAATAATTTGCTTGAATCCTGCTATTAGATATGTTATATTATGAATAGAAAAGGAGTAACCGCCCACAAAGTGGTTGACCTCCTGGATATCTATGTAAGCCTACCCCGACCGACCAAGTACAAGGTAGGCTTATTTATTTTCGCTTGTTGTTCCTATCTATGTAGGCAAGCAATGCAACGAGAAACGAACCGCCTAAAGTAACACGATTACTCCTTATAAACAATATATCACATTTCTCAATACACACCAATACTGCCTTTTTGTAAATTTAAAAGTATATTTTAGGCTTTGCCTAGTAAAATTTAAGGCTGCCGCCGACAAATCTCGTCAACGACAGCCCTTATTTTACACTACTATTTACTGTTGTTTAAAATTTATCCACTTTAGCCAATCCTTATTCTATCACACTTCATATTAAAGGCAAATAATAGCAAATAATAACGATAAATAATTTTCTTGAATCCTGCTGCCGAATATACTATATTATAGACAAAGGGAAAGCCATGCAAGCGGCTCTACCCACTAAATAGGTTTTTGTTTGCCTCTGTCTTTCATTGACATAGGCAAGCCGTCACTATTTGCGGTAGTGGCGGCTATTTCTTTTTACATAGCCTGTTATGCACATCTCCATAAATCCAAACTTAGGAGAAATCCAAACTTTTTGCAAAAAAGATTACAAATCCGGCTTTTTACTGCAAAAAAGTTTGGATTTTATTTTGATGATTTCAGTGTTTCAGTCCGCAGAAATCGGCCAATGAGCCACTGCTGTCTTTCCATTTTTTTGTGACATTCTTTTCCTTTTCACCTTCCAGTGTAGTCAGTGCTTTCCGTTTATCATCCGCTGTTATATCCAGATACCGCATGGTTGTATCCAGGCTTGCATGACCAAGGAGAAAGCTGATCTGTATGATGTTCATGCCATCCTCCAGCCAATGGGTGGCTTTGGCATGGCGGAACTGGTGGGCGTGGGTATTCAGCGGAACCTCCGGACATTTTTTGTGGGCGTCCGCCGCATACATTTTTATCCGCTTATCAAGAGCATGCTCTGTCAGTTTCACATATTTCCCGCCTACACGGGAATAGAATAAATACACTTCCGGGTTTGCCTCTGATTCATGGAATGCTTTCAGATAGATCCGGATATGTTCAACAGCCCTTGGAAGAAGGTAAGCTGTCCGTATCTTGCCGCCTTTGCCGTGCAGGTTCACGTAAGGCTTGGCGGCATCAAGGTACAGATGCGACAGCCTGATGGACAGAACCTCATCAAGCCTTGCGGCAGTTGCATACAAAAGCATCAGAAATACCAGGTCCCTTTTTCCTGTCCGGGTGGAAGGATCCGGCTCTGCCAGAATTGCGGCGACCGCTTCGCGGGTGAGCCCTTCCACTTTCTTTTTCCGGCACTTCTGGCGCTTGATGAGCTTTGCCTCCTGATACAGATATATAAGCCCGACATCTTTATTTCCCACGAATTCCAGAAATGCCCTCAGGGAGCCAAGCCGTATATTGCACGTTTCCGGGGAGCACTGCCTTGCATCCTTCAGCCAGACAATCCATTCCTCTATGGAAGCCCTCTCAAAACAGCTCCTTCCAAGGCTGCCATGTGCGATCCCTTTTTCATCAAGGAATACGATATAAAGTGTCAGCGCATCCCGGTAAGATTTCAACGTATGTTTGCTGGATGTAAGAAACTGTGGGGCATATTCGTGGAGAAATTCAGAAATATACCCTGCCATGCGGGCGGCTTCCCTGTTATTCTTCTTCATAGGCCACCTCCGGTACGATGCTGTTGAAATTTTCCTCTGTTTTTTCCTGTATTATGCCCGCAAGCCCCGGAACGACAGAATAATAATACAGCGTGGATTCCATGCAGCGGTGCCCCATTGACCTTGCCAGATAATGGAGCCGGTCATTAAATTCAAACACATCATCTTTCCAGCCGTTGATATTTGCGGTGGCATAATTATGCCGGAGATCATAAGCGACAGTGCCGCCCTTTTTACCGTTTGCTTTTTCCCACAGCAGAGAAAAGTTATAGGATACCCATGTGCGTGAGTAAGGATGCCCTCCCGGCGATTCAAAAAAGTATGTCCTTCCGGGGCTAAGCCTGTCCGCTGCCCTGTCATAGCGTTCCAGCAGTTCCGTCATGCTTGGGTGGAGGGCGACATAATGCTGGTCATAACCTTTTGATTTTTGGATATCCAGTACGCCCTGTGCAAAGTCAACGCCGCTCCGTGTTAAAAAGCGCGCCTCTGTTGTGCGGATCCCGCTGCTGTAAAGAAGACGGAAGAATACAGGGCACGTTATTTTCCTTAATTCAGAAGCATGGGACAGCCGCCCCCTGCAGGGGATGATTTGGTCGCATTCACGGAAGAACCGTTCCAGTTCTTCATGGCTGAACGCATGGGGGATGCGTCGTTCTTTATTCTGTTTCAGCGCTGGCGGCGCGAGGACATCCGTTTGCCCGCGTTTGCGGAGATACCCAATAAAAAGGCGGATCACCAGCGTCCGGGTGTAACAGGAATTCACATTTTCTGTTTTCCGCCTGGCACACCATATATCCACCATTTCCTGCCGGAGAGCCTCACCGGGGTAATGTTCGGCACAGTAACGGTCAAAAAGCCTTATGTTCATGCCGAACACCGTCTCGTTCCACGCGCCGGATATCTTCCGGCTGTTTACAAAAGATTCCACGCTGGCTGAAAACCCTGAATGGTAAACGTTCATAATGGGATCACCTCCCCGCTTACGGGAAACGGCTCAATGCTGAGCGCGTATTCCCGGAGATGCTGTATGTCGGCAGAAAGATAGCAGTCAAGGGATTTGGGGGCAGTATGTCCAAGCGTTTCGCTGATCACTGACCGCGCAATGCCGTTCCCGGCAAGGGCTGATGCCACATGGTAGCGGAACAGGTGAGTTCCCTGGCGGTCGCCTTTGCCTTGGCGAATACCCGCAGCCCGGTAAATTTGGGGGACGGCGCTCCTAAGCCCATCCTCCGACAGCGGGCGGTATGGCCTTGTCATGCACAGGAAAACATAGGGTTCCCCTGATGAAGGGCGTTCCATAGTAACATAGTCATATATGGCGTTGCCGACTGCCGCGGACATTGGAAGCGTCAGCCCGTTTGCGGTCTTCTGCTGGACAATGCATATCTCTTCCTTTTCCCAGTCAAGATCCGAAAGTTTCATGCAGCAGATGTCGCACCCCCTGATCCCTGTAAAGAACAGCAGCATCCCGATAGCCCTGTCCCTCATGCAGAGCCCGGAACCGGGGTCGTCAAGAGCATTGCGGACTGCATCGGCTTCTTCAGGCTTAAGGTACTGGATGTTTTTTCTGCGCTGGCGGATGACAGGGATGTATGCAAGGATACGTCTGGCAGGTTCTGTATAGCTTCCCAGATCCGATTTGAATACCGAAGCCACCGTATCCCTGTATCCGCCACTTAAAGGACTGCGCCCGTCTTCGCGGATAAAATAAGAAATGACATCTTTTTCGTCTATGTCATTTAAAGATTCCCTGCCACGGTTCTGCATCGCCAAAAGAAAACTGGATGCGCTGAAAGAGGTTTTATAGATGGTGGATTCCTTTAACCCCCGCTTTTTTCCAGAATCCCTGTAAATGTCTATCAGTTCACGAAAGACAGGGTTGAGCTGCCAGTAAGAACCACGTCCCGCAGATGTTTCTGCATATGCGTTTTGGGTTGCCGGTTCCTGAGCCAGGCCAGCATCGGTATTGTTTGTTTTTTCTAATTTCATGTGTTGATCACCTCCTGAATCCTATGGTAACGGATTCAGAAGGAATCAAAAATAAATCCAAACTTTTTTGCAGTAAAAAGCCGGATTTGTAATCTTTTTTGCAAAAAGTTTGGATTTCTCCTAAGTTTGGATTTTTCCACGGTGCTTGTCTTTTGCTCTTTGGTTCTTTTGGTTCGGAATAGTGTGGTGCTGGCGGTCTATCTCTTGTTTTCGGTTGCTTGCTTCTTTACCGTACATGAGCATTCGCGCCAAGGTTGTCGTTGCCATAGCCCTCAAGCAGAAAAATGCCATAAATTACCTCCATAAATTTGTTGTGATTGGTTGACAGGGACAAAAAAGCCCGCCGGTTGAAAAGTCAATCGGCGGGTGCATCAGACGCGGGCGGCGCTTTGAGTTCACAGCTTTCAAAAACGTCGTCCGGTCGGACGGTCAATCTCCGGCTCAGATATTTTGCAATATTAAAAGCGTTCTTCTTGCTGGAATCCAGCAGGTATTTATATTGCGGATGTTTGGTAATGTCAAATTTGTCGCTGAAAAACGGCCTTACGCCCTGCACCTGCAAGATGCACTTGCCGCCGTCCATCACCGCCAATTCATCGGTTGACATCAGTTCTTTGCCACATTGTCAAGTGAAGAATTCATTCTTTTTGGCTTTTCGTGTATAGAATCTTGTAGACACCCTATAAATATGCTAAACTAAACTCAGCAACAATCGAAATTTGGAGGAAACCTATATGGTTGATTTTATTGTTAATCTATTTGCGGCGATTGCTGATTTTTTTTATCACTTTTTGGGTAGACAATGTTATTGATAAGTTTGCCAAAAGAAATAAGTAAATCGAAATTTATAGAGAATGTAAGTAAGGAGTTTGGCAATGAAAAATCTTTTGAAAAGTAACCGATTTGCAGTTTTCATATTCTTAACTTTTTTAATTTATGTAATGTCCAATGGAGAATGGTGTATCCCGATTTTTGCATGGATTTATCCAATTTTGTTTCTATGTATGATTTATCTTAATCGTACTCGAAAAGTCTACCTTATAATTAGTTCAATATATGCCATTGGTTTTATTGTCCAGTTTTGGAGAGCCATTGGAATGGATATAAAGATATGTATAATAGTAGCAATCTTGCTGTCTTTTCTGAAAGTTTTACCATATATCTACTGGTCGAAATCAAAAATGAGATTTCAAGATACTATTATTTTTGCAAGTATAATGGTATCAATAGAGTATATCATTTATCTGATATACCCTGCATCGGGAGGGTTGTCTGACGCTTATACACAATACCAAAATCTATACCTGCTACAAATAGTAACGGTAACAGGGATTTACGGAATCACCTTTTTAATGTATTGGACGGCAGCAATGGTTATATGGATTTGGAACAATAAAAGCCAAAAAGAATACATCAGAAAATACATAATCGTATATGGTTCTGTAATTGGCTTGGTATTTGTCTATGGAGTTGTTATGTTTCATTTTGTAGGAAATTCAGATAAAAGTGTCAGGATCGCTGGAGTAACCGTTCCGGTTTCAGAGCTGTTAAATAATGATAAAGATGTATATTCTACATTTTATACCAATACATTTACTGATGAAAACATTACCAATACAAGGAAGAAACTATCATCAGTAGCTGATGAACTTTTCCTAAAAACAGAGCTGGAAGCACAAGCAGGGGCAAAGATTGTTTTTTGGTCTGAACTGAATGGAGCGGTTTTAAACCAAGATGAAGATATGCTTTTGCAACGAGCGTCGGATATGGCAAAACAGGAAGAAATTTATTTGATTGTTTCATTACTGGTGAAAACCCCTTACGAGGACTTAAAGGAAAATAAAACGGTAGCATTTAATCCACAAGGAGAACTAATATCAGAATATTTTAAGTATGGACGTTCAATCGGAGAATTGTGCCAAAAAGGAGATGGAATGCTAAAAAGTTTTGATACAGAATATGGTAGAATTGCGCCGTTTATATGTTCTGATATGGCATTTTTGTCTAAAATGCAGCAGGCAGGTAGAAATAATGTAGATATACTAATTGTTCCAGCTTCGGATTGGAAAGAAATGACATTATTAGCTGCAAAGACAGCGATTGTGCGTGGGGTTGAAAATGGAAGTAATATAATCAGACATACAAATAACGGAATGTCGATTGTTTCAAATGTTAAGGGCTGTGTGTTGGCACAGACCGATTACTTTCAGTCTGATACAAAGACATTATCAGCACAGGTTGCTATGAAAGGACGCTTTACTCTTTATTCGTATATTGGAAATCTATTTGTATATCTGTGTAATTTATATTTGTTAGGGAGTTTCATACTTCCTAAAATTAAACGATTAATTAATAGGTAGTTAAATTCCGGTTTGTCGGGCAAAAGAAATTTATGGAGGCATAGTATGAAGATAACTGATAGAGATATAGATAACGGAAAACCTTTTGATTGGGGGAAAACCTCTTTAGATTATGCAAAGTTCCGTGATATTTATCCAAAAGAATTTTATCAAAAAATTGTTGACCGCAAATTATGTATAGACGGACAATCTATCCTTGATGTTGGAACAGGGACAGGGGTTCTTCCCAGAAATATGTACCAGTATGGGGCGAAGTGGAGGGCTACCGATATTTCAGGAAATCAAATTGAACAAGCCAAAATCCTTTCAAAAGATATGGATATAGATTATTACGTTGTGCCAACAGAAGATATAAGTTTTTCAGATAATTCTTTTGATGTAATCACAGCTTGTCAATGTTTTTGGTATTTTAACCATGAAATTGTTATGCCTAAGTTTTATCGTATGCTTAAAAAAGAGGGAAAGATTCTTGTTTTATATATGGCATGGCTTCCATTTGAGGATAAAATTGCGGGAGCAAGTGAAAAACTTGTATTAAAATATAGTCCTAACTGGAGTGGTGCAGGAGAAACGATACATCAAATAGACATACCCGATTGCTATAAAGAAAACTTTGAACTTGTACATCACGAAGAATTTACTGTAAGAATACCATTCACCCATGAAAGCTGGAATGGAAGAATGAAAGCGTGTCGTGGAATTGGTGCTTCGCTTACCGAAAAAGAAATTTCTATGTGGGAACAAGAGCATAGAACACTCCTTGAACATATTGCGCCTAATGAATTTGATATTTTACATTATGGTGCTATTGCCGAACTAAAAAAGCGTTAAATTCCAGTTTGTTGATATAGTAGATGTGTTAAGATGAAATTTGGAGCAGATAAAATAGAATATGAAAGGCGGTATGGTAACAAATTTGAAATCCTTTTCCTGTTACGCCTTTATATCAAAACTTGCCCCTGTCGGCGCAGATGTACCAGACGTAGCAGCTATAATTTTCTCCGTAACAGCTTTTATATCCGTACCCGTAGCACTTACGGTATATTCGCCCATTTCTGTCCTTGCTTCATTAGCCGCTTTTTTCTCTGCCCGCCTTTCCGCCGCCTTTTCTTCCTCGGCCTTTTTCTCCTTGCGCCTCTCGGCGGCCTTTTCTTCGGCTGCTTTCTTCTCTTTCGCCCTCCGTTCCGCATTTTCTTTTGCTATCTTCCCATCGGGGTCACTTGTTCCGGAGATTGCTACTGAAATATTCCCATTTGCATCAACACTGTAGCTGAGATTGGTCAGCGTTCCTCGGCAGCCTGCTACTGCACTTTTTGCACAATCCGGCAATGCCGCCAGATTTTCTTCCAGATATTTTGCTTTTTCTGGGTCGTTCATGCATTTCTTCAGGAAAGCACCCGATACGGATACCGTTGTCGGGACGCCCTGCATGGAGGTTGTACCCGAATTCATATAGCTGTACTTGCCTTGCAGATATTTGGAATAGTCATTGACATTGCTGTACCCTGTCTTGATCTGTTCCGTTTTTGTTCCACCGATTGTGGTTTTCAGTTCCACTGTGCTTGTTGTCACATTTCCTTCCTTTGCAGTATTTGTGTAGCCCTTCCCATAATCGCTGTAATTGTTTGTGATCTCCATTGACATAATAATCATCCTCCTTCTTATTTTACCTGCGGCCCCTCTGTCATTCAGGGCTGCTTATGCCCCCTTGTGGTAAGTCCGAGCATGATCTTCCTTACTTCAAAATGCCGCCGCTTCATATGGCATATCCACATTTTCCTATAATTCCAGACAGTCCCATATCAAATTAATCCATTGTCTGCCATGACGAAGTTCGCTTCATAAGCGGCATTTGCTGTTGCCACAGTCCCCGATTTTGCCAGAACGGAATCGGAATATACGGCCTCTTTTGCCCACTGTGACATCAGCCGCCTGTGTGCATCGCTTTTTTCCATCGCCGCTTTCGCGTTGGCTTCTTCCCGCACCCGTTTCTTTTCCTGCTCCTTTTTTATCTGCGCCTCCGTCCGTTTTTTCTGCTCAGTCCTGCGCTCCCAAAAACTGTCTTTTGCCCTGCCGTCAAACAGGCTTTTCCCGCTTCCGTTCTGGTAGCCTGCACTCCACATCTCTGCGTGGCACTCCTCTTTTGTCGCCCCGTAATAGATGGTGGAATAAGCCCCTCCGCAGACGCCTGCCCATCTGTCCGGCTGCGCCCATCCTGTCCGCAGGTCATTCAGCACCCACGCCTCATACTCCGGGTCATTCTTCATCGCCTCAAACCCTGCTTCTGAAATATGGATGGAAATGCTCTCCGACATACGGGTCGGGTGCATGGGAATCTGTGAAATCTTTTCATGAATATACTGCTTATACTCATCCATTGTCATGTCCTTTGTCGAAACAGTTCCAACCGTTTCTGTTGCAGTTGTACTTCTTTCCACCACCCTGTCACAAAAAGACGGGCTTTTAGATGCGTTTCCCTTTGCCTCATTGTTTTTCAAAAAATTGCTGTACGTCCTTGTCATGTAATTTACATTGATCGTGTTATTCATGGTTGCTCCTTTCCTGTAACAGCACTGTTACGCTGAACTCGTTTTTCTTGACTTTAATATCTACATTTCCCAGGTATTTCGCCGCCTCGCGCCTGACATTCGATAAGCCTATGCCGTGGAGCGGAGCCGGGCCTCCCGGTACATCCGGCGCTTTCGTGGAAACCGGGAGATTCGTGCTTTTATCAAATACCACCTCCCCATCAAAGGAATTCTTTACAGATATGAGAAAAAATCTGTTTTTCCTGATGCCGGAAAGGGAGATATACTTTTCCCCCGATGCCATCCTCCCACAGGCTTCCAGCGCATTCTGCAGCAGGTTATTTACAATGATTGCAATGTCATACGCATTATACCTGTCTGATGCCGGATACACGAAATCAGACCTGAACCGTATACCCTGCTTTTCTGCGGCTTTCTGCTTGTCATTCACGATTACATCCGTAACAGCGTTCCCTGTCCTGACGGACATCTCAAACACGTCCATGCTCTCGTCCATCCGGGCTATATACTGTTCCATTTCCTCATAACTGCCGCTCCCCGCCAGTCCCTTTATGTTTGTGAGATGGTTTTTCATCTCATGCTTCATCCGGCGTATCCCGTCATAGAACTGCTCCACTTCCCCTATCCGTTCCCTTATGGCCGCAAGCTGCTGCTGTTCCACGAAATACTTCTTTTTTTCCTCCTGCAGACCTACCATCTCCTGCCATGATGCCACCGTCACCATCATGCCTGCATAAAACAGGGCTGCTATCAGCGGCACCAGCCCGATAAATGCAGGGTACTGGTCATAAAGCGAGAAAAACACATTTTCCTTAACTGTAAAGAGCAGGCGGAAAATGATATTCCCAAACATGATGCCCACAACAGGCGTCAGGCACAGATAGCATAGTTCTTTTGTATGCAGTTCCGGCGGCCCCTTTTTCAGTTTTTTACTTAAGAACAGCAGCATGGCAGAAAGCAGTATGATCCTGAGTATCATGAATACGGAATACCCTGCTGCGACATTACGGTATATCATATTTTCATTGTCCAGCCCCTGCACGATTTTCCCATTGAAAAGATAATACAGGCTTTCCGTTATCAGCCTGCCCATATCCCTGGTACAAAAGAACAGTATGCCATACAAAAAAACCTGTTTTCTTTCCATGCACAGCCATCTGCTGCCTGCCATCAAAAGGAGGATCACAATCACCATGCACAGCCAGCCGGAAATGGAAACCGCTTCCCCCGCCACATACACCGTCCCATAGACCAGAAATACCGCAATGGTTTTTTGCAGCCTGTTCTTCCGTCCTGCCATATATGGACGGAAAAAAGCCGCCATACAGAACGCACATAAAACCGTTTCAGCTCCCGATGCTATATGCTGAAACAGCATAAAACCCATTTCGCTCAAATTTCCTCTCCCCCTTTACTGCACAAACTGCAGGTATGCCGCCGCAAAGTCCTCGTATCTTTTTGAAAGGGGCAGACTGATGCCACCAGTCAGCGTTACCTCTGTTTTATCATACCCCTCGACATAGGCGAGGTTGACGAGATACCCCCTGTGTATCCGGAAAAACTGCCCCTGCAGTTCTTCCTCCAGTCTCCCGATCTTCTCGTAATATTCCAGCTCCCCATCTTTGAGGTACAGCACCACCTTATGGTTGCGGCTCTCAATATAATAAATGTCTTGGAGCGGTACCGCCCTGCTTTCACTCCCGTACTGGATGACCAGCGTTTTCTTTTTCTGTTCCGCCTCAAATATGATCTGCGCCGCTGCCCGGCCAAAAACCTCGGCAAATCTCTGTTCATCAATAGGTTTCAGGAGGTATTGGAATGCCCCCACGTCAAAAGCGTCATAGACATATTTTTCATATCCCGTAACAAAAATAATGACCGGCTGACGCTCCAGCTCCATGCCCCTTATCCGCCTTGCCAGCTCCATCCCGTCCATACCGGGGCCATCTCCAGCAAGCTCTATATCTAAAAACAGCAGGTCATGCTCTGTTTGATCCAGCAAGTATTCGTCCGCAGACACATACTCTGCAATTTCACACTCCCTCCCCTGCTTCCTGACCAGAGAGGCTAAGTAGACCCTTATATTCTTTTCATCATCACAGATTGCAATTTTTATAAAATCCACCTCCTCCGGCTCTCACTTTTTATATCGTAAAAAACAGGAAATAGTCTAACGCCGATAGCGTGAATAGCGGATTTGACAGCGTGAATTCTTTTCCCTCCATCACACTAAAACGGCTAAAACGGCAAATGCTATTTATCCATTCGTCCGATATAGGGGAAACGCAAACTGCCGAGTAAGCATATTAACTCTGTTTTCCCCGCTTTCCAATAGGCAGACCGCCGCATATGGCAGTCTGCCATAGCGGCGGTTAGCTTTTGTCTTTGTATTTCAGATATTTCAGATTTTATGCCACTTGATGCTTACAGTATGAACGAACTGTCAAAAACAGAAACAGCGGAATTTCAACTGCGGCTGATACCAAAATGACGTATGGTGTCCAAAAACTCATACCTCCTATATGCAGGAAATTAAAATCGCAAAGCTGATAAAGAAAATTATTTTTCATACCTATGCCCGCTGATGGTAAAATCCCTCCAATCCATGTATCACCCAAAGCTCCATACGCAAATATGGGCAGAAACAGTATCACTATGGAAATCAACAACACCGTCAGGGAATCTCTGCATCTTGCAGATAAGAACAATGTGCAGCTAACGATTGCCAGTACTGAGAGAAGTCCTGCAAGTACCAAAATAATCTGTAGCTGCCCTAAATTTATATTTGGCAGATTTATAACCGAAAACAGCATCTGAAACGAAGTCTTCAGGCAGTCTGTGCCAAATGCAAGATTCAGGATTAACAGATGAATTGACATTCCCAAAATGAAAATAACTATGAATATGCAACAGACCGACAAAATCCGTGTAACAGCTAATTTCATGCGTCCGTATTTAGTACAGCGCAAAATACTGTCACTGCCGGTCTGATATTCATTGGCAAAAGCAGGAGAAGCAATGGCAACACAAAGGATTGATAAAACCAAAATATACAATGTTGTATAATCAAATGCATCCCTGCTCATACCGGGGTACAGGTAAAATGGCTGATCCACGTCTGCATACCTGCCTGCTGCAAACTGTCTGGCTGCCTCATATTCTTTCTGCTCAAGATTCATGGTATCGTCCAAATGAGAAACACATTTTTCATAAAAATACTGTTCCACCTCATCAGGATCAATATCCATCAAGTCTGCACCAATGCCAGTTTTTGGATCAGCAAAGGCTTCTATTAATCCCCTGAGCATAGGGCGGATAGCCATAATATTTTCAATATAAATGTCCAGTGGGACATCATTAAGTATACCGTATTCTTTTACATAGGATTGATATGTCCGCAGGGCTTCCGCCAACTTTTGCGGGGTAATGTTACCTGCTGTTTTTTCAAAGTAATCCCTCTTAAACTGGATTGCCGGCAATCCACCTAATTCTATGATTTTCCCATCTTCTCCCGGACGGTTAATTGATTCAAAGCTGATTGGCAGATATGCCATTACGATAGACATTAAAAGTGCAGCAGCAAGCAATGTCAAAGTACGGCGTGACTTCATAATCCGTTTTATTTCTAATCGGAATAATCGCATATTAATTTCCCTCCCCTTCCAGATTTTCCTGCGGAAAATACCAAAGATACAAGTCCTCAAGCCGGGGTAATGCAGCAACTGCCCCGGAAATTTCAGGTGTTTCAGATAAATACCGGATGGATACCTGCCCGTTATCTTCACTTCGCTGATTTATCACCCTGAGCCGCATTTCATAGCTGACTAAATCTTTTGCTGGTATGGTACAAGTCCACACTTTTCCTTCAATCTCCTTCACAAGCTCATCCGCCCGGCCTATGTCCACTATCTTTCCTGCTTTCATAATGGCGTTTTTCGTTGCAATGTACTCAATATCTGAAACAATATGAGTAGAAATCAACACAATTCTGTCATGTGAAAATTCGGAAATAAAGTTACGGAAACGTACCCGCTCTCCGGGATCAAGCCCTGCAGTTGGTTCATCCATCACAAGAATTTTCGGATCATTCAGCATAGCCTGTGCGATACCGACACGACGCTTCATGCCTCCTGACAGCTTTGCTATCTTTTTCCCTTTTACATCAGAAAGTGTAAGCACCTCCAAAAGATGATTCATTTTCTTTGTTGTTTCTCCTGCCGGAACATCTTTCAGGGCAGCTACATATTCCAGATAATCCCTTACTGTAAAATCACGGGAATACCCAAAGTCCTGCGGCAGAAAACCAAAGATATCCCGGTAGGCTTCTCCCATTTTGCGGATATCCGTACCATCATAACAGATCACCCCACTGGTAGGTGTCATAATGCCGGCAACCATACGCATGAGAGTAGTCTTCCCCGCACCATTAGCGCCAAGCAGTCCCCAAACCCCCGGCGTGAGGGTAAGACTGGCATCATCCACAGCCATTTTGTCTTTAAACTGTTTCGTTAAATGTTCAATTTTCAGTTCCATTACACAACTCCTTTTCCAATCCTGTTTCCAAGGGATTTATTCAACATCAAATCCCCCTGTCCAGTAAAAATTGTACCAAACAGGGGCATTTCAATCTCAAATTTTGGAATGGAATAATCCTAAGAATTTCCTAATACTTGGCTATGAAATGCTTTTTTTTGCATTTCATAGTATGGAACGTATATTTTCCTAATCAGAAACCGGGAGTGTAATTGTAAATGTGACTGTTTCCCCATTGCTCTGTGCCGTTATCTCACCACCATGCAGGCTGATAATCTCCTTTGCAATAGAAAGGCCAAGCCCCGCCCCGCCTGTGTCTGACAGCCGGGCCTCATCTAAACGGCTGAACTTCTCAAAAATATGCACTAGCTTATCTTCCGGGATTGTCTGTCCGTGGTTTCGGAATACTACGATAGCATTTCTTCCTTTCTTTTCTGCCGATATGCTGATCTCCGTATCCGGATAACTGTAAGCCGCCGCATTTTTCAAAAGGTTATTAAATACCCTTGCCAGCTTTTCCGGATCGCCTGTTACAACCAGCCCGTCCCCGGCAGAAACTCTGGCAGTGTTCCCCCTTGCAGACAAGGCAGGATACAGTTCATCTGTCACCTGGGATAAAAGGGCATATAAGTCAACCTGCATTTTTTTCAACTGCACTGCTGCCGTATGGTATCGCGTGATTTCAAATAACTCATTGATCAGCATTTCCAGACGTTCTGATTTTTCAAGGGCAATTCCCACATACTTGACTTTTTGCTCTGCCGGCATATCCGGGGCCTCGTCAAGCAGGCTCAAGTAGCCGATTACTGCCGTCAGCGGCGTGCGGATGTCATGGGCCAGGTACATGACCAGTTCGTTCTTTCTGTCTTCCGCTTCTTTTACAGCCTGATTACTAAGCAGTATGGACATTTTAATCTGGTTCATCTGCTTTTCCACTTCCCGGAGCGGTTCTGACAGCTCAATCGCAACGTTATTCTGTTCATATACCGTCTGTGCAGCATTTATCACCTCATCCAGATAATCCCAAGGTTTCCTCCAGTAATGGTAAAAAATAACGGACAGGCCAATGACAAGGTAAAAAAAATAAAGCACATCCAGCCGCAGATACAGCCATTCAGAAATCCGGTCTGCCGACTTTGGTAAAATGTATTCAAGCAACGGCATTACGGTAAGACCTGCTGCCGTATAAGCAGGCACAATAGCCAAAAGGCGGGTCCGCAATTTTTCCCTTGCCGGGAAACTCTGTTTTTTCATGAAACACCTCCATCAGTTTGCCATCAGAAGGACTGACAAACCGCCTGTTACCAATATTGTAACAACAACGGCGAAAACCACAATAACAGTTTCTGCCCGGTTTCTGCTCCGGAATATCCTAACGGCAGACCAATATATGCCAATCCCCGCCATCCCTCCACAGGTATTTGTTATGATGTCTGTTATGTCCGTCCCTCCGACTGCCAGAATATATTGAAGAACTTCTAAGATAAAACTGGTCATTAGAATAAGAAAAAACTTTACCCATAACCCCGGCTCTTTTTTCAGCATACATAAATAGATGCCATATGGGATAAATATCGCAACATTTTCCAATACCTCTTTCAACTGGAAACCCGTTCCAATCTCATTGTCATAATAAAACGGAATCAGATTGATACCCCTGATTCTGTCCAGCTCATGGATTGATAATTGCAGTTTGAACAATATAATCCATACCAACAGAATCAAATAAACAGCAAACAAAAATTGTACAAGACAGTTTAGACCCACCTTTTTCCTTTCTTCCATAAATATCTCCTTATCCGGGAACAAACAGGTTATATCTTATAACCCACTCCCCATACTGTTTTTATATATTTTGGTTTTTCTGCCGTATCTTTCAGTTTCTCCCTCAAATGGCGGACATGTACTGTAATCGTGCTGCTGTTCTTACTGTAATATTCATCTTCCCACACCCTATGGAACAGTTCTTCCAAAGTCACAACCATGCCCTGGTTTTCCAACAGAATGCGTAGGATGGAAAACTCCGTAGGTGTTAAAGATACAGCCTCCCCGCCAAGCTCACATTCATAGGTCTGCATATTAAGAACCAGCTTTTTATAAGTAAGGACTTTTGCAGGCTCATTTTGCGGCAGTATCGGGGTATACTTTTTATATCTCCGAAGCTGTGCCTTCACCCTGGCAATCAGTTCAAGGGGACGGAATGGTTTTGTCACATAATCATCCGCTCCCAGCGTCAGTCCTGTAATCTTATCCATTTCCTCATCTTTTGCCGTCAGCATGATCACAGGATAAGTATATTTTTCACGGATTTTCTGACAAAGGGTAAAACCATCGATATCAGGCAGCATGATATCAAGAATTGCGAGATCAGCTTCTTCATTTTCGATAAAAGCCAACGCTTCCCTTGCAGAATAATATTTATGGTGTTAGTCAATAACTGTGTTGGTAACTCTGTTTGGCGGTTTATGCAATCACTTGAACCTCTATATTTATGAATATTTTGGGTTTACCAACATCTATATATAGTGCTATAAATGTTACCAACACACTTGTTGACTAACACCATATTTATAAATGGTGTAATTTTCATTCATCAGATAAACTTCAAGCAGATCTGCAATATCCTTTTCATCATCAACAATCAAAATCCTTTCAGACATACAGGCCGCCTCCCTCTATGTTAAAACTATCTATTCCTATGAATTTATCATATTTTCTTTCAAAAATCCCAATAAAACGCATGAGATATTATTAAGATTCTCCTAATCCCGCCAAATATCCATCAATATATTTATTTCGCATCTTTCATCATTAGCCGCACAAACTCCATATCACATATCTACTGTTCGCCATTTCCTATTACTTCGGCAGAATACCGTTCCCACTAAAGCAAAACCATCCGCTGATTTATGCCATAAAAATTCTCTGTTTTTGTCCGATTGTGCGAAAGGGCTATTTTGTAAGAATGGAAAGCAAAAAGGAGCCATTGAACAGCCCCCTTTTCACACTTATTCCATCTCCCTAAACGTGTCGGCCATTCCCCCGACAAGGCTCCACTGGCGCTGCATATAAGATTTCAGATTTTCCGTGCTTTGCCTGTATGCCTCCCGGACTGTTTCCGGATCATAAAATTATGCTTTCTGCCACAGCAGCATACTGTCCTGAAATTCAGCCGACAATTTCCCGGTATCTTTCAGCCACGAAAGATAGGAACGCACCGTGCTTCCCACCAAAACATACTGCTCAAAGTTCATGGAAAGTCCATAGCCTTTGAACACTTCCTGTAAAATACGTTCAAAGCACTTTGGTTCTTCACAGATCGATAGAATCCGCTCCGCGATGCTCTGCACCTTATTCCTGTTGTAGCAAACAAGTTCCCTGATATCGGCAGACGCTTCCGCATGGGCAGAAACGAACATGGCGGCTTCCATTCCCTCCACCATATCCAGCGTTTTCAGATAGGCTCCCACATCATAAATGAAAGAAACAGCATACTTCTCCAACGTTTCCCGGCTGCTGATGCAGTCCGCAAGGAATACCACACCGTCCGGCATACGGAAACCGACCATGTCAAAGAAATGCCCCGGCAGAGGTATCACCTCAATCTCCTTCGGGAAACTTTCATCCGAAAAATACGTCACACTGCTCTCCTGCGCCATCAGGAACTTATGCCGCAAGTCCTTACACGGATAACCGCCGTAAAGGAAAGACGGCTCCAAGACCGGGTATTTTGTAAAAGCCGCTTCAATGCCGCCGGAATAGACCTTACACCCCATCTGCCCCTGCAGGTATTTGTTCCCGCCGATATGGTCTGCATTGGAGTGCGTATTCAGGATTGCCGTCAGGTGCCACCCGTTTTTATCCAGTATCTGCCTGACCTTCCTCCCCGCATCCTTGTCATTCCCGCTGTCAACCAGATAGACATTATCCCTGTCCGCAACATAGACGCCTATCTTTGCCGGACAGTTTATGTAATAGCATTTCTCACTGACTTGTACCAATTCATACATTTTTCGCTTCCTCCCTATTTGTTTCCACATACAAAACAAATCATAACATATTTCTTACCGTCCCTGCCATTTTTTTGTAAAATACCGGCAGGACAGACTGGCCATACTTATGAGAAAGCTCAATGGCCTGCAGAGCATGATTCCATAAAACCCGATATACCGCACCGAAACAAAGGCAAAGGCTGTACGGAACCCTAATTCAAGCATGGTATTAAAAACCGGGTATGCAATCTCCCCTGCCCCGCGCAGGAAATTCGTGAGCAGATAAAGGCTGACGCAGAAAGGGAATGTCAGGGAAACGATATGGAGGTAGCGCACCCCGATGCGGACAATTTCCCCTTCGTCTCCCACCAACAGGTACATGAACTGCGGCGAGGCAGCCCATATAACAGCCACCACCGCTGCCGCAAATACCACTGAAATCTTAAAACCGTCCCTTAACCCTTTACGGCATCTTTCAAAATTTTTAGCCCCCGCATTCTGTGCCGTGAAAACACTGAGCGAAGCCCCAAGATTGACTGCCGGGATAGTCAGTATCGTTTCAATCCTATATGCCGCTGCATAGGCCGATATTTCATTGATGCCAAACCGATTGATCACTCCCTGTATAAAGAACATACTGACAGCGGAGGCTCCATTCTGCACGATGCTTGTCACGCCAAGACGGAATACGGGCAGTACATACTTAAAGTCAGGCCGCTCCGCCAGTGCATTTTTATCTTTACGGCATAAATGGAAAACGGCCAGCCCTGCCGCTGCCGCCTGTGAAATCACCGTTGCAGATGCCGCCCCTCTTATTCCCAGCCGGAAGATTACAACGAGCACATAATCAAGCACCATATTCATAAGGCAGGAAACGGACATATCCCGTACCGGCGTCCGTGCGTCCCCTCCGGCCTTCGCCACCGCTGAGTAAAAGTTGTATGCTGACAGGAACGGGATTCCCAATGCCGTGATCCTCAAATACTCTGCCGCAGGGCGGGCAGCCGCCGCAGGAATACCCATCGCCCTGAAAATCCATCCCGCAGACAGAAAAAATATGCAGGCAAGACCGCCGCCGGTCAGGAATACCAGCGTCCGGATGGAACCCATGCAGCCCTGTACCTTTTCCCCTGAACCATACACCTGCGCCAGCAAAATCAGAATGCCGGAGGAAAGCCCCAGAATAATGCTGTTTATGACCAGCATGGGAACATATGAGTTTCCCACGGCAGCCAGAGCGTTTTTGCCTAATACATGCCCCACAACCGCCGTATCAAAAACATTGTAGAGGTTCTGCATGATATTCCCCGCAAACAGTGGGACGGAAAATTTCAGCAGCGCCTTAACGGGCTTTCCCTTTGTCATATCCATTTCCATAATTATTTTATCATCTTCGCCATCACGGGGCGCAGGGCAAGGCCAAGGGGAACCGCCACCACACAGGCTACAATGGCATTTACACTGGACACCACCGCTTTCTGCGTGACCGTCAGCATGACCGCTTCCAGGGGCAGCCCCAATACAAACCTGTGTTCCATAAAACTCTTTGACAGGTAAAGGACCACATAGGCAAAAGCGCCCGCAATGCCGCCGGCCACATACCGCTGTTTCAGATGTGCCGGGCTGCCGGAGGTTATCTTCCCGCATATCCATGCCATGACAAATTTGAAGATAAAGGTAAAAGGCGCAGAGGCAATATAGGCCGGGTTCGTCAGGTCAAAGAACATGGAGCCGATTCCAGCCGCAAGCCCGCCCTGCAGGGGTCCCAAAAGCATACCGGATAACAGGCACATGACGTTCCCCATATGTAACCTTGTGTTGTCTATCGCCGTGGGGATGGGAACCTGCAGAAAGGCCGATGCCACATACACTGCCGCCGCCATGATTCCAATCCGGGCGATCTCCCTTATCGTGATTTTCTTCATAACTGTTTTCCTCCTCATTTTCAAATGGATTGTTTCTTACGCAACCCACAGCTCTGACGCTTAAAAAAAATTAATAAAAAAACCTCCCATTTTATGGGAAGATGCGCGATAATAGAAGTAACCAGACAACTATTTTTTCGCACCACCATAAAAGAGAGGAGGTTTT
>CAJTCH010000049.1 GCA_910574715.1 Lachnospiraceae bacterium | reverse complement strand
GAAGATTCTCCTTCTGAATTATCCTTCATCTATATCACAAAAAAGAATAAGTCCATAGCCTGTTTTGATTGGCTATAAACTTATTATACGAGGAGGTACAGGCATGGAAAGAGATATGATAATAGGAAAACCTTCAAAGATTATTCTGAATTTTACGATCCCTATTTTTATCGGAAATGTATTCCAGCAGTTCTACAGCATGGCGGATACGGTCATCGTCGGCAAATTCGTCGGCAACTCGGCGCTGGCCGCCGTGGGAGCCTGCGGCACGCTGACATTTCTGATCCTGGGATTCTTAATGGGGATGACAGCCGGATTCACAGTCGTTACCGCGCAGCATTACGGGGCGGGCAATCACCGGGCGATGCGTAAGTCTGTTGCATCTGCCGCGATCCTGTCCGGTATCGTGTCCATTGTGCTCACTGTGACAAGCATGGTCTTGATGCGAAGTGTCCTGCATTGGATGAATACACCGGCTGATATGTTCGATCAGGCGTATTCCTACATAATGATCATCTGTGCCGGAATCGTGGCTCAGGTAATGTATAACCTGCTGGCAAGTATCCTACGTGCGGTCGGGGACAGCAAACGGCCGCTGTATTTCCTGATCCTGGCGGCGCTCCTGAATATCCTGCTCGACCTGGTATTCATCATCGTATTCCATATGGGTGCGGCAGGAGCCGCTTACGCGACCGTGATCTCCCAGGGGATCTCCGGTCTCGCCTGTCTCTTCTATATTATAAAGAGCGTTCCCTTGCTCCATCTTCATAAGGACGACTGGAAGATGGACTGGAACCTTGCCCTATGGCAGATGAAGATCGGATTCCCCATGGCATTCCAGTATTCTATCACTGCGATCGGAACAATCGTGGTACAGTCCGCGCTGAATGCGCTGGGTTCTGTAGCAGTCGCCGGCTACTCCGCAGCTGTCAAGATCGAACAGATCGTTACCCAGGCCTATGTCGCACTGGGAACGACCATGTCGACCTACTGCGCACAGAATGCGGGTGCGGGCAAGATCAGCCGGATCCGGCAGGGATTCCGGAGCGCGACCTGGATGGGCCTGATCTACGCCGTATTTACCGGTATCCTGATCTTCTTCGCCGGCAAATATATGACCGTACTGTTCGTCTCTGAAAATGTCCGGCAACTTATGTCTCTCGTCGATGTAAGCCTACGGTGTGCGGCTGTTTCCTTCGTATTCCTGGCAGTCGTCAATATCTATCGGAACGGGATACAGGGGATGGGCTACGGCATCCTTCCCATGACCGCCGGAATCGCTGAACTGATCGGAAGATGCGGGGCGGCGCTTGCAGCATCCCATTATAAGAGCTTCCTTGGAATCTGTATGGCAAGTCCGGTGGCTTGGGTCCTGGCATCCATACTTCTGTTGGGAATGTATTTCCGGATCATGCATGAGTATAAGCTGAAGGGAATGCTGAAACCAGAGGCAAGAAGGAGATTCCCCATCTGGAAGAAAAGATATCAGCATATCTAACGCAGAAAAGAAACAGTCTGTGCCATTCATCTGCACAGACTGTTTCTCTATACGCTATACTATTCTATTAATCTCGCAGGATCCGCACATTATCTCTTAACATTCACCTGCTCGAACTCATCCACGATCTCCTTTGACGGCGCTTTGGTCGCCAGGCTCACAATAATGATCATCGCCAGAGAGATCAGGAATGCCGGAAGCAATTCATAGATATCAAGGATACCGCCCATAGGACGGATCGCATATTTCCATACGAATACCATTACACCGCCGGCGATCATTCCGGCCAGCGCACCCTGCAAAGTGGTACGTTTCCAGAACAACGCACAGATCATAACACCTGCGAACGCAGCTCCCATACCGGCCCATGCGAAGGATACGATACCAAATACGCTGGAATTCGGATCTCTTGCCAGGAATACACCGATCACTGCGATTCCAAGGATCGTTGCACGGGCAATATTAAGTCCCTGCTTCTCGGTGAGCTTCTTACCAAGGAAATCCTGTACAATGTTCTCAGATACACCGGAAGCCGCTACCAACATCTGGCTGTCCGCGGTAGACATCGTCGCCGCAAGGATACCCGCAAGGATCACACCGCCAAGCACCGCTGCGAGGAAGCCGTTCTTGCTAAGCTCATTGGTGAGAGCTATGATCACGCGCTCACTGTCCTCCAATGCCGGCATACCGCCTGCATTGACAACTGCAAGGCCTACGATACCGATGAAGATCGCAACACCCATAGCGAAGGTTACCCAGATAGAAGCAACTCGTCTGGAGAGCACCAGCTTATTCTCGTCTTCAATAGACATGAATCTTACCAGGATATGCGGCATACCAAAATATCCGATTCCCCATGCCAGAAGAGATACGGCGGTCAGCGGTGAATACGGGATCGCCGAACCTGCAACCGCATCATGGATCGCGGAAAGTGAGATATAACCCGACAGGGACTTGGCGTTATCCATTACAGCCCCCATACCGCCGGCGCTGCCCACACCAAAGGTTACGATAGAAATCAGTGCGATTGACATTACAATACTCTGAATCAGGTCATTCGTTGCAACCGTTGTAAATCCTCCCGCAATCGTATAGACAACAATGATAACCGCAAATACAACCACGCCAACCATATAATCTAATCCAAACAATGAGTTAAAGAGCTTACCGCACGCCGCAAAACCAGACGCTACATACGGAACGAAGAATACTACGATAATCACTGCTGAGATCGCCGTAATGATATTCTTCTCATCATGGAATCTCTTCGCGAAGAACGTAGGCACTGTGATCGCGCCAATCTGCTCTGAATAACGTCTCAGTCTCCTTGATGTAAAGAGCCAGTTCAGATATGTACCGATCGCCAGACCCGCTGCAGTCCAGAAAGCATCCGCAAGGCCGGTTAGGTATGCAACACCCGGAAGCCCCATCAGAAGCCAGCTTGACATATCGCTCGCCTCCGCGCTCATGGCAACGACCAATGCACCCATCTTCCTGCCGCCAAGGTAGAAATCTTCACTGCTGCTGTTCTTTCTTGCATTATAGACACCGATGCCGACCAGCAGGCACATATATGCAAAAATCGTACACAGAATAATAATACTAATACCACTCATAAATCACACCTCATTTCCTTTACTTATTCTCTGTAACTGAAAACATAATGTCCATAAATTTTTATTATATATCCATTATATTTTGTTATGTTCTACTATAACACTTAGTGAAATTAATGTCAATATAATGAATCCTATCTTTTCTTTTCATTTTCCTTTCTTTTCGACAAGAATGATCATAAACCTTTTCATTTCTCCGGGAATCGAGTATACTATAGTCAGTGATAATGAATACACCAGGAAAAAGAGGTACTAATCATGAAAAAAATACTGGTCGTAGATGATGCAGAACTAAACCGCGAATTATTATATGACATCTTGAAAGACGACTATATGATTGAGATGGCTGCCAACGGGGAAGAAGCGCTTGAACATCTCAGGAAATCCCATCATGAGATATCCGCCCTCCTTCTGGACCTTCGAATGCCGAAGATAGACGGCTTCGCCGTGATCAAAGAGATGCAGCAGAAGGGGCTTATACAGCAGATCCCCACTCTCATCATAAGCAGCGAGCATGCCATAGAGATTGAGAATCTCTGCTTCCAGTTGGGGATCTCTGATTTTATCCACAAGCCTTTCGAGAGCTCTCTGGTCAAGAACCGGGTGAAGAACGCGATCAAGCTCTTCTCTTATAAGAATCAGTTAGAACAAAAGGTAGAGGAACAGGCTGCGGCGATACAGAAGCAATATCAGATCATTCAGTTACAGGCCGAGAAGCTGAGAGAAGCCAAGCCTTTCAACATCCTGATGATGGAATTCAATTCTGCAATTATCGAGGTGGAGACGAAGCTTAAGGTATTAAACGCGGAATTCTCCCATCAATATAACCGGAATCCTTTTGAGTCCATCAAGAGCCGGCTGAAATCACCGGAGAGTATTTATGAGAAGTTAGAGCGGAAAGGCTTCCCTGTCACTCTGGAGAGCATCCGGGAGAATCTGACCGATGTAGCGGGGGTGCGTGTGATCTGCTCTTTCCCCGACGACATCTACCGCCTCGCAGAGCTTTTCGCCAAACAGGACGATATCGTGGTCATCAAGAGGAAGGACTACATAAAGAACCCCAAATCCAACGGTTACCGGAGTCTCCATCTGATCCTTGACGTGCCTATCTTCCTGTCCCACGGGAAGAAATATATGAAGGTAGAGATCCAGTTCCGCACCATAGCCATGGATTTCTGGGCAAGCCTGGAACACAAATTAAAATACAAAAAAAATGTGAACGATACCGATGAGATCGTGCATCAGCTCAAGGAATGTGCCGACTCCATTGAGAAGCTGGATCAGCAGATGCAGCAGATCCGCAATAAGATCGACCACTCAAAAGAATAAAAGAGAGGGAACCCCCTCTCTTTTGTCATTCCTGATCATTCTTCCACGGCAGCGCATGATGTTCTGCCTTGCTGTCCCTAAGCATCAGTTCATTCACCGCTTCTCTCGGATCCTTCCCTTCAAATAATACTTCGCTTACCTTATCAATGATCGGCAGAGATACATCATACTTCTTTCCAAGCTTTACCGCGGCCTTTGCGGAATACACACCCTCTACCACCATCTGGACCTCGTCCATGGCCTCCTGCATACTCCTGCCCTGTCCCATGAGATAGCCCGCCTTGCGGTTACGGCTGTGGACGCTTGCGCAGGTAACGATCAGGTCGCCGATGCCGGTAAGCCCGGTGAAGCTCTCGATTGCTCCGCCCATCTTCACACCCAGCCTTGCGATCTCCGCAATCCCTCTGGTGATCAGCGCTGCCTTCGTATTGTCGCCATATCCCAAACCGTCCGCGATACCGGCGGCCAGCGCGATCACATTCTTAAGAGAGCCCCCAAGCTCCATTCCCAACATATCCGGACTTGTGTACACACGGAACACCTCGTTCATGAACATCTCCTGCAGATATTCGGCCGTCTCTTCCTTCTTCGCTCCGATCACCACGATCGTCGGAAGACCTCTTCCCACTTCCTCGGCATGGCTTGGTCCTGACAGTACCGCCACGTCCGCCTGGGGAATCTCCTGCTCGATCTGCTGAGAAAGCGTCATCAGAGTGTCTTCTTCAATTCCCTTCGCCACGTCAACGATGATCTGTCCATCCGCCACATACGGGCTCATACTGCGCGCGGTGCTCCTGGTGAATGGAGACGGCACCGCCAGGACGATAAAATCCTTGTCCCTGACCGTACTCTCCACATCCGTAGTAAACTGCATATCCTCCGGAATCTTCACTCCCGGCAGCTTACTCACATGCTCCCGTTTCCTGGACAACATATCAACCTCTTCTTCACTGACCGACCACACCGTAACCTGGTGTCCGTTCCTGTGAAGCAGAAGCGCCAGCGCCGTCCCCCAGCTTCCAGCTCCCATAATACCTACATTCGCCATAATCCAACTTCCTCCCTGTTTCATATATTTAATAATAGATTTCTTATTTACTCTTCCCCACGCTCAGCTTATTCTCTGTCCCGGTCATAAGCCGCTTGATATTCGCCCGATGCTTGAAGAACGCCAGCGCCATTAGAAATACGGCGATACCGTACATCTCATAGAGATAATTCTGCGCAATACCATAGACTCCCGTCTGTCCAAGGAAAATGACCACCGCAAGATAAAGGACCACCACCACCAGCGATCCCAGAGACACATACCTCGTCAGCGCCACGATTCCTACAAATACGACGATGAACAGCACTACCGCCCATACGCTGGTAGTACTTACGATCAGCCCTGCCGTCGCCGCGATTCCCTTCCCTCCCTTGAAATTCATGTAAAACGGGAAGTTATGTCCAAGGATCGCTCCCATACCTGCATAGAGGGACAGAAGCGGCAGCATATCCCCATGGGATCCCTTGTAGATCAGATGCACTGCAACCACCGCGAACACACATTTGAAACAATCACCAAGAAAGGTCACCGCCCCGGCTTTCCAGCCCATAGTACGCAGTGCATTGGTTGTGCCTGCATTGCCGCTGCCCTGCTGGCGGATGTCTATATGATGCAGCTTCCCGTACAGATATCCCGTCTGCAGCAGCCCGAACACATATCCGATCAATATGCTTATGACTCGTTCCATTATTAACGCCCCTTTTCTTTTCTTTCTCTGATGAAGAACTTAAGCGAAGTTCCTCTGAATCCAAATGCATCCCGGATCCTGTTCTCCAGATACCTGGTGTAGGAGAAATGCATCAGCTCCTTATCATTTACAAAGATCACGAATGTCGGCGGCTTCACCGCTACCTGCGTGATATAATAAAGCTTCAGCCGCTTGCCCTTATCTGACGGCGGCTGCTGCATGGCAACTGCTTCCATCATGATCTCGTTGAGCACGCCGGTCGCCACCCGCATGGACTGGTTCTCGATCACCATATCAATCATATCATAGAGCTTCACCAACCTCTGGCCGGTCACGGCGGACACATACATGATCTCCGCGTAAGGCATGAACGACAGGACACGGCGGATCTCATTCTCATACTCCTTCATGGTCTTATCATTCTTCTCGATGGCGTCCCACTTATTGACTACGATGACGATGCCCTTCCCGCGCTCATGGGCGATCCCGGCAATCTTCGCATCCTGTTCGGTCACACCTTCCGACGCGTCTATCACCATCAGCACCACATCTGCACGCTCTACGGCAGACACCGCACGGATAATACTGTACCTCTCCAGCTCTTCCTTAATCTTGTTCTTCCTGCGAAGCCCCGCCGTATCTATGAACACATACTCCCTGCCGTTGTACTTGATCTCCGTATCTATGGCATCTCTGGTCGTCCCGGCGATATCCGACACGATCACCCTCTGTTCGCCAAGCAGCTTGTTGACAATGGATGACTTGCCTACATTGGGCTTACCCACGATCGCCACCCGCGGACGGTCGTCTTCCTCTTCTTCACCCGCTCCCTGCGGGAAATACTTCACCACCTCATCCAGCATATCCCCGATCCCAAGACGTGATGCGGACGAGACCGGCATAGGATCTCCGATACCCAGATTATAAAACTCATACACATCCGGCATGAACTTCTCGAAATTATCTACCTTGTTCACCACTAATATCACCGGTTTCGCCGAGCGCCTCAGCATATCCGCCACTTTGGAGTCGGCGTCTACAAGACCCTGCCGCACATCCGTGAGGAATATGATCACGTCCGCCGTATCTATGGCGATCTGTGCCTGCTCCCGCATCTGTGACAAGATAATATCCTTGCTCTCCGGTTCGATCCCCCCGGTATCCACCAGGGTAAATTCCTTGTCAAGCCATGAGACGTCCGCATAGATCCGGTCCCTGGTCACACCAGGCGTATCCTTCACGATCGATATCATCTCACCGGCCAGCGCATTAAAAAGGGTCGACTTGCCCACATTGGGCCTTCCCACTATCGCTACTACTGGTTTACTCATCTTCTATCTCCTCATCTATTGAATCAATACTGTATCTATAAAGTCTTGTCCGCTTGATTTTACAATATCTGCACGCACTTGTAAAGTCTCCTCCACTTCTGCAAGGGTAACATCATCCAGAAATACCTCCTCGCCGCTCCTGAACATATTGCAGGGGAGCAGGAGCCTGTCTCCTAATTCCTGCCCGCGAAGCTGTGCGATCAGATCCCCTCCCGTAATAAGCCCCGACACCGTAATAAGCTCTCCAAAGAAATCATTGCGGATAGGGTAAACATGAATATCCGTTCCCGGGCATTTCATCATAAGCCTGTCTGCCATCTCCTGAATATAGGGATGGGCAAGCAGTCCCGTCGCCACAGATAATTTTCTCTGAATGCCGTCGTCCTGAACCTCTGCGTATGCCTCTTCGAATTCATTTATCAAGAGGCGGAGCATCCCCACGCCGTTCTCAAGCTGAAGATACCCGTCGTACCGTTCTTCTTCCGGCAATTCCTTCCCGGCAAGGATATACCACTCATCGCCCGCATGGATAAAATGTGTTCCATATTCCTCATAGAGCCTGTCCTGCCACCTATGGACTACCGACAGCACCTCTTCTGCGTCTGCCTTCCCAAAAGGCTCCAGCGGCTCTAAGCCCTCCCTGTGCTTCGTAAGCCCCACCGGCACCACAGATACACTTTGCAGGTACGGCAGATACTTCGCCATATCCCGAATGCTTCGTTCCAGCTCCTCCCCGTCGTTGATCCCTTTACAGAGCACGATCTGGCCATTCATACGGATACCGGCCTCATAGAGCCTGTCCGCCTTCGCAAGCGCGTCTCCCGCGAACCGGTTGTGGAGCATCCTGCATCTCAATTCCGGATTCGTCGTATGGAAGGATATGTTGATCGGCTCCAGATGGTAACGGATAACTCTGTCGATATCATGGTCGCTCATATTGGTCAATGTCACGTAATTGCCCTGTAGGAACGACAGCCTGGAGTCGTCGTCTTTAAAATACAGCGTCTCCCGCATTCCCCGCGGCATCTGGTCGATAAAACAAAAGATACACCGGTTCCTGCAGGAACGGTACTCGTCCATCAATCCCTGCTCGAATTCGATCCCCAGATCTTCGTCGTAATCCTTCTCGATCTCAAGCTCCCATTCCTCTCCGTCCGGTTTCTCGATCAGAATCACCAGTTCCTCGTCATTCACATAGAAATGATAATCAAATACATCCTCGATCTCCTGCCCGTTGACGGTGATCAGACGGTCCCCCGCCTCGATCCCAAGCTCCCATGCGATACTGTCCTGCATTACTTCCTTTATGATATGCTTTCGCCCCATATTCCACCTCTTGACCCCAATATCTTTATAACAAGTATAACACATTTTTTCATTATCGCAATCTGTAGTTGACCTTACCCTGCCAAAAGTGCTATAAATATCTTAGGAACTTCTACACAAACCGTCACATAGGAGAGAGATATGCAGAATATCAAATTAATGGAAAAGCTGCTTCCGGCAGCACCTCTTAAAATCGCAGCCCTGGAATCCTGTAAGGAATTCGGGAAGAGAGTGGATGATTATATCGTAGGCTTCCGCCAGGCTACCCTGGAGGAATCTCTGGATTCTCCGCTTTATCAGAGTTACCGGCAGGACTCTTATCTGGTAAGCTGTCATTGTCCGCGTTTTGGCACCGGGGAAGCCAAGGGACTGATCGACGAATCGATCCGCGGCAAGGATCTGTATCTCATGGTTGATGTATGTAATTACAGCCTGTCTTACACCGTCAACGGACATCCGAACCATATGTCCCCGGACGATCACTACCAAGACCTGAAACGCATCATATCCGCCGCCAACGGCAAGGCGCACCGGCTGAATGTAATCATGCCCTTCCTATACGAGAGCCGCCAGCATAAGCGCACCAAGAGAGAGTCCCTGGACTGTGCCCTGGCGCTGCAGGAGCTTGCGGATATGGGCGTGGACAATATCATCACCTTCGACGCCCACGACCCCAGGGTACAGAATTCCATCCCGCTCCACGGGTTCGACAGCTTCAACCCGCCGTACCAGTTCATCAAGGCACTGCTCCGCGCAGAACCGAATCTGATCGTTGATAAGGAGCACCTGATGATCATAAGCCCCGATGAGGGAGCCATGCACCGTGCCATCTATTTCTCCAACGTAACGGGAGTCAACATGGGTATGTTCTATAAGCGCCGGGATTATTCTACCGTCATAAACGGCAAGAACCCCATCGTTGAACACGAATTCCTGGGTGACGACATCCACGGTAAGGATGTGATCATCGTGGATGATATGATCTCTTCCGGAGAAAGTATGCTGGATGTGGCGAAACAGATTAAGGAGCGCGGCGCCAACCGGGTATTTGTCTGCACTACCTTCGGTCTGTTTACCGAAGGCTTTGGGATCTTCGACGATTACTACAGCAAGGGATATATTGACCGAGTAATCACTACGAACCTGACCTATCTGCCGCCTGCAGCCTATGAGAAGCCTTATTTTGTAGTGGCAGATATGTGCAAATTCATGGCGCTGATCATTGATTCCATGAATCACGATGTCTCCATCGGCAAGGTACTGAATCCTACCGATAAGATCCATGCCCTTCTCAAGGCGCATACCGCAGATTGACCGCCGACCGTTAAGAAGGCTGCCGGGAAATGTGATAAACTTCTATCACTTCCCGGCAGCCTCTTTGCTGACTGCTGTATTAAAAATCCGTATACCGTTCGCCGTTCTCCATCTTGATCCCCTTAGCCGCCGCCATCTCCGACACCGTCACAAGCTGATAATTCTGTGCGATCAGCTTGGGAATCATCTCGATCGCCGCATCCACACTCTCCGAATGGATATCGTGCATCAATATGATGTCGCCGTCCTGAGCCTTGGTCATGACTTCATTAACCGTCATCTGAACGTTCCTTGTCTTCCAGTCCAGCGTATCTATGTTCCATAAGATCAGAGGCTTGCGGATCGTTGCTTTCACTGTATCGTTGATCGCTCCATACGGAGGGCGCAGCACTGTCGCTCCCTGTCCGATAATATCATGAAGGCTTTGATCCGTACGGTCAACCTGATCCTTAATGCCTGACGCATCCATCTTCGTAAGATCCGGATGATCAAAGGTATGGCTTCCAATCTCACATCCCACCTCTTTCATACGCCTTACCGCATCCGGATAGACACTGACATTCTTACCCTGCATGAAGAAGGTCGCATGAGCGCCGTATTTGCTGAGCGCATCCAGAAGCTCCCCGGTCCTCTGCCCCGGACCGTCATCGAAGGTCAGCGCCACCATCGGTTTGTTCGGATCCACTTCACTCTCTTCCATGGACACCAATACCCCATCCTTCCCGAAGTCGCATTTGGTCATCCCAAGGTAAGTCTCTCCGGTCACCATCTTACCGTCCTGGCCGAAATAATAAGTCTTCCCGTCAATATCCTTCCAGCCGGTCACCATACGGCCGTCTGCCTCCAGATAATATCTGGAATCTTCCTGATCGAGCCAGCCGGTCTGAAGGACTCCCTCGGAATCCAGGAAATAATCAGCTCCGCCTGCATTCTGCCAGCCGGTCGCCATCTTCTCATCTTCCCCGAAATAATAGGTCTTCCCCTTCGATACCACGAACTCATTCTTCACATATGTGCCGTCATAACGCCTGAACCGGTCCTTGTCCCACTCGCCCAACGGATTCTTGACCAGAAATGAAGCGTCAAGAGTATCTATGGTCAGTACTCCGAACCATTCCTTCCTGAGGCACTTCTTAATGCGGTCGCTGAGTTCTAAATGCATAGAATACTCGCCTTCCACGCCCGTATCTGCATCACACGCCACCGTATAGCCATGCCCTTCCTTGAATTCCTCTTCCAGATTCTTCACCGTGAAGCCGCTCTTCTCATCCAGAATGATCTCTGAATTCCCTACCACTTCCACTTCCGTCTCAAACTCCGGAACTTCCTCGCCCTGCAAAATCGCTGTATCCTTAAGCTTCAGGTAGACCGACGCTTCCTGTCTGGACGCTGAAGCGGTCGTCATACAAAATAGCGGTATCCCGGCAATCAGAAAAAGAGCAAGAATACGAAGACACATCCTTGCTCTCCTTACTTTTCTGATTCTTCTCTCTTTTAATAATTCCCTTTCCTTAATTCGCTGACTTGTCATCTGTATATCTCCCCTATGGTCTCACAACCCGCTAAAAACTAAACTTGTTATATTGAGTATACAGGAATTCCAAATAGATTACAATGCATCTTATGTTAAGATTTTTTAATTATTCTTAAAAATCACTTAATAATTCGAACGCGGAGAACTTCCTTCACCGCACTGAGTTCTTCTGCAACCTTGTCAGAAACGGGACTGTCAACATCGATCATCGTATAGGCATACTTCCCCTTGCTCTTATTGGTCAGATCGGCAATATTCATATTGTCATTCGCCAGGATCTTCGTGAACTGGCCGATCATATTCGGAACGTTGCGGTGCAGAAGGAGGATTCTGGTATTATCCCCTCTCATTCCCATATCACAGTCCGGATAGTTCGCGGAATTCTTGATATTACCGTTCTCCAGGTAATTCCTCAGCTCCTTGACCGCCATCTTCGCGCAGTTATCCTCAGACTCCTCCGTAGACGCGCCGAGATGCGGTATCACGATCGCCCCCTTGACTCCGGCAGTAACGGGCGTTGGGAAATCCGATACATAGTGCTTCACATGACCGGACACCAACGCGTCCACCATGGCTTCTTCATCCACAAGAACATTTCTTGCAAAATTCAATACGACGACACCCTTCTTCATCAGACCGATGGCATCCTTGTCGATCATCCCCTTGGTGCTCTCTATCGCCGGCACATGGATCGTAATATAATCACAATCTCCGTACAGCTCATCTACCGTCTTCGCGTGATGGATGCTTCGCGACAGCCTCCACGCAGAATCTACCGACACATACGGGTCATAGCCGTACACATCCATCCCAAGAGCCGTAGCCGCATTAGCCACCAGCACACCGATCGCTCCAAGCCCTATGACTCCAAGCTTCTTACCCTCTAGTTCACAGCCTGCGAACGCCTTCTTCGCTTTCTCTGCGTCTTTGGCGATATTGCCGTCCTCTTCATTCTCCTGAACCCAATTAATGCCGCCGATGATGTCTCTGGATGCAAGAAGCATCCCAGCGATCACAAGCTCCTTTACACCGTTGGCATTGGCGCCCGGCGTATTGAATACCACGATCCCTTCCTCAGCGCATCTCTCCAGCGGTATATTATTGACTCCGGCGCCGGCACGCGCGATCACCTTGAGATCCGGCGTAAATTCCATGTCATGCATGACAGCGCTTCTAACCAGCACGGCATCCGCCTTCTCCATCGTACTTACCGGGACGTACTCTTCCGTAAATTGTTCCAGCCCTACGTCAGAGACCGGATTCAAGCAATGATATTTATACATGATTACAGATTCTCCTCTTCAAACTTCTTCATAAATGCCACCAGAGCCTCCACACCTTCCACAGGCATCGCGTTATAGATACTTGCACGCATTCCGCCCACCGTGCGGTGCCCCTTAAGGTTCTCAAATCCTGCCGCCTTCGCTTCTTTGACGAACTTAGCGTCCAACTCCTCATCCACCGCCACAAAAGGAACATTCATCAGAGAACGGTCTTTCGCTTCTACTGTTCCCCGGAACATCCTGCTCTGATCCAGATAATCGTACAGGATCTTCGCCTTCTTCTCGTTCCTCTCCTTCATGGCTGCAAGACCGCCCTGCTTCTTAAGCCACTTGAACACCTTGCCGCAGATGTATATACCGTATGTCGGCGGCGTATTGTAGAGAGAACCTGCATCCGCGTGAGTCTTATACTTAAGCATGGTCGGCGTGCCGGGAAGCACGTCTTCCGTGATCAGGTCCCTGCGGATGATCACGATCACTGTACCCGCAGGGCCGATATTCTTCTGCACGCCGCCGTATATGACTCCGTACTTCGTAACATCGACCGGCTCTGAGAGAAAACAGGAGGAGACATCGGCTACCAATATCTTACCCTTCGTATTGGGCAGTTCTTTGTATTTCGTCCCGTAAATGGTATTATTCTCGCATATATACACATAATCCGCATCTTCTGAGACCGGAAGGTCGCTGCAGTCCGGAATATAGGAGAACGTCTTGTCTGCGGAAGAAGCTATGATATTGACTCTTCCGTACTTCTTCGCCTCCTCGCTCGCCTTCTTCGCCCACTGTCCGGTCACAATATAGTCTGCCGCCTTATTCTTCATCAGGTTCATCGGGATCATGGCAAACTGCTGAGACGCGCCGCCCTGCAGGAACAATACCTCATAATCATCTGGAATCCCCATCAGATCACGAAGATCCGCCTCTGCCTCTTCGATGATATCCTTGTATGCCTTCGAGCGGTGACTCATTTCCATCACGGACATCCCGGTTCCCTGATAGTCTAACATCTCTTCTGCCGCTTCCCTTAGCACTTCCTCCGGCAATACCGCAGGTCCTGCTGAAAAATTGTACACTCTGCTCATATTCATTCCTCCATTTTCTGACCTAGTTCTATCTGCCTTCTTCGAGATCTTTCTCGTCGAATACCTCGCTGATCGCTTTGCCGGGCGCCACCATCGGCCACACCTTGTCGTCCGCGTCGATCTGACAGTCAATGACTACCGGTCTGCCAAGCGTCAGCGCCCTTGCAAACGCCTCCCTGAATTCTTCCTGCGTCGCCGCACGGATTCCCTCGGCTCCCATCGCCTCGGCAAGCTTCACAAAATCCACGGCGTCATTCAGCACCGTTGCCGAATAACGCTGTCCGTAGAAGAGGTTCTGCCACTGGCGCACCATACCAAGCACATGGTTGTTGACCACCACCTGGATCACCGGTATATTATGGCGCACGGCCGTCGCGATCTCATTCATATTCATGCGGAAACAGCCGTCTCCCGCGATATTGACAACCACCTTATCCGGCCGTCCCGTCTTCGCTCCAAGCGAAGCCCCAAGGCCGTATCCCATGGTTCCCAGACCGCCGGACGTAAGCAGCGTCCTTGGCTTGGTGTACTTATAGAACTGCGCCGCCCACATCTGATGCTGGCCGACCTCGGTTACCACGATGGCATCTCCCCCGGTCTGACGGTATATCTCTTCCACCACGAACGGGCCTGTAAGGATATCCGGATGATAGACTAACGGATACCGCCCTTTATATTCCATGATCTTCTCGATCCATTCCCTGTGCTCCTGCTGTTCCAACCGTTCATTCAGAGTCTCAAGCACAATACGGATATCCCCGGTCACTCCCTGAGTGATCAGGACATTCTTATCCATCTCCGCAGGATCGATATCAAACTGAAGAATCTTCGCGTTGCTCGCGAACTTCTTCGCATTACCCGTCACACGGTCGCTGAACCTGGCGCCGACAACGATCAACAGATCGCACTCGCTGACCCCGTAATTCGACGTCTTCGTGCCATGCATTCCAAGCATCCCTGTATAAAGCGGATCCGTTCCCGGAAATGCGCCCTTCCCCATCAGCGAATCGGTCACCGGCGCATCCACCTTCCCGACAAAGGTACGAAGCTCCTCGCTGGCATCCGAGAGTATCGCACCGCCGCCTACGAATACATACGGCTTCTTGGACTCATGGATCAGCTTGAGAGCCGCTTCGATCTCTGTCTCGCTGATCTCCTTGGACGGAAGCACAGGTTCCGGCATCTTCTTCACATATTCTGCCTTATTCGCCGTCACATCCTTCGGAATGTCGATAAGAACCGGCCCCGGTCTTCCCTTCTTCGCAATAGCGAAGGATTTGCGGATGGTGTCGGCGAGGTCGTTCACATCCTTCACTATATAGTTATGCTTCGTGATCGGCATTGTCACTCCTGCAATGTCGATTTCCTGGAAACTGTCTTTTCCCAGAAGATTTACCCCTACATTACAGGTGATCGCCACGATCGGTATGGAGTCCATATACGCGGTGGCAATCCCCGTAACAAGATTGGTTGCTCCCGGTCCGCTGGTGGCAAAGCACACGCCGGTCTTCCCTGTCGCCCTTGCATACCCGTCGGCTGCATGGGCGGCTCCCTGCTCATGGGAGGTCAGGATATGCGTGATCTCATCTCTGTGTTTATATAATTCATCGTAGACATTCAGAATCGCGCCGCCCGGGTAACCGAACACGGTATCCACGCCCTGCTCCTTCAGGCATTCGATCAATATCTCTGATCCAGTCAACTGCATATCTGTCATTCTCCTGTTCTCTATATTGTATATCTTGGTCCTTACTTTCCCGGAACAGTGAGGATCGCTCCTCTGTTGCCGGATGTTACCATAGACGCATATCTCGCCAGATAACCGGTCGTAACCTTCGGCTCTCTCGGCTGCCATGCCTGTCTTCTTTTCTCAAGCTCTTCGTCGGATACTGCAAGCGTAAGAGAGAGATTCGGGATATCGATCTTGATGATATCTCCCTCTTCCACTAACGCAATGGGTCCGCCCACTGCCGCCTCCGGAGATACGTGTCCGATAGACGCCCCTCTGGATGCGCCGCTGAAACGTCCGTCTGTGATCAGCGCCACGCTGGAGCCAAGCCCCATACCCGCGATCGCCGAGGTAGGATTAAGCATCTCTCTCATACCAGGGCCTCCCTTCGGCCCCTCATAGCGGATTACGACCACGTCTCCCGCCACGATCTTGCCGCCCTTGATGGCGTCGATCGCGTCCTCCTCACAGTCGAATACTCTCGCCGGGCCTTCATGCACCAGCATCTCTTCTACCACTGCAGAACGCTTCACAACACTGCCGTCCGGCGCAAGATTACCCTTCAATACGGCAAGCCCTCCGGTCGGCGTATAAGGATTCTCGACAGGCCGGATCACTTCCGGATCCTTGTTGACCGCATCCTTGATATTCTCCCCTACAGTCTTGCCCGTAACGGTCATACAATCCGTATAGAGCAGGTTCTTCTTATTCAGCTCTGCCATAACCGCATAGACGCCGCCCGCTTCATTCAGATCCTCCATATATGTGGGACCTGCCGGTGCAAGATGGCAGAGGTTCGGTGTCTTCTCACTGATGCCGTTCGCGAAATCAATCTCAAAATCCATACCTATTTCATGAGCGATCGCCGGCAGATGCAGCATACTGTTGGTAGAGCATCCAAGCGCCATATCTACGGTGAGGGCATTCAGGACCGCCTTCTCAGTCATGATATCCCTTGGGCAGATGTTCTTCTCCCACAGCTCCATCACCTTCATGCCTGCCTGCTTGGCAAGACGGATCCTTGCGGAATGGACAGCCGGAATCGTTCCGTTGCCGCCAAGGCCCATTCCAAGGACCTCAGTCAGACAGTTCATACTGTTCGCCGTATACATACCGGAACAAGAACCGCAGGTTGGGCAGGTCTTATTCTCGAATTCACACAGATCCTCATCAGAGATCAGGCCCGCCGCGTTCGCTCCTACTGCCTCGAACATACTGGAAAGGCTCGTCTTCTTTCCCTTCACATGGCCTGCGAGCATCGGACCGCCGCTTACGAAGATGGTCGGCACATTGATCCTTGCCGCCGCCATCAGAAGCCCCGGCACATTCTTATCACAGTTCGGCACCATCACCAACGCGTCAAACTGGTGCGCGATTGCCATCGCCTCTGTAGAATCCGCGATCAGATCCCTCGTTACCAGCGAATACTTCATACCGAGATGTCCCATGGCAATCCCGTCGCATACGGCAATGGCCGGGAATACGATCGGCGTACCGCCCGCCATGGCTACTCCCTGCTTTACTGCATTGACGATCTTGTCCAGGTTCATGTGTCCCGGAACGATCTCATTATAGGAGCTTACGATCCCAACCAAAGGACGCTCCATCTCCTCCGGTGTAAGCCCTAACGCGTTGAATAAAGAACGGTGGGGCGCCTGCTGTTTTCCCTTTGTAACTGTATCACTTCTCATAATAATCCCCTTTCTACTCGATATATCCTGCGATCAGATCGCCCATCTTCTCTGTACCGACCTGTTCTTTCCCGTCAGACATAATGTCAATCGTCCGGTATCCTTCCTCCAACACCTTCGCAACTGCCCGCTCGATAGCGTCTGCTTCCTTATCCAGATCGAAACTGAACTTAAGCATCATCGCCGCAGACAATATCGTCGCGATCGGATTAGCAATGCCTTTGCCTGCAATATCGGGCGCCGAGCCGCCGCTTGGCTCATACAGACCGAACTTCGTCTCATTCAGGCTTGCGCTGGCAAGCATTCCGATAGAACCGGTCACCATACTCGCCTCGTCCGATAATATGTCTCCGAACATATTCTCCGTCAGGATTACGTCGAACTGCTTCGGATCTTTGACCAACTGCATGGCACAGTTATCCACCAGCATATGCTCTAATGTCACCTCCGGATAATCTGCCGCCACTTCCTCCACGACCTTCCTCCACAGCCTGGAAGAATCCAGGACATTCGCCTTGTCCACGCTGGTTACCTTCTTCCTGCGCTTCATGGCAATATCAAATCCGCGTCTCGCGATCCTGCGGATCTCATTCTCATTATATGTAAGAGAATCATACGCCGTCATAACTCCGTCCTCGCTGACGGTCTTGCGTTCTCCGAAATACAGGCCTCCGGTCAGCTCCCTCATGATCATCATATCAAATCCGCCCGCTGTGATCTCTTCCTTCAAAGGGCATGCTCCTTTCAGTTCATCATAGAGCACCGCCGGTCTTAAGTTGGCAAAAAGATTCAGCTCCTTGCGGATTCTCAAGAGCCCCGCCTCCGGTCTCTTTGACGGTTCTAACTGATACCACGGCGATGTCTTCGCGTCCCCTCCTATGGATCCCATCAATACTGCGTCACAGTTCTTCGCCTCTGCCACCGTATCATCGGTCAGCGGCACGCCGTGCACATCGATAGAAGCGCCGCCCATCAAGAGCTGCGTATAATCACAAGTATGTCCATAGATTTCTGATATCTTATCAAGCACCTTCACGGCTTCTGTTACAATCTCCGGTCCGATTCCGTCACCTTTGATCACTCCGATTTTCAGATTCATATTCCTCTTCCTTCCTCTTCTTATGTTCCATTTTCTCATCCGTTAAAAACTTTAACATCTATAATATCGCATTTCAGAGCATGTTTCAAGACTTTAATTGGCTAAATTGCATTCTGCACCTTCAGCTTCCGGCTCGGCCGCACCTTCTGTTCCTGCGGCTCCAGACTGCACAGATCAGGACGGACTCTTCCTCTCCGCGGCTACCGCCCCGGCCACATTCTCCCCTTCTGGTTCGGCCGTTCCCGCCGCAGGATGTGTCTCTCCCCGAACTCCGATAATAAACAGCCGGTTCGTAGGATTGGACGTACATGTTGACAAGGTAATCAGGCAATCCTGCTCTGTAGGCGTATATTGATCGTTGAAATACGCCGGTGAAAGCCCTATATTCCTGACGTCGCTTAAAAACTGATTCCTGCCCTCCGGTGTCTCCAGCGGGTAACTCGCCGGAATATACCGGTCGTCAAACCACCGCGCCGCATAGATATGGTATTTGATCGCCTTATCCGGCATGTAGACATTGATCTCCGAGTGTTCCCTGAAAAACTGTTCGTTGTCGAAACTGTGAAGGCTTCCGAACATGGATCCGTCCTTCATGTTATGCCCGTAGATCACCGTATTAAAATCCGTAAATTCCTGGCTGTTGATATTCTCCGTATAGATCGAGCCCGGAAGCCCCGCCGTTCTCTGAAGCGTCGTATTCAGATAATCCACGCTTCCGTCCGCACTCTGGAGAATCGGATAAGAGACTTGCGTCCCCGGGATCTCTATGTATGCGTATACATCCGGATTCTGCGCCTTCAATGCAGCGAAATCCACCGGGATATCGACCGGCTCCGGCTGCGGCTCAGGTTCTGGCTCGGGCTCAGGCTCTTCCGCCGGCTCAGGTTCCTTAGGCTTCTCCACCTTCTTCGTCTGTACCGGCTCTTCCTTCTTCAAGAATACTTTGCCGCCTATGGCCCCCGCTAAAACTACGACCAATACTGCCAGAATGATAATCTCGACCTTCTTAAATTTTCCCACAATCATCCTCTCCTTTTACATGAATCTCATGACAGTTCCTTAATAATATAAACTTTAAAGCTTCTATTATCAAGTCCTAATGAAATTTATGTTATATTTAATCAAATCATCTGGCAGCCGCAGGGTCCTTAATCCGGTAACTTCGGACCCATTCCTTGGTCTCATCGTTCCTTGTCACCTCCGACTGATGCTGATATAAGAATCTGACCAATTCATAGCAGCTTACCCAGATCTCATTGTTCCCGTCACGCTGTGACTCATCGAATATCAGCTGCAATCCGAAATGGAGATGGTATTCATCAATATTATTAACGTTCTCTTCCTTGCTGTACCCGGTCCTGCCGATATACCCGATCACATCTCCCGCCTGCACGACAGCCCCTTTCTTCAACCCTTCTGCGTAAGGGCGGTCCTGCCTGAGATGTGCGTAATAATAGTATCGTTTCCCGTCAAAACTGTTGATCCCGACGCGCCATCCGCCGTACTGATTCCATCCAAGCTCCGCCACATATCCTGATTCCACCGCGATCACAGGAGTGCCTACCTGCCCCATCATATCATGCCCCAGATGATTCCTCCGATAACCGTACGTCCTGGACACTCCGAAATCATCATAATCCGAATAGGGAAAGCTCTTTGCGATCGGATGAAACGCCTTTAAGCCATACACTCTTTTCATCCTTTTATCTGCCCCTGCTTCTTTGGACACAGGCCTGGCAGCTTCCTCCGTCTCATACTCGCCCACCATCCCGTCCAGTACCGCGCCATACGCTTCCCGATAATAGGCATAATACTGCATATCCGAAGCCAGCTCCGCTATCGTCTTCTCCCCATTTATCAGCATCTTCGCCATATCTTCCAGATCCTGTTCCCGATATCCGCTAAAATCCCCGCCGTATCTCGCTCCCAGATAGGCCAGCAGATCCACCCAGTTCAGGTGCACTTCCTTCTCATATGTATCCAGATCGTACTGATATGCCCGCTTCATGGCCTCGCAGGTCACATTGAATTCCACCCATTTTATATAATCCTTTTCGCCTTCCGCCTCCGGTTCATCCTCATTTTCACTGCCTGTGCCCGGTCCCCGCATCGCCGCCTTGCCGCTCATATACGAGAGCGTCCCCTCGTCCTTTGGCGCCCATCGCATGCCTGCCGCGACGATTGCCATGCATAGGAGCAATACAGCCGTATGTCTCTTCATAGGCGCAAATCCTCACTTTACATCCCTTTACATTCACCTTATGCGGTTTGCCTGCATTCCATTCCTAAGGCAATATTGGGGACATAGTAAAAATCAATTTTACTATGTCCCCAATCGATCATATATTTATTTCAGATGCCAGATATCCTTATTGTAGTCTGCGATCGTCCTGTCAGATGAGAAATATCCCGCCTTCGCGATATTCACCAGCATCTTCCTGCTCCATGCCTTCCGGTCTGCATAATCTTCATAAGCACGGTTCTTCACCGCAATATATTCTTTCAGATCCAGAAGCGTCATAAACCAGTCTTTATAGATCAACTCTGCATGGATCTGCAGCAGGTGATAAGGATCGCCGATCTTCATCATCTCCGGGCTGATGATAAAGTTCACCAACGCACGGATCTGCTCATCCTCAATATAATAATCCGCCGCACGGTAATCACTCTTCGCGTAATGTTCAATCACCTGTTCGCTGGATTCACCGAAGATATAGATATTCTCATCCCCTACCAGCTCATGGATCTCAACATTGGCCCCGTCTTCCGTACCAAGAGTCACAGCGCCGTTCAGCATGAACTTCATATTGCCGGTTCCCGACGCCTCCTTGGACGCCAGAGAGATCTGCTCGGAGATATCGCATGCCGGAATCAGGTGCTCCGCCATAGTTACATTGTAGTTCTCCACCATTACGACCTTCAGATACGGAGAAACATCCGGATCCTTGTCGATCAATTCCTGCAGGCACAGGATCAGGTGGATGATATCCTTCGCAATGGCATACGCTGGCGCCGCCTTCGCCCCGAAGATCATGGTAATCGGCGTTGCCGGTTTCTTCCCGGCCTTGATCTCCAGATATTTGTAGATCACATACAGTGCGTTCATCTGCTGACGCTTGTACTCATGCAGACGCTTCACCTGGATATCGAAGATAGAATCCGGATTCAGCTCTAACCCTTGCGTCTCCTTCAAGTATTCTGCAAGCTGTACCTTCTTCGTATGCTTCACATCCAGAAGCTTCTCAAGCGCAATGTCACTGTCTATATGACGCATAAGCTTTTCAAGCTTATTCGCATCCTTCTTAAAGTCCTCTTCCACATATCCGCTGATCCACTGAACCAACTCCTTATTACAGTGCAGAAGCCATCTGCGGAAGGTAATACCGTTGGTCTTGTTGTTGAATTTCTCCGGATAAATGTCATAGAACGGCTTCAGTTCTGAATTCTTCAAAATCTCCGTATGTAGCGCCGCCACACCGTTGACACTGTATCCGAAATGGATATCCATATTGGCCATATGCACCCTGTTCTGTCCGTCTATAATGGCAACTCTCGGATCTCTGTGCCTTCCCTTCATACGTGCATCCAGATCCTTGATGATCGGCACGATCTGAGGCGCAACCTGCTCCAGGTAATCGAGCGGCCATTTCTCCAACGCTTCTGCGAGGATGGTATGATTCGTATAAGCACAGGTCTTCTGGACGATCTCGATCGCCTCGTTGAAGTCAACCTGCCTCTGAACCAGCAGGCGGATCAGTTCAGGGATCACCATAGACGGATGGGTGTCATTGATCTGGATCGCCACATGCTCATGAAGCTTGCGAAGATCATAACCCTTGTCCTCACATTCCTTGAGAATTAACTGCGCGCCGTTCGAAACCATAAAATACTGTTGGTAGATGCGTAGCAGGTTCCCCGCCCAGTCACTGTCGTCCGGGTATAAGAAGAGCGTCAGATTCCTGCCGATATCTCTCTTGTCAAACGATATCCCGTCTCCGATGATACTCTCATCCACACCCTCCACATCAAACAGATGCAGTTTATTCTTGCCGTTCTCATAACCTGCCACATCAATATCATAGAGCTTCGATGTCAGGGTGAAATCCTTGAACGGCACCTGGAAACGGATACCGGTATCTTCAAGCCAGGATTCCGATTCGATCCATGGGTTCGGAACCTCCTTCTGCTTATTCGCCTCGAATACCTGACGGAACAGTCCCATATGATAATTCAGCCCGATTCCGTCTCCGTTAAGTCCCAGAGTTGCGATAGAATCCAGGAAACATGCCGCAAGCCTTCCAAGTCCGCCGTTCCCTAATGACGGCTCCGGCTCTGCCTCCTCAATCCTTGATAACTCTTTCCCGTTCTTCTGAAGCAGCTCAGCAACCTCATCGTAGATCCCAAGATTAATCAGATTATTAGACAGCAGCTTTCCTATCAAAAACTCTGCGGAAATATAATATAACTTCTTATCTCCCGTAATATCCGGCGTTTCTTTTAATTTTTCCTTGGTGTACGCAAGCAGGGCATAGTATAGTTCCTGATCGCTTGCATCCTGTAAACTTTTTCCAAATTTTGTCTGAATCAGAGCAGTTAACTCATTTTCTATCATACTCTTCCTCCATTCATCTTATATAAATTTGTCCACCTCTTACTTTATCACAACTTACTCCCAATGTCTAACAGGATTGGCAATTTTTTCACATTTCTGTCCTAAAAGAAAAACGTGCCGCCGGAATCCTCCGCACAACACGTCCGTTCTCTCTTATTCTGCTGCCGCCTTCTCCACCTGGGCAATCGCCGCCTTCTGCATCGGAATACGGCAATTCCGGTTGCTTCCAAATTCAACGATCACATCGCTGTCGCTGATGTCGATGATCACTCCGTAAAAACCGCTTGTAGTAAGCACGGTATCCCCCACTTCTATGTCGGCGATCATGGCCTGAACCCTCTTCTGCTCCTTCTTCTGCGGTCTCAGGAAAATAAAGTAAAAACCGCCGAAAATAACTGCATATACAACGATCAGTAATGCCCAGCTTCCTCCTGCGCTCTGCGTAGCTAATGCGTACATAATCCTTCCTCCTATAAATATCTGTAATAAAACACTGTTCCTATCATACACAATAATCCGTCATTCATCAAGCAATTTCGGTTTATTTTATATTCTTTTTCGAATCTCGGCGCAACAGCTTTGGCAAGCCGCTCTGTCATATACTTCACATCCCCTGCATACCTGCAAGCTTCCCTGCCTTATATTCCTGATAGTTCCCTTCGTCGATCGCCTGACGGATCTCCTCCATCATCGTATTGTAGAAATATAGATTATGGAGCACACACAGCCTCATGCCCAGCATCTCCTTCGCCTTCAGCAGATGTCTGATATAGGCCCTGGAATAGGTTCTGCACGCCGGACACTGACAGCCCTCCTCGATCGGACCCTCATCCAGCTCATACTTCGCATTGAACAGATTGAGCTTCCCCTGGTTGGTATACACATGCCCGTGCCGTCCGTTGCGGCTCGGATATACACAGTCGAAGAAGTCCACTCCCCGCTCCACAGCCTCCAGGATATTGGCGGGAGTTCCCACTCCCATCAGATAGACCGGCTTATTCACCGGGAGATGCGGCACCACCGCATCCAGGATACGATACATATCCTCATGTGATTCCCCAACCGCCAAACCACCGATTGCATACCCGTCAAGGTCAAGCTCCCTAATCTGCTGCGCATGGCGGATACGGATATCCTCATAGATGCCGCCCTGGTTGATCCCAAATAACATCTGCTTGGGGTTGATGGTGTCCGGAAGCTGGTTCAGGCGCTCCATCTCAGCCTTGCAGCGGACAAGCCACCTTGCCGTCCTCTCCACGGAATTCTCAATATAATCCCTGTCCGCCACGCTGGACGGACACTCGTCAAATGCCATAGCAATCGTGGACGCCAGATTCGACTGAATCCGCATACTCTCCTCCGGACCCATGAATATCTTACGCCCGTCGATATGGGAATGAAAATACACTCCCTCTTCCTTGATTCTTCTTAAGCCTGCCAGAGAAAAGACCTGGAACCCTCCCGAATCCGTCAGGATCGGCTTGTCCCAAACCATAAACTTATGAAGCCCTCCTAGCTTCTTCACCACCTCGTCGCCCGGACGGACATGAAGATGATAAGTGTTGGAAAGCTCCACCTGAGTCTTTATCTCCCGAAGATCCGTTGTAGACACGGCGCCCTTGATGGCCGCCGCAGTTCCCACATTCATAAATACAGGGGTCTCAACGACCCCATGTACAGTATGCAATCTTCCTCTTTTGGCAAGGCCGTCTCTTTTTAATAATTCATACATGGCCTTCTCCTCTTTATCTCTGCTTAATAGTGACACACAACCGGGATTCCTGCGGATATCAGATTATACAACTGCGCCGCGACGTCATACGGCAGGTTTACACACCCATGAGAACCATGGGTCTGGTAACGGCTTCCTCCAAATGCTGACTGCCATGTCGCATCATGGAACCCAATCCCCCCGTTAAACGGCATCCAATACTTCACCGGCGTCTCATACTCATACGTGCCGTCCGGCCTCTTCGTGCCCCTAAGTGTCTGATCCAGCGCCTTATATGCCAGCGTATACACTCCCTGGGGCGTAGCGTTCCCTTTGTTAGGATTACCCGTAACGCAAGGGGACTGCAGCACCACCTGTCCGTTCTGGATAAAATAAATATGCTGCGCCGACAGATCGACCTCCGCATAAGTACCTCCCACGTCATTGCCCGCATGGCTGGCCGCGCGGCTGGCATAATTCGCTTCCCTCGTCACAGTCTCACCGTTCTGAATATTAGCGATCAACGCATTATACTCCGCTTCCTGGTCGATCAGCCATCCGTAACTGCCGCCCTCTACCGTCACGACATTCCCTGTAGCCGTCGTAAAGCTCCTGGGCCGCCCCTTGGTATTATATTTATCAGCCAAGGACTGAACATATGCCCTGACCTGCGCTTCATCGAATGTCACGTTCATATCGCCGTCTACCCTGACCCACTGAGAGATCACCGACGCGTCTACGACTTCCGTATTCGGATTGAAATCATAAGTAATGTTCGCGCGGAGATAGCTGTTCATCGCATCCTTCGCTGCCAGTACCTCCGGTGAATCCGACTTAAACCTTGGCATCACATAGCATCCCGTATCCGACAGGTTCAGCGTCGGCTGGAATCCATTGATCGCCTCCGCAATCTTCGCGTTGAATACTTCCGGATTGATCTGTGTCCCGATCACCTCCGGCACCACCCCGAACTGTCCTTCCTGGAATTCCGGCCGGGCATCCACAGGAGGCGTCTGATTCTCCGGATTCATACAGTTAAGGCCCGCCGTCACCGCCGCGAGCGCCGCTTCGTCATACTTCACACCGATCTTGGAATCGATCTTCGGATGCTCCCAGATAGACTTCGGCCACAGAAGATTATCCTGATCCTCCATAAGCTTCTCAAGCTGTTCCCCGGCAATATATTCGATCGCAATATCATCGCCGTTGATCTGCTCTTTACTGCCGTCAGACTCTTCAAGAGTCAGTGTATAATCTGACACCTGCTTCTTCATATAGGCTTCTACCTGCTCCACATCCTTAAAAGCAAAATCCATCCCGTTAATCTCTGTAAAGAACAGAAAATGGCTGCTAAAATACACCGCAAATCCCGCATATACCAGCACCAACAAACCGACCACGCTTCCAAGCGCGATCAACGCTATCTTTGCTCCCTTATTCTTCTTACTCTTCTTTCCCATCTCATCCTCTTTGTAATCGTCGAAATCTTCCATCCTCTTCTCCCTGCGTCTCCTCCTGCTGCCAGTCTGGTCTGTATCAAAAGTAATCTCTGGCGCATCAGCCTCCAGAGACTCGCTCTTCACACTTCTGCCGGGTTCTTCCTCTAAAGATCTCTTCTTACTGCTCTTTGTTGTTCCTTCATTCTGGACCTCGCTCTTCCTTCGCTTCTTCTGTCCCTCTTCCAAAGAGTTCTTCTCTTCCTGTACCTTCTTCTTGCGGGGGCTGCCGTCACCATTGGCCCTCTTCCCGCTCTTCTTACGTTCTATAGAATCACCAGATAAAGATTCTCCTGTCTTTCGCTTCTTCGGATCACCCGTCTGCGGCTTCCTTCTGACAGCCTTCGAAGAATCTCCCTCCCTCCTCTTCAGAGTCTTAGCTGTTCCGTCTGCTCCAGAAATATGGTCATGAGAAGATATATCAGCGCCGTCAGGGCGCACTTTACGAGCCTTCTTTTTACGTGGAATTTCATAATCTTCATCCCTGTTACTCATTAACCTTACTCCTCTGAAAAATTTTCACACTTATACATTATAATATGCATATATTCAAAAGTACAGGAAAATCAACGAAAAAAATAATGAAGATTTCCTGAAGTTATTGCATCTTTATTACAAATATATTACAACTACTTTTCTCTTTTCTCTTCCATGTAACAAGAGTATATGCTAAAATATTCCAAACTAAAACTTAAGAAGGAGACTTTCATCTATGGCTGGATCAACTTATGGAACCGCATTTTCAATCACAACCTGGGGAGAATCCCACGGACCGGCAATCGGCGCAGTCATCGACGGATGCCCCGCCGGACTAACCCTGTCCGAAGAAGATATACAGAGATTCTTAGACCGCAGGAAACCCGGTCAGAACAAATATACTACCGCAAGAAATGAATCCGATAAGATAGAGATACTCTCCGGCATCTTTGAAGGGAAGACTACCGGAACGCCCATCTCCCTGCTGGTCCGCAATCAGGACCAGCGCTCCAGGGATTACGGCAGGATCAGGGAATGTTACCGTCCGGGGCATGCCGACTACACCTTTGACGCCAAGTACGGATTCCGGGACTACCGGGGAGGCGGCCGGTCTTCCGGGCGGGAGACCATCGGACGCGTTGCCGCCGGAGCCGTGGCATCCAGGCTCCTGCAGCAGCTTGGGATCCGTATCACCGCCTACACCAAGGCGATCGGCAATATTGAAGTACCGGAATCTGATTACGACTACGGATGCATCCTCACCAACCCGCTGTACATGCCTAATAACAGCTACGCCGAAGCTGCCGCTGATTATCTGGACAACTGTATCCATAAACAGGACTCCTCCGGCGGTATGATCGAATGTGTGATCGACGGTATGCCCGCCGGAGTCGGCGAGCCCGTATTCAACAAGCTGGATGCGAACCTTGCCAGGGCCGTGATGTCTATCGGCGCAGTAAAAGGCGTGGAGATCGGCGATGGTTTCGCGGTTACCTGTGCAGCAGGCAGTTCGAATAATGACGCCTTCTGCGCCGATGAAGGTCATATCTCAAAGAAGACCAATCATGCCGGCGGAACTCTCGGCGGTATAAGCGACGGAAGCCGGATCATCCTTCGGGCCGCGGTCAAGCCCACCCCTTCCATCTCGCAGGAACAGGAAACAGTGGACCAGAAAGGCAAAAACACAAGCCTTATCATTACCGGACGCCATGACCCGGTGATCGTACCAAGAGCCGTCGTCGTCGTCGAATCCATGGCGGCAGTCACAATTGCAGACCTGCTGATCGCGAATCTGTCATCCCGGATGGAATATCTGGAACAATTCTATCAAAGATATACTCACAGCCGATAAAATCTGCCGTGAGTGCCGCGCCGGCCGCCGCTACAACGGCGGCAGCCTCTACTCTCCGGCGAGCAGCGCTCTCGGAGTAATCTTTTTGATACCAAGCGACAGCAGGCACGCTATCCCGAAAATGAATAAGATCAGTCCAAACCCTGCCGCAGTGATGAATCCGGCCGGAACGGCAAAGGTACATTTTACAATGCCGATTTCCTTTAAAAACAGTGCCATCAGCGGATTGATCACAACGGCGCTGACCATGATCCCTATAAGCGTAGATATGATGACCGCAGGCATAAAGCAAAGCGCCGTCTGCAAGATCAACTGCCCTGTCGTGAATCCGAGAGCCTTCAAGACGCCGTAATCCCGTTTCCGGCTCGTCAGCATCGTCCGGACAAGGAGATAGAGCACGAACGCAACGACGATTCCGCTTAATACTAGGATCGCGGCATCTATGATCGTCATCAAAGAAACATAGACAGCCGACGATCCTTCCACCACCGCCAGAACATTTACAGACGTATTGATCTGCTCTCCAAAACGGCTGCTCACCTTCTCATTGAATGCATCTATGTCCGTCCCTTCTGTGAGATTGATATAGTAATCTGCATTCTGGAATTCGCCCATCTGCGCATAACCTGCACGGGTCAGCAGGCAGTCCTTCCCCAGATTATTGCTGATCTGCGTAAACCCAGAGATGATATATTCTGCCTCTTTCCCTTCCGCAGTAAGCGTAATCTCATCTCCTACCTTAAGCCCTTTCTCTCCCGCATACTTTACGGCAATAGCCGTCTCGTTCTCATACCTGGGAAATCTTCCTTCAATACAGACATTCTGGTTGTTTACATCCGAGAAATCGTCCGACATGGTTGCCATCAGCGCGATCCCTCCCTTATGGCGCACTTCCTCCGAGTGATACAGATAGACCTTCTCAACGCATTCCTGTTCCCGCATCCACTGCAGGATGTCATCCTCAGCCTCGATTCTGACACTGATACAGGAATCCGCCGTCTCTCCTACGATCAATTGGATAAAAGGCTCCATATCAACGATCATATTCTCTGCCATAACTCCCGTAAAGACCACTATTAGAGAGAGTACCAGCATCGTAATGCACACCGTGACATTCTGTTTGATCCCGGAGAGAGCCGTCTTAAGGGCGAGAGCCATAGAAAGGGGCGCCCGGGTATCCGCAAGCGGAACATGATTGCGCCTGAAATTATGTGTTTGAACTCCCTGGCGCAGCGCGGTGATTGGTTCGATCTTCTTGATCCTGCGCGCCGCAAGCCACACCGCAAGAGCAACAACTCCGCCCGCCGTTACGGCTGTGATCACAAAGGGGAGAATCAGGAACCTGACCTCGTACGGAATGCCGGTCTGAGATATCATCATATCGTTGACCGCCGGGAACAAGGCATAGGACAATCCAATCCCGGCAAAAGCCGTAATCAATGTAATTCCCACAAACTGCATCAGCAAAGCCAGGACGATCTGCCTGCTCTTATAACCGATGGCCTTCAGCGCGCCCAGATTCTTCATATTCTCCTGGATATAGTGGATCACATTGGAAGATATCACCACCAGCGCGATCAATAGGACCAAGAATGCCATTGCACTGACGATTCCTGCACAGATCATCTGTGAAATATATCTGGTAGACGACACCAGCGTATAAGAATTGCTCAGCATACGGATATCCGGGTAGCGCGAAGATACCGCATTCTTAAGAGCAGCTTCATAATCTTCGCTTTGTGCTCTGTCGCGGATCCTTACCGACGCCAGCATAGAACCGAGCGCATATTCCTTCTCTTCAAGCTCCTGATACAGGTCCTCTGTGAGTAACAGAGCGCTCATACTGCAATTGTGTGAACCCGCCATAACACTGTTAAGGAATCCGCATACCGTATAGCTTACCTCGCTGCTCCCAATTGTAATATGGATCCTGTCTCCCACCGAATATCCGCCTTCCATGCCGTAGATCATGGGAAGATAGACTCCGCTTGTGTATGCGCCCTCCTCCACGATCTCGATCTTCCCGATCGGACGTTTCAGAGCGGCCTCTTTTTCAAGGATCACAAATTCCGTATTGACTTCCCCTTCATTATAAGGAAATGAACCCACCATGCATAACGCGTCGTCCATATAATATTCGGTTGTATCTTCGTCTTCTTCGATCGTTTCCCTGACATAATCTCTAAGCTCGTTTGCCTCACCGTTCAACACAAGAGTTACATGCTCGGCGTTGAGCCTGTCGTGACAGCGGTCGAAATTACTCTTATAATCCATGGCCAATATCAGCCACAGGTTCAGCATAGCAGACGCCGCCAATAGCAGCACAAGGATCGCCGCTGTCTGCGCCTTCGACCTGCGAAGATTGGCACGCGCGATCAACAGACTTCTTCTCATGCTACCACCCCATTTCTGCAAGGAACGCCGACAGATCTTCATGCCTCTTCCCGTCCCCGTGCACATATCTGCCCAGATTGCATTCTCCTAAGATCACTCCGTCCTTCAGATACAAGATACGGTTGCCGCGGCGCGCCGAACGCATATCGTGAGTCACCATGACCACACTCTGTCCCTGTTCGTTAAACCCGGTAAGCATATCAAGGACGTCAAGCCCCGTCTTAGAATTAAGCGCGCCCGTAGGCTCGTCGGCAAATAAGATCTGGGGAGAATTAATCAGCGCCCGGACAATTCCGACCCGCTGCGCTTCCCCGCCGGAGATCTGCGTGGGGAATTTCCTCTGAGTCTCCGGGGAGATGCCTACCGCCTCGAATAACTCTTTCGCACGCCCGGCCAGCGCCTTCTTATCCTTGCTCACAAGCAGCCCCGCCGCCAGTACATTGTCCATAATACTCATCCCGTCGATCAGATAGATCTGCTGGAACACAAATCCGCAATGCCTGCGCCTGAACACCGCAAGTCCATCCTGACTCAGATCCGATATATCCTCGTCTCCGAATGTGATCGTGCCAAGCGTCGGCGTATCCATTCCTGAGAGTGCATATAAAAGCGTTGATTTCCCCGCGCCGCTCGCCCCCATGATCACGGTGAAATCCCCCCTGTAAAGTTCAAGATCAATGTTCCGAAGAACATGCTGCAGCGCCCCGCCGCTGGAAAATGATTTGCTCAGGCTGTCAGTCTTCAATAATATATCCTTCATACCGTAAAACCTCCCTTCTAACACCTCCTATCTTACCCTTCTAATTCTTAAATGACTTTAGGTAATCCTTAAATATTCCTTAAATATTATATGCGAAAACTGCGTATTTCCGCTATATTTGTCGCTAACGTGTCACTAACCGTTCATTTTAATGTGTGACAGTTTAGATGATTTTACCACAGAATACTTTACTTATCTATCATAAAATCAAGTAGGATATTTATTGATGTCGAAATTTGATGTTCGATATTCCTGGCATCTTCACAGGACAACCCCTATACTATGTAAGTGGGGTTCTGAACAGAAGAAACGGCCGTTATGCTCTCCCGGACCGGCATAACGGCCGCTTCTCTCTTTCTATGACAACCCGAGCAGCTTACTCCACGTCTTCGGACCCACAATACCGTCTGCAACAAGACCTTTTGCCTTCTGGTATGCCATAACTGCCGCCTTGGTCTTAACACCGAAGTCTCCATCAATATTCCCGCAATCAAAACCAAGAGAATTCAATTTGCGCTGCAGCCATCTGGTGATATTTCCAGAAGCACCCTTTTTAATCATCGGGCATCCCGCCAATGTGACTGGCCCTGCAATATTATCGACCTTCTGAGCGCTAAATCCCTGCCGGTTGCATTCCGCCTGAAGCTCTGCGATAGATCCAGGAGCCTGGACTGGTACTTTATCACTGACCGCCGTCACATGTATTACGCCGTTCGCCTTAACACCTGCAATCTCATCAAATGGGAAAAAACTGCCGGGACAGGTGGTCGGCGTGACGTCCTTGTGTTTCTTTACGGTCGATATGCCGTACTTAGCTTTCAGATGTGCGACCAGTTCCTTACCTGCTTTCTTCTGGGCATCCGGCATCGTCCGCTCCACATCATAATCACCCTCAAAACAGATCCCTATAGAATCCGAATTTCCGCCAGATGCATGGGCGCCGACAGTGTTATCCGGCCGGCCTTCCCAGATCGTACCATCCTTTGTAATGTAATAATGGTATCCGATGCCGGCCCACCCATTATTTAAATGGCATGCATGACATTGATATACACTGAATTTCTCCGCATCCGCATGATGCAGAACAATACATCTGGTACTCTTCCTTACTGACAACGAATTTCTAAATTGTAAACTTGGTTTCTGAATGTTCATATTCTTCTCCTTCCTGCCGGGCTCTTGCGCCGGCGCAAAAAGAGGACGCCGTTACACGTCCTCAACATCATTTCTTTCCCGGTAAACTCCCATCCTTATCCAACAGATTCCGCAGCATCTCATACAATCCCGTACTGGCCAGACCAGAGATCATACCGCCAAGTACGACCATTGCATTGATCCCGGTCTCCAAATTGATCAGGACATTGACAATGAATCCCATCGTTAACGCCGCCAATGGAATATACTTATTCGGGAACCAGGCAAACGCCGTCTTAAGGGCAAAACCTACGCACAAACAGATTCCCAGGGTCAACAGGTTCACATATTCAAATAAGTATGAAAGATCCATATTATTCCACCTTCCCTTCCAGATCCTCAATCCGATGGTTCGCCACCTTCATCTTCTCTTCCAAAAGAAAGGTCCTTTCCACCACCGAATTATGCTTCTCAACCTTCTTTTCCAACTGCTCTATCCTGTACTTGATCAACTGCGTACCGCCGAAGCTCCCCGCCAGCGTCCCGATCAGAGACAGGATAGCCACTACAACCGTATCCTGCATAACATATCACCTCACTTACATGCATTCTCAAAAAGCACACAAAAATAAGACCGCTCTACGGTCTCGCCCTGATTTCTATCATCTCGCCCTCCGTTCTACGCTTGACACAGCATAATCATCTGGATCGCCCTGGAAGATATCGTCTCCCCGTACCCTCCGTTCTGGTAATTCCAATACTGCACTGAACTTCCCTCACTTAGATAAAGCATCTTCACTCCATAAATCTCCGGGTAATCTCCCCTGATCGGGATTGCCCCAACCGTATGGGATGCCGAGCCATTGATCCGGACGCCAACTTTTGCAGTACCTTTCGTAGAAGTAGACTGTGTAACCGAACTGCAGCAGATGAGGTAAATCCCGCTCTGACTGACTGTAGTCACAGTCTCATACCGGTAACTTCCAGAAGCAAGTGATACATTAGAGTAGGTTTTTGAGACAAAACCACTGTTAAGCTTCGCCAGACCGACATTTCTGCCTCCCGCCGAAAGTACCAAATCCGATGCTCCCACATTCACTATATTTCCTAATGTAATATTGGAATTATACCCTTGCAATACAATCTCTCCCGCGCTCAGAGTCATCGTATCCCTCGTACCGCCTATTGTTGTCTTTATAGTTCCTGCACCGCCAAATAAACTAATAGATGCAGTTGCCCCAGCGCCGGCACTTTTTATTGATCTGCCCAGATTAATCAGATTCGCTTTAAACGAAGCCAATATCTCAGATATATTTCTAATATGTACCCCATCACCATCAATATACACATTCTTACCAGCCGGATTGCCAATCGTAGCCGTACTGGCATACACCGGCTCCGAAGCAACCCTCCAGTTCGCCCCGTCATAAGTAAACACCACCGTAGCACCCGCAGCCCAATACGCATACCTCACACCCTGCGTATAGACCGCCTTCGCCCCCGTACCGTTGATATTCAGCGTCGGAGACGCCGCCGTATTCGCATAAGTAAACTGCACCGAAACCGTAACGCCCGCTTTCAGCACCAGAGTCCCCGCTTTCAGCGTCGCCGCCTTCGCAGCCGTACCTGCAGCCGTGCCGCAGGTCGCATACAACATCTGACCATCCGCCCCGTTTGATCCAGCCGGCCCCTTGGGACCCGTTGCACCCGTTGGTCCCTGCGGACCTGTTGCACCAGTCGGACCCTGTGGCCCTGTCGCACCTTGCGGGCCCTGTGGCCCTGTCGCTCCATCCTTACCGTTTACACCATCTTTTCCATTCGCTCCATCTGTCACATTGCTTACTGTAACCTCATTCGATCCGCGCACCGCTCCATTAGCATCCCTAGCCTCAAAGCCATAGACCGCTTTTCCAGAGATATCCCCCGCATTTACGATAACATTTTTCCCTACTGCAAGCTCTACGCCATCCTTTATCCAAACAATCGTGAACAGATTCGTCACATCCGCTCCCGCATCCCTCACATTCGCCGTCAGCGTCGTAGTCCCTTCCCCGTTCTTAAACACGATCCCGTTATCCGTAGAGATCACACAGGCATAGACCTTATACTCCCGGATCAGCTGATTCATCTTATCCAGAAGCGACGTATCCACCTGAGATTTCAACTCATGAAAATTATCAAACGTCGTCTTATTCTGCGCCGGATCCGTAAGACTCCTGACCTGCTCCGTCACCCGCGCCTCCAGATACAGCGCCGGTACAAACTCCTCATCCGTCACCACCACCGTGTCCCCCATCTCCGTATCAAAAAAGCCGTCCACCTCATAACTCACCTGCGGCACACACACCTTCTTAAGCTCAGCAAGAGCCTGCCCATACAGCACATTCACATTGGCCGTATCATAAGACCACCGCTTCAATATATACCGGTCATCCGTCTTAAGATTCGACGGAAAACGCTCCATCGCCTGCACCGCACGGATACACCCATCCCCAGGCGCAGACCGGAACTCCACCTTCCCATCCACGTCAAGTTCCGTCTTATCAAGCGCCGCGATCGACAGGTTATCCGTCCCAGCCGGCAGGATCGCCGTATACAGCCCCGTGATGTCCGAAGACTTCCGGATCCCCTTCACATTCACCCCATACCGGAGCGTCATATCCCGCCTGTCCTTACCGATCCCCTGATTCTCCCCGTCATGCTCCCGGTACACATTCATCACAAGCCGTTCCAAAGAATAATCATCCGCAAGCACCGGCACAAACTCCGCCTCCGCGCCAAACACATTCGCAAGAGAAAAGATCCTCGCAAGGATCGTCGACGATCCCGTCCACTCATGGCTGACCGTCTTATCCTCCACCTCATTCACCCCAAGTTCCAACGTATGCTCCGGATCAAACACATCCAGATACTCCTGAAAACTCATAGCCTTCGGCGACTTATATTCCCCCGCATCCTCATTCAGCAGCTCAAACATCATAGAATACGCAACAACCTCCACCACATACTCCGTCTTCACCACCTTCATGATATTAAAATAATAATCCCTGCCCCCATACCGGAACGCCAGCTTATTCCCCTCTA
>CAJTCH010000048.1 GCA_910574715.1 Lachnospiraceae bacterium | reverse complement strand
CTTTTTCTCAAGTCTGCCAAATCGTCAGGCTCAATGTTTATGCCCAAAATCAAAATACATCGTTCTATTTTTATGTTTTGAGAAAGCAATAACATAATGTATATAAAATAAAAGCTTTGTTATAAAAAAAACTGATATCTATATAAAAAAGAAAGATTATTCCCCTTTATCTTACTTTGTTATAATCAAAAAAACAAATCAATATACCTGCCGCCTATCAAAGACGGCAAGAGAAAGGAGTGAAACACAATGGAACTCAAACAGACGCCCGATATAACGCAATACGTTATGCAACATCGTGACGAAACACTTTTACTTCTACGGAAACTGGCATCCATCGGCGCCCCCACATTCCATGAGGAGCAGCGGGCTGCCTTCTGCCTAGAATGGTTAAAAGAACAAGGGGCAAAAAATGTGTACATTGACGAGGCTGGAAATGTCATTTTCCCTTTTCAGTGTTCTCCTGACAGATCCAGTATCGCCTTCATGGCGCATATGGATGTGGTTTTTCCGGAGAAAGGACAGATTCCGGTAAAAGAAGAGGGAAATCTGCTGAAGGCACCTGGGATCGGTGATGATACCGCAAATCTGGTCAATCTGCTGATGTGTGCCAAATATGTACTGATGTATCCGCCGGAAACTCTAAAAAACGGCCTGCTTTTCGTGGCAAATACATGTGAGGAGGGACTTGGAAACTTAAAAGGTTCAAAAATGGTTTTCCAACAGCACCTAAATATAAAAGAAATGATTTCTTTCGATATTTATATGGGACATCTGGTCAGCACTGCCGTAGGCTCTCACAGATATCAGATTGAAGTTAAAACACAAGGCGGTCATTCCTATGAAGATTTTGGAAGGAAAAACGCAATACAAGTCCTTGCAGGCATTGTACAGAAGCTATATGATCAGTCCCTTCCCACAAAAGGTAGAACGACTTATAATGTGGGATTTTTTGAGGGTGGGATTTCCGTAAATACAATTCCACACTATGCCAAAATGTATTATGAATTCCGTTCAGACCATAAGAAAGCACTGGAAGATATGGAACAAAAATTGTATGAGATATTGGAGCTGTATAAAACAGATGAAGTGGATGTATATGTGGAATTTTTAGGAGCCAGGCCATGCGGCAGTGAAGCCCTTCCCCAAGCCAGGATGGATGATCTGATTGGGAGACAGAGGAAGCTGATCGAACATTATACCAGGCAAAAAGCGTATATCCATGAAGGCTCCACAGATGCCAATATTCCTTTATCTCTCGGGATACCCGCAGTAACCTTGGGCACGGTTGCCGGAGACGGTGCGCATACCTATGACGAGTGGATCGAAAGTGAAAGTCTGATTGCCGGACAACAGCTTGCTCTGGCGACCGTACTGCAATACTGTATTTAAAAAGTGAGGAGAATAAAATTATGACATTTACATTTGAGTGGGCAATCACAATCTGTGTAGGCATTTTTTTGATTGGCTCGGCCATCTCGTTAAAAACGAATTTCAGGATTCCGACCATGCTAACTGTAGCCATTTTATTCTTAGCAGGTTTCTGGACCATTTTCCCTCAGGATCTGATCGAGATATCCGGATTGAAAACCGTATACAATATATGCTTCTTAGTGGTATTAATCCATGTAGGTGCGATGTTTGAATGGAAAAATTTAAAAAAGGACTGGCGTATTGCGATTGTCGTAATCACCGCAATCATAGCGATCACCGTCCTTGTATCTACCATCGGCGGAGTAATCTTTGGCAAGGAAATTGTTATAAGCTCCATCCCACCATTGACCGGCGGCGGGATTGCCGGAATCATTATGATGGATGCAGCAAACGCAAAAGGGTATACACAGGCAGCACTGCTTGCCATGATGATCATGACCCTGCAGATGTTCATTGGATTCACATTATCAGGAATTGTGCTGCGCAAAGAAGCGGCAGTCAGACTTGCGTCAGGTCTTTTAAATGCTGATACAGATGAAAAAGATTCTGACATTGTAACAAAAAAATCACGGCTCATCGACAGGATACCGGACAAGTATAAGGATACCACCTTTCATTTCTTTGCCTGCTGTCTGTTGGGCGCCACCGCGTATTTCCTTGGAAATTATACCGGCTCAGTCACCGGCGGAATTGTAAATCGTTCTATCTTAGCGATTATTTTCGGAATTCTAGCAAATGCCATAGGAATCATAGAAAAAAATCCGCTCGAAAAATCAGGCGAGAAAACCCATGAACTATGCAGAGACATCATTGAAAATGCATTATGACCTAAAAGGAAAAATTGAGATTACGTCGAGAGCTCCAGTAGATTCAGCGGAAACTTTAAGCCTTGCTTATACGCCGTACGTCGCGGAACCCTGCCCAGAGATTCAAAAAGATTCGGGCAAGAGCTTCTAGTACATCATTGCATTAATTCTTGAGTAATAAGCACTTGCTATCCATGCCATCTGAACAGCTGACACGAATATCAAGCACTATTACTTCAAGATTAATGCCATGATCACTCCGTTCTCCCCATCTCCGCCGGGGCTTAATAGATGTTCAGTAAACATATGTTTTTCTTTGTGTCTCAATAGGTCGGAATTTCCTATAAAGGTACAAAGCGTTTCTCTGACAGATGCTTTCTTCCACACCTCATTCGATTGTCCAGTCCTCCACTTCCAGCTTTTGCACCCGGAGGAACTCTCTGGTATTATTTGTGGCCAGAATCAGACCTTCCGATCTTGCATGTCCAGCGATCAGCATGTCCATCGGACCGATTGGAGTCCCTTTTCTTTCAAGTTCTGCCCTGACCCTGCCGTATTCCTCTGCCGCATAGTGATCAAATTCCAGAATGGAAATGGCAGAAAGGAACATGGTAAGGGCCGCACGGTTTCTTTCCCTGGCCTGGCTCTTCTCAACACCGTGCATCAGCTCCGCGTAAGTAATTGCAGAGATGCATATTTCATCTGGGTCACGCTTCAGAAAATTCCTGATCACTGCCTCCGGTTTCTGTTTGATCGTATAAATGCAAATATTCGTATCCAACATATATTTCATAGCGATTCACGCTCCTGCACGGCAGGCTGTTCCCGGCCATCGGACATAAAATCATCCGAAAAGAGCTCAAGGCTGTTCAGAAATCCGGACCACTTGTTGTCCTTTGGCATCAAGATGACAATATCCCCCATCTTGCTGACTGCCACTTCATTTCCTGAAAAACGGCACTCTTTTGGCAATCGGACCGCCTGGCTCCTGCCATTTTCAAATAACTTCGCAGTCATCATAGCAATACACCTCCTATGCCCTTAATATATATCATGATATATATTGTGTCAAGGGGCACAAGCATATTCCGCACACAACTCAGAAAACAGTTCAGCAAATCGAAAATCTGCTTAATGTACATTTTGAACTTTCCTGTCCGTTGCGTTCGCTTTTGCGATATTGTACTTTATTCCAAGTAATTCATTCACCATGTCCTCAGCTCTCCCTTGTCTGCATGACCTTGATTTACTTGAAGCTGTAATGTGTCCCCCCTTCCCTCCACTGTGATCGGCAGTTTCTATGGTACTATGAGTGTATCGGACTTCCTGCTGCCCATTTAGATTCCTGCCTCATTCCTTCGGTTTGGTTTCCATACCCTTTTCAGGGAGACATATCTGACGTTACCGCTTCGACTCCAAGGACTCGGTACAGGCGGTTGGCTAAACCTTACCTGACAGGATTTTCCTGCTTTATATTATCAGCTTACAAAGACAGACAAAACCTCTGTCTATCAGTGGAAATCCGCTATGCTGATTTCTCAGCCCGCGCTCCATACAGGATATGGATCCCTGCATAACAACTGATGGTGCCGTCTGCGCATCGACAGGCATGCTATTAGAAAGTAATGCTCCTTCCATAATAAAGATTTCCATTCTCCATACACAACGGCATGAAAAAGCTCTGAAACATACTTGCTCCAGAGCTTTCAGTTACCTCTATTTTTTAATTATTTTTCTGCGAGCATAACTCTGCACCGCTTCTTATAACATGCAATCCCATATTTCAGGATGTTCTCTACTCCGTCATCAGATAGATCATCCTCATATCTAGTATACTCAATCTGTTTCAACGCCTCCTTACATGCCTCGTCCAAATCTCCGTCATGTGCATATTTTACTTCTATGATAATCCCCATATCTCCAGTATCCGGTTCTGCAAGAATGTCCGCATATCCTTCTCCCATTTCCCGGTTAGAAGAAATTCCCCACCGATTTTTCACGCTTAAAATTCCAAGCAGAACACCATGATAAAAATTTTCTTTCATTCCCGTTCTTACAGCTGTATCACGGATACTGATGGTCTTCCTTAAATAATCATTAAAAATCTTTTCGACATTCTCTGCATCCTTATTTTGCAGGGCATCACAGAAACAATTCAGCGTATCCCCATCTTCCCGGACGTTCTCCCTAAAGAATTCCATAATCTGCGTCACGAAAATATCCCGGATCTCCAGATTAGGAATTGCCAGTTTCATCTGCCTTCCCTCTGCTTTTCCCCGCCGGGTCAGATAACCGGTGGTAAAGAGCAGGCTCCAGATATTATCTATCGTCTGATAAATCTCTGGATATGTGAGCTCCTGGTGAATCTCCTTCGTAATAACCTCACCTGCTATCAGGCTCTCAATCTCCCGTTTGGTCGTATAATTCGCCGACTCCTGAATAAAACGCTTCACTGCATCGTTACTGCTGGTATTGATCCAGTAATTCTCCGGCTGCGCCTCCTTATCATCCAATAATGAATCACAATAATTTAAAACATCCCATGGACAATATACATCTACATTGCCAAAATGGTATCCGTCATACCATTTCTTCGCTACATCATAGCTATCTGGATACCCATAATATTGTAAAAGCGTCTTTACTTCCATATCTGTAAATCCAAAATACTCATCAAACCGTACATCCGTAACAGAACGTACCTTCAGATTATTAAGTCCGGTAAAGATACTCTCCTTTGAAATTCGAAGGCAGCCCGTCAATACTGCAAGTTTCAAACTGCTGTTTGTTTTGAGCGCCTCTCCGAGAAGACTTCGGATCAGTGAAATCATCTGATCATAGTATCCATTCGCATGAGACTTTGCCAATGGGACATCATATTCATCAATCAGCAGGATAACTTTTGTACCATAATGTTTCTCCAACATTCCCGAAAGCAGTTTCAGGCTGCTGCCAAACATGCCTTCATTCATAGTATCATCCAAAAGCTTTTGATACTCTGCTTTATCATGCGCATTTAATTTTTCACTGTCCAAAAGGAAATAAAATTTTGCCGCTGCGTCTATGATAACCCGGACTGCCATCTGATATGCCGTCTCATAAGACCATGCATCAATCCCTTTTAAGGATATGGATACAACTGGATATTTTCCCATATATTCTTCACAAAGCGCAGTCTCTTTTGAAATCTCCAGTCCATCAAAAATACTCTTATCTTCATCCAATGAGAAAAAGTTTTCCAGCATGCTCATATTCAGAGTTTTCCCAAATCTCCTGGGGCGAGTGAACAGATTCACCTCTCCCCAGTTGTTAAGAAGTTCCCTGATGAGTCCTGTTTTATCAATATAATAAAAATTCTCTAAACGTAATTTTTCAAAATTTTCAATTCCAATAGGAAGTTTCTTCTTTCGCATCTCCATCTCTTTCCACGCTCCTTCCACCATCCTTAATCCGTTTCCTGCCTTAGTTTATTATTTACATTATAGCAACTAAGCAACGGCATTTCCATAGAAATTCCATTGCATAGTATCCCTTTTTCAATCTATCTTTGCCATTTCTCCATTCTTGATAATTCCCCATCCTCCACCTCCACTATAATCGCCCCATTTTCCTGCGTAGAATAGATTTTACAGCCAACGTCTGCAAGTCTCTCTATCGTTTCCTGATGCGGATGCGCATACCGATTCTCTTGTCCTGCGGAAATGAACGCATAAGCTGGCTGAATCTGTTGAAGAACTTCTTCTGTTGACGAATTCTTAGAGCCATGATGCGCTACTTTAAGAACTTCCCACGTACAATCTGGATAGCTCTCTTCTAATTGCTGTGTAAGCTGTTTTTCTCCTTCTCCCTCTACGTCCCCGGTCAAAAGCATATCAAACTTCCCATACTGTACAGCCAATACCATAGATGCCTCGTTACCCGATTCCAGTTTCTCGGTCACAGGTATTATACTGCCTGTCTCCGGCACAGTATTTTCCTTCCGCAATCCGGCGTTCTCTGATTTTATTCCCAGATTCCCCGGCTGTATACACGTAATTGCCATTTCCCCTTCCCGGATATTCTGTCCAGGCTCTATCACAACCACACGGATTCCATAATCTTTTGCTTTCTTTGCCAGACCTGCCAAAGCCTCATCCCACGCCTCCTGCACCGGCAACACCAGCGTCCGGATCTTCACTCCGATATCCTGTCTCTCAATCAGCTCTTCTACACCGTTCCTGTGATCGCCGTCGCCATGGGAGATCAGTACATAATCAAGCACCCCGACTCCTTGGGATTTCAGGAATGGCTCCAGCCTGTATTGTCCCACCTTTTTTACATCACTGCTCCCGCCATCCACCAGATAGGTGCCGCCCTCCGGTCCTTTCATGAAAATCCCGTCTCCCTGCCCCACATCCAAGACCGCTATCGTAAGTTTCCCTGACTCTCCAAAATGAGTCGTTAAAATAATAACTCCCACTGTCCACAGAAAAACCACAGGCCACCCTTTCCACGCACTCCTGCCTGCTCTTCCACTCATTCTGTTATTAAAACTAATGGATTTATCCACTCTGTTAGATTGTATGAACCTTCGATCCTTTCCATACCCCTGATAGTCTTGACCCCTTTCCTCCCCTTGCTTATCCTGTTCCTTCATTGATGCGATATACCTCAGCAGAATCAATCCTAAAAACAAAAATACATAATATACCGCAATCTGCCACATCTCAGGCCTTCCGGCCACAAGCCTCGCTCCCGGAAGATGAAGCGCTACCTTGCAGCTCATCTGATAGAAGCATAGAATCTTTCCGCATACCCAAAATAGAAAGGAAGATACCGAGGGAAGCCACAATGCCAGCAGGCTTCCCGCCATCCCCAAAAACAGCAACACGGACATCAATGGGATCACAAAAAGATTCAGGACAAAAGAATACATCGGAAATTCAAAGAAATAATAGAGCAGAATCGGAAGAATAACCAGATTGATACCGATGCTGGCCGTCAACCCCTGTAAAATCACCTGCCCTACATATTCCCAAAATCTCCTTAAATATACAGGCCAAGGACCGTCTTTCTTATTCTGCTTCAAGGAACTCTGCTGCGTCCTTGTCCCCACCTGTTGTCCATTGTTATGTAATGTGTACACAGATATTTCTTCCTGCACCACCTGCACCACAGTAAGAACCGCAAGCACCGCCCCAAAGGACAGCCAGAATCCGCCGTCATACAGACTGAGCGGCCGCCACACTAACACCGCAACCGCCGCCGCAGAAAGCGCTGTCGGCGCATCATAATGCCGCCCCGCCATATCCGCTCCCACCCGGAAGAGAAACATCGTAAGCGCCCGCACCGCAGACACGGTAAGCCCGACCATAAGAATATACAGCGCCAGAAATAAAATACCAAACGCCCCTCCAACCGGATAAGACCCCGTAATCCTCCGCAGTATCTTATACATCCCAATCCCTATAAAGGATAGATGCAGCCCCGAGATCGCCAATATATGCCCGATCCCATTAACCTGATAAAGCATCTTCAGCTCCTGATCCATCTCCGATTTCTCTCCAAGCATCATTGCCCCCATAGCGGTCCCGTCCTCTACTCCCAGAGCCGATACGAGCGTCTCCTGCCACCGTCTGCGAAATTCAGCAAGCTTCGAACGCCATCTCCACACGCCAGCATCCAACAGAGCAATCTCCTCTGCCCATACCATCCCGTGGATATCCCTGATCTGATAATAACGCTTCTGGTCAAAGTTTCCTGGATTCCTCGCGTTTTCAAAAAAAGAGACCTCTCCCCTGACCTTTATCTTATTCCCCATATGAAACTGTAAGTTGGAATCTGTATAGATGATAATCCTTGATTCTTGAACTGTCTGTTCCTGATATTGAATAGAATTGTCCTTTAGATATAATCTCTGATAATCTGATCTTTGTTCTGTCTGGTACACCTGCCCCTGCAGTACGACCGCACCTCCCGGCGGTGCCGCCGACTCAAGCGGCGAAGGACGAAGCTCCCTGACAAGCTTCTCCCTCCCGCATGTGACCGCCAGCATTATCAACACCAATATTACCAGACAGGTATACATTAACGGTCTGTCTTTCACGTTTCACTCTCCTACCAGATCCAAGTCCCTCGACAGCGGCTTGCTTAGATCCACGCTTCCCATATATTTGATATTAGAATCCCCGTTCACCGAGATCTGCACCTGGCTGGACGCTCCTCCGTCGACGATCGAATTCACGATCGCATAGACCGTAATCCTTGGATCCGTGACATATGTGTTGTTCAAGAATCCTTCATCCAGATTCACATAACAGACGCTGTCCTTCACCGACACCCCGATCACCTTCGTCTCCGGCGGCATCACCGGCCCGATGCCTTCCGCGGAAGATCCCTTGATCAACTGGTCCACGATCAGTCTCTCGATGGACATATTGCTGTTGTACCGGATACTCACTTCTCTCTGTACCAGCCTGTCGCCCTTGTCATTTGCGAAATACAGCTTCAGATTCCCCAGTTGGTACAAATGTAACGAGGATCCTTTGTACTGAAGGAAATTCTCCGCGTTCATATATCCGATCGCCTCTCCCACACTGTCCACGAGCGGCTCATCCTCTATATAAAAATCTATATAATCCACCCCATGGATCTGTGCCAGCGATTGTACGACTCCTGCCCGAAGAAGCAGCTCCTCCTCCGGCTTCATGCCTGCATACTTACTGTTAAAATGGATATCCAGAATAGATTCCTCGGTCAGCACCCAGCTCTGAACTCGGATCCCTTTCGGAAATACACTCTTATAATCGATCGAATCCGGCTCCTTCTGCATAGTTTTCAGCATATCTCCAATGGATTTCTCTATCGTAACATCTTCTATCTGATAACTCTTCTTCACCAGATCCGTTCCCTCTGTATTCACATAATAAACGAATGTGCCGCCCTTTCCCGGACCGGAACCCTTGCCTCTCCCGCATCCGCCGATGAGCAGCAGACACATGATCAGACACACGCCCCGCGCCGTCAGGCAATATCTCCTATTAAGAATACTTCGCATTTGCCTTCCCCCAGTCCTGTAAAGTTCCCTCTATGAAACGTATATCAGAGGAATACGCACGGTAAATGTAGTTCCTGCCCCCACCTGGCTGTATACCCTGATCGCCCCGCGGTGCATGACCACCGCGCTCCTTGCAATGGCAAGGCCAAGCCCGGTCCCGCCGATCTCCCTGGAGTGAGACTTGTCCACACGATAGAACCTCTCGAACACATGCTCCACTGCCTCCTGCGGAATTCCGATCCCGGAATCTGCCACCTCAATATGGCAGTTCTTATGATCTGCATTCAAGGACACATGAACCCATCCGTTCTCCTTATTATACTTGATAGCATTCTCTACCAGATTCGTGATGGCAAGAGACAGCTTCATCTCATCCACCTCCGCAGTTACCGGCCGGAAGCTCTCAAACACCAATTCGATATTGCGTGTCGCCGCAATCGGGCGGAGCCTCTTTAAGATCTTCTCGATCAGCGTATTCATATTCTCAGACTTAATATTCAGCGTGTTCGCCGTCTTGTCCATCTTGACCAGAGACAGAAGGTCGTTGATGATCTTATTCTCCCGCTCTATCTCCTCCGACAGATCTCCCATGAATTCCTTATATAACTCAGCCGGCACATCCTCCTGGATCAACAGCGAATCTGCCAGCACCTTCATAGAAGTCAGCGGCGTCTTAAGCTCATGCGACACGTTGGATACGAACTCATTACGAGAATCATTCAGCACTTTCATCCTGCCAAGCATCTTGTTAAATGCATCCGATATCAGCATAGTTTCTGTATAGGCCTTCTCATGAAGATAATCGTCCTCATAGCCTTCCGTCACGGCCGCTATAGAATCACTGATCCTGCGGAACGGCCTCGTCATAACGAATCCCGCGGAGAACGCCAGTATCACAGCCACCATCCCGATGGTAAGGCACACGGCGATCACTCTGTCGTCCAGAATCTCCACACTGTCAGAGATCATATCCGTAGATACGCTGATCAGCATCACACCTACCGCTTTCTCTGTTCCCTTGTCATAGATTGGAGAAGTAACCTCGATATAACGATTCTTTGCATCATAATTACTGGTGCCTTTACCCTTAAAGCACCGGATCACATCTTCAGATACGATCGTCTTACCCTTGTCCATATCGTACGTATCTTCCTGAATGCGAAAATCATGATCTATAACCAGAACCCGTCCATTGTAGATATTAGACATCTGGACCAGCTCTGACTTTAACACCTCAGACATATCGCCAGTAATATAATTCACATCACTTAACTGGTTACATAGAATTGTACACTGATTCTGTATCTCTGCAGTCCGAACCTCCACTTCTCTTTTCTCGAAACTGCTTAAGACTACTCCCCTTAAAACAAGCGCCGGAATCGTCCCCGCCAGTATGACCAGGAGGACGATCCGGGCGCGAAGGCTCTTCCATATACCCCATTTCAGATATCTCTTAACCCCTGAAATAATAACCAACTCCCCATTTTGTATAGACGTATTTCGGATCGCTTGGATTCGTCTCAACCTTTTCTCTCAGCCTTCGGATATGTACGTCTACCGTTCTCGCGTCGCCGGGATATTCATAACCCCACACAATGTTCAGCAGATTCTCACGGCTGTACACCTTATTCGGATTCATGGCAAGGAGCTCTAAGAGATCGAATTCCTTCGCCGTAAGATTCACCTCTTTGTCATCGATCATGACCCGCCTGCTCTCACAGTCGATCCGCATGCTGCCCTTGATGATCATCTTATCGTTGACCTGATTCTGATCCCGCTTGCCGGTACGCCGCATGATCGCCTTGATCCGCGCCTTTACCTCCAGGATGTTGAAGGGCTTCGTTATGTAATCATCCGCGCCGTACTCCAGACCAAGGATCTTATCCATATCGTCATTCCTGGCCGTCAGCATCACGATCGGTACGTCGGAGAATTCCCGTATCTGCTGACACACCTCAAAGCCGTCATTCTTAGGAAGCATAATATCTAACAAGATCAGATCATAGGCATTCTCTTTCGCCAGCTTCAGCGCCTCTTCTCCGTCATAAGCACAGTCAACCTTCATCCCATCCTGCTCCAAGCTGAAACGAATTCCTTTCACGATTAGTTTTTCATCATCTACAACCAATACCCTTCTGCTCATCTACTCTCTCCCTCAATATCTGCCTTGATTACGAAACTTTTATCTGATCCTTTACCTTGTTAAATACGCCTTCCTTAATCCCGTCGACTTCCATCAATTCTTCAATCTGCCGAAAGCCGCCGTGTACTTCTCTGTAAGCGATGATCGAATCTGCCTTGGCTTCTCCGATACCGCTAAGTGTCATCAATTGTTCTCTGGTCGCCCTGTTAAGGTCGATCTTCCCGTCTTCAGAAGGACCGGACATCCCGGAAGCCGACACATTCCGACCCGCCTCTCCCATATTCGACACGCTTTGGCCTGCCTGGAGCTGCGTCGCCTCTTCTTGGGACGGTACATAGATCTGCTGCCCGTCCTCTATCTGCGCCGCCTGGTTCAGCAACTCGCCCGCCGCGTTCTCAGACAGACCTCCCGCCGCCTCGATCGCTTCGTACAAACGACTGCCCGCAGGAAGCAGATAAACTCCCGGACATGCAACCTGCCCGCACACATGGACATAGACCTCCTGGCTGTCATCCGTACTCTGTATCTCATCTTGCAAGTGTTCCTCAAGCTCTTCTTCCTTCGTCTCCCCGGCAATAGCCTCGTCTTCCTGTACCTCTCCTGACTCTGTATCTGTCAGCTCCTTAAGTTCTTCTCCCTGCCCTGTCCGGACACCGGAACATCCTGACAGCAGGACCAGGCTCATCACAAACGCTGCTGTAACCTTATAAACAATTCTTCTATGCATACAAACTCCTTTACAGTCTGTCGAAACTGCAAATACCCCGCATATGCATTACCCATTTATTGTACTATTTCCATTGAAAAATTGCAACTCCAATCAACGCAATTCCCATCCCGATTATCTTCCTCCACTCCAAAGGCTCCTTATCCACTCCAAAAAGCCCCAGAAGCTCTATCACATATGCGATGATGAGCTGGGCGATCACAATAAGGAGCGCGGCCTTCGCCGGTCCAAGCTGTTCCATACTCTTGATCACAGTCAGAGTGATCCCCGCACCGATCACGCCGCCAAGCAGCACATACTTAGGCTCCACCTTAGTAAGCGTCATGACATTATCACGTCCTGCGATCAGCCATGCCGCAAAACACACCGCAAATGCAGTCAGCTGCACCCAGGCATTGCTGACCCACATACCAGTCGTCTTCGTCACTTGTGTGTTGAACACACCCTGCACACTCATCAGCGCGCCCGAGAGTAATGCAATAAAAAAACCAACCATTGAATATACCTCCGTTTCTGTCCGTGAAATTTCAGACTCTCTCCTTCGAAATAGTATATCCAATGATTGATTTTCTATGCCTCTATGGCGCGTTTAAGCTTCTCAAGCATCTCATCAACATGTTTTTTCTCGATGATAAGCGGCGGAACAAGACGGATCACATTATCTCTCGCGCTAATTACGATAAGTCCGGCTTCAAGCGCCCGGCTGATCACTTCGCCTGCCGGCTCCTCCACCTTGATTCCCTGGATCAGGCCGACGCCTCTTCGTTCCAGCACCGTATCGTACTCTGATACAAGCGCGTCAAGCTTCCCTGCAAGATAACCGCCGATTTCCCGTACATGCGATACAATGTCCTCCCGTTCGAAGATCTCAACCGTCTTGGCCACGGCCGCGCATGCCAGCGGATTGCCTCCATAAGTCGTCCCGTGATCTCCTGGCTCCAGAGAATACTCAGCCACCTTCTCCGTCATGGCAAATGCTCCTACCGGGATCCCATTCCCTATCGCTTTCGCCATAGCCATGATATCCGGCTTCGTACCGTAAGACTGCCAGGCGAACATCTCGCCTGTCCTGCCCATGCCGCACTGAATCTCGTCACAGATCATCAGGATCCCTTCCTCGTCGCAGAGCCTTCGGATCCCTTCCATGAACTCCCTGTCTGCCCGGTTGATACCGCCTTCTCCCTGCAGAGGCTCCAGGATAATAGCACAGGTACAGTCCGTAACCCTGGCCTTCACACTGTCAAGATCGTTGAACTTCGCGAAGCTCACCCCCGGAAGCATCGGTTCAAAGGGTGTGCGGTACGCCTCGCTTCCTGTCACGGACACCGCCCCGATACTGCGTCCGTGGAAGGAATGGTCCATCGCGATAAATTCATATCTCCCGGTTCCTTTCTTCCAGGCATATTTCCTCGCCGACTTGAGCGCTCCTTCGATGGCCTCCGTCCCGCTGTTGGTGAAAAATATCCTGTCCATCTCCGAGACTCGCTTAAGCGCCGCCGCCGCTTCCCCGCAGCTCGTATTATAATAGAGGTTGGAGGTATGTAAAAGACGGTCCACCTGGTCTTTAAGCGTCTGGTTCAGCTCTTGATTCCCATAGCCAAGACCGGATACTGCGATCCCCGCCGCGAAATCAAGATATTTCTTCCCGTCCGTATCATAGAGATACACACCCTCGCCCCGGTCAAGAACCACCGGGAAACGGTTATAAGTATGCACAAGTCCGTTATTTGTCTCTTCTATGTATTGATTCATCTCTCTTCTCCATGATAGTATTTTTCTTCTGTGTCATTCAAGATCGCCGTTCCGATCCCCTTATTCGTAAATATCTCAAGAAGCAGGCAGTGAGGAATCCGTCCGTCCAGGATATGCACCCTGGATACGCCGTTCTCAATGGCGTCCATGCAATTCTGAAGCTTCGGCAGCATACCGCCTTCGATATAACCTTCCTCCATCAATGCCCGTCCATCCGAGACACGAAGCTCGGAGATCAGAGTGTCCGGATCGGAAGGATCCTTGTACACGCCTTCGATATCCGTCAGGAACGCAAGCTTTTCCGCATTCACAGCCCTTGCGATCGCACACGCGGCATCATCCGCATTGATATTATATGTATGAAAATCCTCATCCATTCCTACTGGACATACAATCGGGAGGAAATCTTTCTCCAACAGGTCAAACAGAATATCCGCATTGACCTCCCTAACCTCTCCTACGAATCCGATATCCGCCCCGTCCGCGTACTTCTTCTCTACCTTGAGCAGCGCGCCGTCCTTGCCGCTGATCCCGATCGCGCGGACGCCTAAGCTCTCCACCAGCTGAACCAGTCCTTTGTTCACCTTCCCAAGGACCATCTCGGCAAGTTCCATGGTCGCCTCGTCCGTTACCCGAAGGCCGTTGACGAATTCCGGCTCCATCCCCACCTTGCCGACCCATCTGCTGATCTCCTTGCCGCCGCCGTGGACGATAATAGGTTTGAATCCTACCAGCTTCAGAAGCGTCACATCCTGGATGACCTGCTCCTTTAGCTGATCGTCCACCATGGCGCTCCCGCCGTATTTTACCACTATGATCTTCCGGTTGAACCGTTGGATATATGGAAGCGCCTCAATCAGGACCTCCGCCTTATCCAGATATTTCTGCATCGATTTATTCATGATCTGCCATCTCCTGTTATTTAACTTCTATAGTCCGCATTGATCTCAATATAGCCATGCGTCAGGTCGCATCCCCACGCCGTCGCTTCCTTATCTCCCATCTTGACATCCGCGATCGCCGTCACCTCCGGCTCAGACAAGATCTTCGTCGCCTCTTCCTCACTGTAATCCACAGCCGTTCCATTCTCGATGATCTGGATCTTTCCCGCCTTGCTCTCGAAGAACAGATCCACCCTCTCCGGGTCGAACTGTGCGCCGGAATATCCCATGGCACACAGAATCCTCCCCCAGTTGGCGTCATGCCCGGCGATCGCCGTCTTCGTAAGGTTCGAGCATACGATAGACTTGGCAAGCGTTCTCGCCTGCTCTACGCTCTCGCATCCCACTGCCTGTACCTCGAACAACGCAGTCGCGCCCTCTCCGTCACCGGCGATCTTCTTCGCCAGATATTCGTTGACTGTATGGAGAGCTTCTTTAAACTTCTGATAATCCTCCGTTCCCTCCACAATCTCTTCATTCTCCGCCAGACCATTTGCCAGCAGGATTACCGTATCATTGGTAGAAGTGTCTCCATCCACCGAGATCATATTATAAGTGTCCTTGATATCCTGGCTGAGCGCTTTCTGCAGCGTCTCTTTGGCAATCACCGCATCCGTCGTGATAAATGCAAGCATGGTGCACATGTTAGGATGGATCATTCCTGACCCCTTCGCCATGCCGCCGATGGTCACCGTCCTGCCGCCGGCCTCGATGGTCACTGCCAGCTCCTTCTCGAAGGTATCCGTAGTCATGATCGCCTTCGCCGCTTCAGTGCCGTTTGCGATCGTATCGTTCTTCTTCTCTGCCAGCTCCTTGATTCCCGCAGTCAGCTTATCGATGGGGATCTGCTTCCCGATCACTCCTGTCGAACCGATCAGCACGCCGGATTCTGATATTCCAAGCGCTTCGGCAGCCGCCTTTGCCGTATCCTTACAATATCCGAAGCCCTCTGTTCCCGTACATGCATTGGCGATCCCGGAATTCACGATCACAGCCTGAACGGAATCGCCGCCTGCTATCACCTGCTGATCCCATCTGACCGGAGCCGCCTTCACCACATTCGTCGTAAATGTCCCCGCCGCCGCGCACGGTGCCTGGCTATAGATCATCGCCATATCTGTCCTGTCTGTATACTTGATCCCTGCTGCCGTTGATGCAGCCTCATATCCCTTTGCCGCGGTCACGCCGCCCTTGATAATCTCCATCCTTCTTATATCTCCTTTTCTATCCTCACATTTGCACCGATCAACACGTTCGTTACTGCTCATTGAATGCGGTAATGTTTTTCTCATTTAACACAAAATCATAATAGTTCAGATCCTGCCTCTTCGTCCATCCTATGGTATTCCAGAATGCATTGCCGATATCATTTTTCGTAAATGCAATCAAGCAGACCTTGTTGATCTCTTCCTTCTTAAGCTCCTCCATAGCCTTTACAACCATGGCCTTGCCGATCCCGCGCCTCCTGTACTCCTCGTCCACACACACATGGTACAGACAACCGCGCCTCCCGTCATGACCACACAAGATACTTCCTACTACCTTCCCGTCCTCGACTGCCACGACGCTGGTGGTCGGATTCCTTCTAAGGAAACGCTCGATCCCTTCTCTTGAATCATCCACGCTCCTTAAGCCAAATCCCCGGATCTTCGTCCAGAGCGCATAGACCCCGTCATAATCTTCCATTGCCATCGTTCGAATCATAATCTGCCTCTTTCTAAGCTCACTCTCCGGTTCTTAAGGGAATATGGGAACTAATTCAAGTCCTTCACTCTCCGGCAGCCCGAACATCAGGTTCATATTCTGTACCGCCTGCCCTGCCGCTCCTTTTACCAAATTGTCGATTGCTCCCATCATGATAATGCGTTTCGTCCTTGGGTCGATCTTGAAATTAATATCCACATAGTTGCTGCCTTCCACCCATTTCGTCTCCGGACAGACACCCTCCCCAAGCACACGGACAAATCTCTCGTTCTGATAATAATTGTCGTATACCGCTTTTACTTCTTTATATGTAACATCCTTCTTCAGGGACGCGTATTCTGTCGCCAGGATCCCCCGGTTCATGGGGACCAGATGAGGGGTAAAATTGATCACGACCGGTTCATTCGCCGCATATCCCAACTGCTCCTCGATCTCCGGCGTATGTCTGTGGGACGCGACACCGTAAGCCTTGATATTCTCATTGACCTCGCAGTAAAGGTTCGGCAATTTGGCTCCCCTGCCCGCACCGGAAGTCCCGGACTTGGCGTCGATGATCAATGTATTCATATCGATCAGTCCTTCCTTCGCCAGCGGATACGCCGTTAGGATCGAACAGGTGGTGTAGCAGCCCGGATTCGCGACCAATCTCGCCTTCTTCACAGCCTCCCGGTTCACCTCGCACAGCCCGTAGACCGCCTCCCCGATAAACTGAGGGCTCTTGTGTTCGATACCGTACCATTTCTCATATACCGCCGCATCCTTAATCCGGTAATCCGCGCTTAAGTCAATAATCTTCGTCTTACTTAAGATCTCATCATTCATCATGGATGCGCAGAAGCCCTGGGGGGTAGCCGTGAAGATCACGTCCGCCTGCTCGGCCAGTTCTTCCATATTATCATCCAGGCATTCGTCGTCTACGATCTGAAACATATTCTGGTATACCTCGGCATATTTCTTATCTATATAGCTTCTCGAACCATACCATACGATCTTCGCGTCTTTATGGCCCGTCAATATACGCACCAGTTCATTTCCGGCATAACCGGTCGCTCCGATAATTCCTACATTAATCATCTGTTCTGCATCCTTTCTATGTAATAACCTCAATCAATATAAACCAAATTGAGGGTTTTGTCCAGAGGGAGATACATATTGGTTATCAGCATTTGCATAATTATACATCTTCTATGAATATTATTCAATAGTTTTTTTGTTTTCTTGCATCTTGCCGGTTTTTCACAAGATTTATATGGCATATTTAGTTATTATGCATTATAATTACATCGATAATTTATTCAATATTGGAGGAATAAGAAATGAAATTGGAAGAGATGTCATGTATTGACTGTGCAGTGAAAAACTGTGATAAGATGGACAAGACTTATCCTGAGTTCTGTCTGACTACGAATATGGATCAGGATGTTTATAAGGATGCCATGGATTGTTACAAGGAAGAAGAGAATCATAATATTATGGTTGCGGCGGCAGAGGTGGAATGTGACCATTACTGCCAGTATACACGGGTTGAGGAGATCATGGCTTTCGCGGAGAGAATCGGGGCGAAGAAGATCGGCATCGCTACCTGCGTGGGGCTCTTGAAGGAGAGCCGGACTCTGGCGGCGATCTTCCGCAAGCGCGGCTTTACAGTATTCGGGATTACCTGTAAGGCAGGCTCCACGCCCAAATCGGACGTTGGGATTCCTGAGCGCTGCAACAAGATCGGAATCAATATGTGCAACCCGATCCTTCAGGCGAAGATGCTGAACCATGCGAAGACGGACCTGAACGTTGTCGTCGGATTGTGTGTGGGACACGACAGCCTGTTTTATAAATATTCCGAGGCGATCACCACTACGATGATAACGAAGGACCGGGTACTCGGACATAATCCGGCGGCGGCGCTTTATACAGCCGATACTTATTATAAGAAACTGCAGGATTAAGCGCATATCCCCTCCTAACATGCTTTTTTATTCAACTTTCCTGTATAATCCGCATATTTAATCTTTTTTACAATTTATTCTTGCATAATTATAAAAAATGCGCTATAGTATTTCTTGCAATTGAAGATTACATATTTTCATATACAGATACCCATGAAGCATCCAGAGATGAAAGATGCAGGGTAATGATACAAAAAGGAGGATATTCTATCATGAAGGAAAAAGTTGTACTGGCATATTCCGGCGGTCTTGACACCACAGCCATCATTCCATGGCTTAAGGAGAATTTCGACTATGAAGTAATCTGCTGCTGCATTAACTGCGGGCAGGGGGAAGAGTTAGACGGCTTAGAAGAGAGGGCGAAACTGTCCGGTGCTTCCAAGCTCTATATCGAGGATATCATTGATGATTTCTGCGATCACTATATCGTACCGTGCGTACAGGCTCACGCTGTCTACGAGAATAAATACCTGCTCGGAACCTCTATGGCACGTCCGGCGATCGCTAAGACACTGGTTGAGGTTGCAAGAAAGGAAGGCGCTTCTGCAATCTGCCACGGTGCAACCGGCAAGGGTAACGACCAGATCCGTTTCGAGCTTGGCATCAAGGCGCTGGCGCCGGATCTTAAGATCATCGCTCCATGGAGAATGACTGATGTATGGACCATGAATTCCCGCGAAGAAGAGATCGAATACTGCAAGCAGCACGGCATCGACCTTCCATTCGACGCAAGCCACAGCTACAGCCGCGACCGCAACCTCTGGCACATCAGCCATGAAGGCCTGGAACTTGAGGATCCTGCCAACGAGCCGAACTATGACCATCTATTGGTCCTTGGTGTTACACCGGAGAAGGCGCCGGATGAAGGCGAATATGTGACGATGACATTTGAAAAGGGTGTTCCAAAGAGTATCAACGGCGAAGAAATGAAGGTATCCGATATTATCCGCAAGCTCAACGAGCTTGGCGGCAAGCATGGAATCGGCATCTGTGATATCGTGGAGAACCGTGTGGTAGGTATGAAGTCCCGCGGTGTATATGAGACTCCCGGCGGAACCATCCTCTACGAGGCACATCAGCAGTTAGAGGAACTGGTATTAGACCGCGCCACTTACGAAGTAAAAGAAGAGATGGGCAACAAGCTTTCCCAGATCGTATATGAGGGCAAATGGTTCACACCGCTTCGCGAGGCCGTTCAGGCATTTGTAGAGAGCACTCAGGAGTATGTGACCGGTGAAGTGAAGTTCAAGCTCTATAAAGGTAATATCATCAAAGCCGGAACGACTTCCCCATATTCTCTGTACAGTGAATCCCTTGCAAGCTTCACGACCGGCGATCTGTATGACCATCATGATGCGGACGGGTTCATTAATCTGTTCGGATTGCCGCTCAAGGTTCGTGCGATGAAGATGCAGGAAGTGAATAACAGCCAGAAATAATATATAAAAGCATGTCTTTTCAAGGTTATCTGAAACAGACATGCTTTTTGTGCCGCATCATCCAATCTTGATTTACTCATATCTCCTGCTTTCCTCTCATATCTTGTGTTACAGTTCATAGCCTCGCCGGCCGTGAACCGCAACGTATCCAGACCAGAAGGAGGAATCTATGGAACCAGTAATCGGAATCGTATCCTGCGGATTCATGAACCAGCGCCAATTCGTACCGCAGACATATATCCAGACAGTCGAAGACGCCGGCGGCATCCCCGTTGTGCTCCCCTGTACACATGATGAGGGCAGCTATCCCCGCTACGGAAGGCTGTGCGACGGCTTCTTATTCTGCGGCGGCGATGACGTGACCCCGCTGTTATTCGGCGAAGAACTGATGACAGACCGCGGGCATACCGACTTTCGTACCGATCAATTTCACATATCCTTTATGAGATATACTCTGTCCTTGAAGCTCCCGATCCTCGCCGTCTGCCGCGGTATGCAGATCCTCAACATTGCCCTTGGAGGAACGATCTATCAGGATCTCTCTCTTCGCTGGCCTGCTTCTCTGAATCACATGCAGCTATCTGCCGACCGCTCGGACCCGTGCCACAAGCTTACAGTCCTCGAAGATAGCATACTATCTAATATCCTCAATAAAAATGAGTATGTCAACAGCTTCCATCACCAATGCATCCGCGATCTGGGCAGGGAGCTTAAGACCGCCGCTGTCGCCTCCGACGGTATAATAGAAGCCATTGAATCCGATTCCCATACGTTCGTCATCGGAGTACAGTGGCATCCGGAATGTATGTATCATGCCTTCCCCACCATGCAGAATCTCTTCTATGAATTTATCGAAAAATCAAAAAATGCTAAAAATATACAGTATATTTCTCCCAGACAACGGACACAATAATCCCGAAATTAGTTAAAGGAGGAAACAGATATGTCCGAATTATCAGTACTCGATTTACAAAACCTGCGCCACCTGATCGGTGGATATGACACCTGCCACTGCAAGATGCAGGACTATGCCTCCCAGGCACAAGATCCTGAAGTAAAGAAACTTTTCCAGGATGCCGCAAATTCTGCCATGAAGAACAAGCAGGACTTAATGAAATTCTTATAGGAGGTAAGCAGATATGTTAGACGAGAAAACAATGGTAAGCGACGCCTTGACAGGTGTCAACGGTGAACTGACCCGTTTTGGAGAGATGATCCCGCAGACAGAGAACAAAGAACTGAAACAATGCCTGAAACAGATGCGTAACGAGTGTGAGATGTCCCAGGAGAAGCTCTATCAGGTTGCAAGAGAGAAGAGCTATTATGTACCTGCCGCGAAGGCTTCCCAGCAGGAGATCGATCATGTGAAATCCGTTCTGACCGGAGGCTCCATGAAATAACTCTATAACTGCCAGACAGGACCGGGAATATCCCGGTCCTGTTTTTAATATTGCATAGCATGGTATGCATTTCTCTCCCATCTGCAAGGTGTTTGGCATAGCCGGGTAGAACACTACGCGCTTCGCTCAAACTGTGAATTATAGAGATCCGCATAGAAGCCCTTCTGTGCCAGCAGTTCTTCATGGCTGCCCTGCTCCACGATATCTCCATCCTTCATCACCAGGATCAGGTCCGCATCCCGGATGGTAGACAGACGGTGTGCGATGATGAAGCTGGTCCTTCCGCGCATCAGGTTATCCATGGCTTTCTGGATCCTCACCTCCGTACGCGTATCTACCGAGCTGGTCGCCTCATCCAGGATCAGAATCTTCGGATCTGCCAGGATCGCCCTCGCGATCGTAAGAAGCTGCTTCTGCCCCTGGGATACATTGCTCGCCTCCTCATTCAGCTCCATATCATAACCACCCGGCAGCGTCTGCACGAACCGATGGACATAAGCTGCTTTGGCAGCCTCCACCACCTCTTCCCTGGTCGCGTCTAATTTGCCGTAACGGATATTCTCTTCGATACTGCCCTTAAAAAGCCAAGTATCCTGCAGTACCATCCCGAACATTTCCCGAAGCTCGCTCCGGTTGAAATTCCGGATATCATGCCCGTCCACCCGGATGGAACCGCTGTTCACATCATAGAACCGCAGGACCAGCTTCACCATGGTGGTCTTGCCCGCTCCTGTAGGCCCTACGATGGCAATCTTCTGTCCCGGCTCTACCTTCGCGCTGAAATCACGGATAATCGTGTGGTCCGCATGATAGCCGAACTTCACGTGATCAAACTCCACACGTCCTTCCAGTCCTTCTATGGATACCGGATGCTCCGCTGTCTGATCCTCCTCATCCTCCGCCAGGAATTCAAACACCCGCTCAGAGGCCGCAGCCGTAGACTGTAGCATATTCGCTACCTGCGCCGCCTGCTGGATCGGCTGTGTGAAGTTCCTTACATACTGGATAAACGACTGGATATCACCAACCTCGATCGCATCCCTCATGGCAAGCCATCCGCCAAGGATCACAACCGCAACATATCCCAGATTCCCCACGAACTGCATGATCGGCATCATCATTCCCGACAGGAACTGGGATTTCCATGCAGATTCGTACAGGATATCATTATCCCGGTCAAATGACGCAATCACATCCTCTTCTTTGTTAAATGCCTTCACAATAATGTGACCGCCGTAGATCTCTTCCACCTGACCGTTCACATGCCCCAGATATTCCTGCTGGCTCTTGAAGTATCTCTGAGAATTCTTCACGATCACCGAGATCATACCCACAGAGACCGGCAGTATCAGAAGTGCGATCAGCGTCATCAGCGGGCTGATACTGAGCATCATGACCAGCACACCGATGATGGTGGCAACAGACGTAATCATCTGCGTCGCGCTCTGGTTCAGACTCTGGCTTAAGGTGTCCACATCATTGGTGATCCTTGAAAGGATCTCTCCATGGGGCATCTTGTCAAAGTAATTCATAGGCAGGCGGTTGATCTTCTCTGATATCTCCTTGCGCATCCGGTACGTCAGCTTCTGGGATACGCCGGTCATGATATACCCCTGGACAAATGAGAACAGAGCGCTGCATGCATACAAGGCTAACAGCAGCAGCAATATCCTGCCGATCTTCCCGAAATCAATCCCCGCTCCGCCGGAAATCTTACCGACCAGCCCGTTGAATATCTCCGTCGTCGCCCTTCCCAGAATCTTAGGACCTACGATATTGAAAATGGTACTCCCGATCGCAAATATTCCCACCAGGAGTAGTTGGAACTTATAGGCGCCGAGATACACCATTAATTTCTTCATAGTGCCTCTGAAATCCTTCGCCTTCTCTCCCGGCATCCCATGTCCTCCGTGACCCATAGGCCCGCGTCTTCTTCCGCTCATATTATCCCACCTCCTTCATATCGTCTTCCAGTTCCTTCTCTGACAGCTGAGAAGACGCAATCTGATAATATTCCTCACAGTTCTTAAGCAATTCCTTATGCGTTCCCTTGCCCACGATCTTCCCGTCATCCAGCACGATGATCTGCTCCGCATGAAGGATCGTGCTGATCCTCTGCGCAACGATCATCACCGTGCTGTCCTTCGTCTTGGTCTTCAGGGCATTACGAAGCTTCACATCCGTCTTATAATCCAGCGCCGAAAAGCTGTCGTCGAAGATATAGATATCCGGATGCTTCGCAACCGCCCTTGCAATAGACAGTCTCTGCTTCTGCCCGCCCGACACATTCGAGCCTCCCTGAGCAATCGGGCTGTGATATCGCTTTTGTTTCTGCTCGATAAATTCCTCCGCCTGGGCGATATTTGCCGCCTCGGTCATCTCCTCTTCGCTGCCGTCAGGATTGCCGTACAGAATATTCGAAGCAATATCGCCGGAGAACAGGACTCCTTTCTGCGGTACATACCCAAGCCTGTCACGCAGATCATGCTGAGAAACCTCCCTGATATCCATACCGTCAATCGTGATCCTTCCGTCCGTTACATCATAGAACCGCGGGATCAGGTTCACCAGCGTCGACTTGCCGCTTCCCGTACTTCCAATGAATGCGGTCGTCTCCCCCGGCCTTGCGGTAAACGACAGATCCTGCAGCACATCCTCCTCAGCGCCCGGATAACGAAAGGATACATGGTCAAACACCACCTCGCCGGTTCCATTTCCCGCAAAATCCTTCGGATTCTCAGGGTCATGGATCAGCGTACTGCTTGTGAGGATCTCATCTACACGATCCGCGGAAACTGCCGCCCTTGGCAGCATGACCGAAATCATACAGATCATAAGGAAGGACATAATGATCTGCATCGTGTACTGGATGAATGCCATCATATCCCCGACCTGCATACTGCCGTCGTTGATGCTGTGCCCTCCGATCCACACGATCAGCACGGCGATCCCGTTCATGATCAGCATCATCATCGGCATCATGAAGGTCATCGCACGGTTCACGAACAGATTCGTCTTCGTCAGATCCCTGTTGGCGCCGTCAAAACGCTTCTCCTCATACCGTTCCGTGCTGAATGCCCTGATCACCTGCAGTCCCGTCAGAATCTCACGGCTCACCAGGTTCAGCCTGTCCACCATACTCTGAACCACCTTGAACTTTGGCATCACTACGATAAAGAGCACCGCAACCACCATCACGATCAATGCGACCGCTAACGCTATGATCCATGACATATCCACATTCGTACGGAATACCTTGAAGATCCCGCCTGCCGCCATGATCGGCGCATACATTACCATACGAAGGATCATCACCGTAAGAAGCTGAATCTGCTGGATATCATTCGTACTCCTGGTGATCAGAGACGCTGACGAGAACTTATCGAACTCACCGTTAGAGAAACCAACCACCTTGCGGAATACATCTTTCCTGAGTGTCTGACCGATCCTTGCTCCCACGCGGGATGCCAGAAGCCCTACCAGAATACTTGCCAACATACCAAGGGCTGCCAGCGCCAGCATCTTAGCCCCGGTCACAAGAATATATCTCGTCTCCCGGCGGTCCAGGTCAACTCCAAGCTTCTCATAGGCGCCGGCGATATAGACTGCGGCGGACTGCTCCACCATGGTCTCCGGCATCACGGCAAGCTGCTCCTCGATCGACTCTATGGCCGCGTCCCGCTGAGACTCCTCCATCATCCCGAATATCTCGTAGATCGTCATCTGGCTGACATCCGGCATCTGAGCTTCTGTCCGTTCACGCAGCTCTTCCGGCTGACCGTCCGGTGCCTGCCCGCTCGCTGACATTTCTTGCAGCTGCCGGTCAGCCTGCTCCTTCATCTGCTCTTCCATCTGCTGCTTCATCTGCTTCTCCATCTCAACCGCAGAATCACTGCCAGAGTCGAACCCGCTGCACAGAAGCATTGGTCTGCCAAGGATCTCCGATAGTTCCTCTACCCTGTCCTTATCTTCCTTCACATCCTCCGCAAGCTCCAGCACGTTCCCTTCATAGTTCTCAGAAACCGCTTCTTTGGCAACATAAGCTTCCTTTACTGTCTCCTGCTTTTCAGCCGGTACAAACAACAGGAGATGATCCAGATCTTCCTCACCGATCATCTCCGGTACCTTCTCATCAATCCCCTTCTGCTGCAGCCCTACATTGACGATATCTGATGTGTAGGTCGGCAGAGACAAGTCGCAGTAGGCCTGTACAACCAATACACACAGGATTGCAAGGACCGCACCTCCATATGGTTTTAAGAACTTGAATAATTTTATCATATCTCACCTTTCCCTTCTGTCGTCTTCTCTATTATATCTTTGAAATCCATTCCCTTAAAATCTTTGGAATTCAGCAGATTCTCCCTCATCTCAAGAATCAGTCTCCGTAACAGCATTCTCTCCTCGGGTGTAATCCCCTGATACAGCATTTCCTCCATATCCTTCATGACACCCTCCAGCTCTTCGATACACTCCTTCCCCCGCCTGGACAGCTCTATACGGATGATCCGCTGATCCTTCGCATCCGGTTCCTTCCTGATATAGCCTTGCTCTTCTAATTTCCTGAGCGCTACCGTCATCGACGAAGGCCTGATCCCGATCTTATCCGCCAACTGCCGCTGAGAGATCCCTCCCTCACAGTTCAGTATAAAAAGTATCCCCGCCTGGCTCGGCTTTAATCCTAATGTCTCCATCCGCTTCATCGCCTGATATTTACTCAGATGCAGCAAATGATGCAGTACGATAAATATAGACGCTTCTTCTATATTCTTCACTTTCCCGTCTTCCTTCCTGTCTCTTCGAAGCACACGCTTCAATATTAATTAGATATCTAACGGTTATACTAGATATTTTTACTAGAAATGTCAATGTATTTCTGGTAATTTATACATTATTGTGGAAATATTTATAGAAAATTAATTAGATAACAAAACGATAGAAAACACTGTCTCACTCTTCTTATTTACAAATCCGTTTTTTAGGATTACTATATTCATATATGATGAAAATATTGAACGAAAAGGAGATGAAAAAGCAAATGGGAGTTACAGGAAAGGACAAAGCATTTGTCCACCCTTATATGCCGAACAGTGTTCCCGAGATCAAGCAGCAGATGTTGGATGAGCTGGGCGTAGGGAGTATTGATGAGATCTACAAAAGCCTGATCCCGGACGACCTGCTGTACAAGGAGCGGCTGGATCTTCCGGAGCCGATCGTTAACGAATACGAATTGAAGCGGCATGTGATGGGAATCTTGAACCGAAACATTACCACAGAGGACTATGTAAGCTTTCTCGGGGCAGGCTGTTACCGTCATCAGGTCCCTGCCATCTGTGACGAGTTGAACATGCGCGGGGAATTTCTGACCGCTTATTGCGGGGATACATACTCCGATCACGGAAAGATGCAGGCCATATTCGAATACACCAGCATGATGGGTGAACTTCTGGATGCGGATATCGTAAGCTATACGACTTACGACGCAGGGCAGTCGGTATCTTCTGCCTTTTGCATCGCACTTCGGGCGCAGGCGGCGAAGGGGCACGATAACCGACGGATCCTGGTTCCGTCTACCATGAACCCGGAGATCCGATCACAGGCCCTCGCATACTGCAGGAATGCAGGTGAGATTATCACGGTTGCAAGCGATCCCCAGACAGGCCTTATGGACTTACAGGATCTGGAAGAGAAGTTAAAGGACGGCGGCGCGGCGGCTGTATTCTATGAGAATCCGTCTTATCTGGGATTCTTTGAGACACAGGCAGAACAGATCGCCGCACTTGCACATCGTTACCAGGCTCTTTGCATCGCGCAGCCGGAGGCTGCATCTCTCGGCATCGTAGAGAGCCCGCTGAACCTGGGTGCGGATCTGGTATGCGGAGATATCCAGCCGCTTGGGATGCACATGCAGTTTGGCGGCGGGCAGGCGGGATTCATTGCGTGCAGTCAGGATCTTGGCCTTGCCGAACAATTCCCCACCTATATGTATGGCATTACCAAGACCGGGCAAGACGGGCGTTACGGATGGGGCCGCGCGATGAACTACCGCTGTTCCCACGGAAGCCGCGAGAATGCCAATGAGTATTTCGGGACAGAGACAGGCCTCTGGGGAATCACCGCCGGCATCTATCTTGCAAGCATGGGACCTCAAGGGATGTATGAGCTGGGCGAGACCATCCTGCAGAAGACAAGCTACGCCATCCGAAGACTATCTGAAATCAAGAACATCACGGTGAATCTGTTCGGCGGAGCGAATTTCCAGGAATTCGTGATCAATTTTGATCAGACAGGAAAGACGGTCAAGGAGATCAACCAGGAACTTCTTGCCCGCAGGATCTTCGGCGGCAAGGACGTAAGCCGGGATTTCCCGCAATACGGACAGAGCGCGCTGTACTGTATCTCAGAGCTGACAACAGAAGAAGAGATCGAGAATCTAAGAACCGCGTTGACGGCGATCACAGAAGGGAGGCAGTGATATGGGATATATAAGAACAGACCGTGATTTCCACGAAGCGAGATGGGACGAACCAATTATCATGGAACTGGGGAATCCGGGGGAACGGGGCGTGATGATCCCCCTTGCATCCGAGCATATCACCGAATGTGTGGGCAGCGGAGAATCCTTAGTCCCCCAGGGACTTCTAAGGAAGAAGATGCCGGCGCTGCCGGAGATGTCCCAGATGCAGGTGCTGCGGCATTATATGCGTCTCTCCCAGGAGACCATCGGAACGGATATCAATATTGACATCGGTCTTGGAACCTGCACCATGAAGTACAGCCCCAAGATCAACGAGCAAATGGTTCGATCCCCCAAGCTTACTGAACTTCATCCTTACCAGGATGAAAGCACCCTTCAGGGAATCCTTGAGATCATGTACCGTGACCAGGAATACCTGAAGGCAATATCCGGGATGGACTGCGTAAGCCTCCAGCCGTCCGGAGGTTCCCAGGCGATCTTCGCCAATGTGCAGACCATCCGGGCCTATCATGAAGCCAACGGCGAAGGAGAACAGCGCAATGAGATCATAACCACTATCCTCTCACATCCCGCCAACCCCGGCACGGCTGCAACCTTAGGCTATAAACTGATCACGCTCTACCCGGACAAGGACGGGCTGCCGGACCTGGAAGCTCTGAAGGCATCGGTATCTGAGCATACGGCGGCTCTGATGATCACCAATCCTGAAGACACGGGAATCTACAACGACCGTATCCGCCAGTTTGTAGATACCGTGCATGAAGCAGGCGGTCTCTGTGTCTATGACCAGGCCAACCTAAACGGCGTATTCGGGATTACCCGGGCAAGAGACGCAGGATTCGACATGTGCCACTATAACCTGCACAAATCCTTCTCCTCACCTCACGGCTGCCAGGGACCGGCGGCAGGCGCCCAGTGCGTCTCCGATAAGCTTAGAAGATTTACGGCAGTTCCGACGGTAGAATTTGACGGAGAAAAATATTACTTCGACTACGACCATCCGGACAGTATCGGGAAATTAAGAAAGTTCTACGGCGTGCCTGCGGTTCTGGTACGCGCCTACGCTTATATCCGGTCTCTAGGTCCGGACGGAATGAAACAGATCGCCGAGCTGTCTATCCTGAACAATAACTATATGCTGAAAAAGCTGCTGACAATCCCGGGACTTAGTATGCCTATGGCCGAAGGAAGATTCCGTATGGAACAGGCACGGCTTAGCTGGGAGCAGCTTACAGAGGATACGGGAGTCACGACCGACGACATCTGCAGGCGGATCGTCGATTATGGATTCCAGGATTATTTTGCCAGCCACCATCCAAGAGTAATTCCGGAACCATTTACGCCGGAACCGGCGGAGACCTATTCCAAAGACGATATTGATGAATTCGTGGAAGCGTTCCGTTCCATTGCAAAGGAAGCCTACGAGAACCCGGAGCTGGTCAAGAGCGCCCCGCACAAGGCAGCGCTGGCATCACAGATCGACGAGGCCGGTCTGACAGACTGGGATAAATTCGCAACTACATGGCGGGCGTACAAGAAAATGAACCCGAATTGTGCCGCCGAATGATGAAAGGAGACAAAAATGCTAGCAGTAGTAAAAGAACATACAGGACCAGGCTTTGCGATAAAGGATGTGCCAATGCCGGTATGCCGGGAGGATGATGTCATAGTGAAGGTGAAATCCGTCGGCTTCTGCGGCTCTGACGGGCCGATCCTTGCAGGAACCAGGGAAGTTCCTTATCCCTTGATCCCAGGACACGAATTCGCGGGCGATATCGTGGAAATCGGGACAAAGGTAAGGGACTGGAAGGTGGGCGACCGTGTCAGCGCATGCATCGTGATCGGCTGCGGTAATTGTAAATACTGTATCGAGGGAAATGAGCCGCTCTGCGACAACCTGATCGAGACCGGTATCCACGTAGACGGCGCTTTTGCAGAGTATGTCCGCGTTCCGGCGAAGGTACTGGTGAAGCTTCGCGATACCACAAGCTACGACTTCGGGGCGGCAGCAGACCCGGTGGCTTCCGCGTACCGCACGGTCAAGCGTATGCCCCTCACATCCAAGGACACCGTCATGGTCTTAGGCCCCGGTCCCATCGGCCTGTATGCTACACAGCTTCTAAAGCTTCGCGGCGCACGCAAGATTATCGTTCTCGGAGCTGACTGCGACAGAGACCGTCTTGAACTGGCCAAGACTCTTGGGGCTGATGATGTGATCAATAATTCCATCGAAGACCCCATCAAGCGGATACGCGAGATCACGGACGGCGAGATGCTGGATTTCGTTCATGACTGCGCAGGAGCCGTTCCGTTAGTGGAGATTGCCATGAATTCCCTGAAGAAAACGGGCCACTACTATATCACAGGCCTGTTCCATCAGTTGGCGCCTACGGATCTTGGCAAGGTTGTGCGCAGCGAAATCGACATACATGGCACCATCTGCTATACTCGTGAAGAGTTCAAGGAATGCCTGCAGCTAATCGAGGACGGCCGCATAGACGTAACACCGATGATCACACATCATTATGCGCTTTCAGATATGGAAAAGGCTTTCGAAGTATTTATGTCCAGACAGGCCGTCAAGATCATGCTCCACCCGGAAGGAATGTAGAACGGCATGAAGAGAATCGGTTTTCTCGTTAATCCGATTGCCGGGCTCGGCGGTCAGGCGGGAATGAAAGGAAGCGACAGCCTGGACGGACGCATGGCTGCCCTGGGGCTTGGTTATAGTAAAACGGCCGGAGCAAGGGCATACGAGTGCATAGCCAGAATCAGAGAAGACGCAGGCTTTCATATGATTGCCCCCGAAGGGGAAATGGGCGGAAATATATTAGAAAAAGCTCAGATTCCATATGAAAGTCTCGGGAAACATGGGGAGATCACTTCAAAGGAGGATACCCTGTATTACGCGCGCTTATTAAAAGACAGGGGTGTGGATCTGCTCGTCTTCTGCGGCGGAGACGGTACGGCACGGGACATCTGTGAAGCGGTGGGCGAACAATTCCCGGTTCTGGCTATCCCGGCCGGGGTGAAGATGTATTCTGCCTGTTACGCCGTAAGCCCCTATCAGGCAGGCGAGCTGCTTGGAAGCTTCGTCCGGGGAGAGCGGCTGTCCTTGGAATACCGGGAAATTATGGATATTGATGAAGCGCAGCTTAACGATCCCTTGGCAACCCCCGCTTTATATGGATTCCTGCAAAGCATCCATGATAAGAGCCGACTGCAAAAAGCAAAGGAGATCTGCCCGGGAGATTCATCGGGCAGAGAATTGCTCACAGATTATATCATTTCTGCTATGGACGAGCGCGCCTTATATATCATCGGTCCTGGAAGCACTACCTATTGTCTTAAGGAGCAATTAGAAGGCAAAGGGACGCTTCGGGGCGTGGATGTCGCAAGAGGGAGAAAAATCATTTTAAGGGATGCGGACGAACAATCCCTCTGCAAACTGTTAGGAAAGGGCATACCTGCATGGATCATCGTAACCTGTATCGGCGGCAATGGATTTATCTTCGGGCGGGGAAATCAGCAGATCAGCCCCCGGATCATCCGGATGGTAACCAAAGAGAGGCTGATCCTGGCCGTCACAAAGGATAAGCTTGCAACTCTTAAGGGCTGTCCTATGCTTGTGGACACGGGCGACAGAGATACGGACCGGTATCTGTGCGGTTACTACAAGATAGGAGTGAGCAGTTACGAGACTGTATTATATCGGGTTGACATGGTCTAAGCGTGATACAGGCCTGGTACAGCGTTGCATTAGTTCTTGAATAATACAACGCTGTACTAGCCTTCTATTCCTCCAATATCCAGACACGCATCTGGTTCTCTCCCCGATTCGCCCAGGTATAATAAGGGATTGCCGTGAGTACCGCCTTCTCTCTCACCGGCCGTTTCTCACTGTATAATTCCTGTCCGCCAACCATGCGCCATCCCTCTATCCGAAGCAGGACATTTCCTCTGAGGACTCCATCTTCACATACATAAGGAACTGCATTCAGATCTCTGGGAATCCGCAGGCTTTGGAGCAGTTTCCCATTGTCCGCACCTTCCAGGCAGTAGACGATCGGGCCTCGCAGAAGAGCCACACAGCCCGCGTCTTCACGCACATTCTGATTGGCGTATACCTTGCGCACCTCCATGGGGAAATGAACAGAAACTTTATCCCCTTCCTTCCATTTTCTTGTGATATATACATACCCCTTCTCCATAAGTTCTGCCATATTAAGCGGTTCTCCGTTCACTGTCACAGATGTTTCCTCACTGTCAGTATCCACATAATAGGGAATATGAATCGCCAGGGTGAATTCCTCATTTGTCTTAGGCGTAACCCTATACTCTGTCTTACCTTCCCATGGATAGCTGGTTTGTACGGTAATATCTGCCTTCTGAAGCTCTGCCTCCTGTCCGATCATCAGATGAGAATAAATAGCAGAATCACTCTCACTGAAGCAATATTTCCCCAGGGATGTGATCAGCCTGATCAGATTCGGCGGGCAGCAGGCACATGCATACCATCCTGGTCTCGTCGGCAATGCATGCTCATATCCAAACAGTTCCCCCGATACTCCCGGCTCGCACTCCAGCGGATTCACATAGAAATACCTCTTCCCATCCAGCTGCATCCCGCTGATGGTGCTGTTATACAATTCTTTCTCTATGATATCCGCATAAGCGCCGTCCATGTCCATTTCCAGCATATGATGTGCAAAAAATATCATGGCTATAGATGCACAGGTCTCTGCGTATGCCATATCATTCGGCAGCTCATAATTGCAGGCGAAAGCCTCTCCTTCCGAATCTCCGCCTAATCCGCCGGTAATGTACAGCTTCCGGCCTACGATATTATCCCACAGAGTCCTGCATGCCTGATACAGCCTGTCATCCCCGTCCGTTCCGGCCAGGTCTGCCATCGCCGTATACATATACAGGGCGCGGACCGCATGGCCGACTGCCTCTTTCTGCTCATAGACCGTCTGGTGCGCCTGATAATATCTTACATCCAGACGGTCTGTGCTGTACTGTCCGGAGTGCTGCCATCCCCTTCTCAACTTCTCTTCATAGAAATAATCCGGATTCTTCCCCCTCTCTTCCAGGAAATATCTCGCCATGTTCTTATACTTCTCTTTTCCTGTAACATGATAGAGCTTCATCAGACCAATCTCTACCTCCTGATGACCCGGGAAGCCATGCTCTTTCTCCTCCTCAGGTCCGAACCTCCCAATAATGTGATCTGCCAGTCTCTCTGTCACGTGCAGCAGCTTATCCTTCCCGGTCACGCGGTAATACGCCGCAGCCGCCTCCATCATGTGGCCTGCACAATACAGCTCATGACATTCCTGAAGATTCTGCCAGCGATGCTCCGGTTCCTTGATGATAAAATACGTATCCAGGTACCCATCCGGCTGCTGTGCTTTTTCGATGATCTCAATCATCTCGTCTGCCCTTGCCTCCAACGCCGGATCCGGCTTGACTGCCAGCGAATATGCCACGCCTTCCAGCCACTTCGCCACATCACTGTCCTGAAACACCATTCCATAGAACTCTCCCTGACTTAATCCTGCCGCAATCCGGAAATTCTCTATCGCATGACTCTTCTCCACACCCGGGATCTCGTCATTCAATACCTTCTCCTGAAAAGGGATTACCACATCGATAACCTTCTCCTGAATCTGTGACCAGAACGCGTCTGTAATCTTTACCTGATTTTCCCTGACTTCACTTACTGTTTTTTTCATCTTATTTCGTCCTCCGATTGTCACTTTTCATCAACTATGCTATCATTTTTATAGGATTTTGCAACACACAGATTTCAAAGAAAGGTGGACAAATCATAGATGATATATATCTTGTCGGATGCCTCACGGCCGCTCACATTTTTGACTGCAGGCAACCTTATAAGTGAAGACAGGTTTCTGCACCCCAGACGAACGATAGACTCTTTTGAATTTATCTCTGTAACCAAAGGGATCCTGCATATCCAATCTGATGCCCGCAGCTACCATCTCTCTTCCGGACAGTTCGTACTGCTGCCCCCGGGAGAATGCCATCATGGAACAGTACCTTCTGACGGTGAATTATCCTTCTACTGGACTCATTTTCACTTCGGTGCAGAGTACACTATAGTACATGACGACCAACAGGCTGCGGCAGCTTTCCAGGAGAAGGACTTCCCTCGTTATATCCTGCCCGAAACCGGCACATTCTCCTCGAACAGCCGGATCAATATCCTGTTCGTACAGCTTCTTGACCTCGCAAAGCGTCTCGGCCCCATCTCTTCAATGCAGTGCAGTTATGCCCAGAGCACACTGCTGCTTGAGCTGACCAGCGAATACTTCTTTCACTATCATCTTATGCAGCAGAATGAGCACATACCCTTAAGTATCATAACTCTTATGGAATGGCTGCAGCTCAATTATGATACCGCACTCTCTGTCACTGACATTGCCCGTAAGTTCGGATATCATCCTGCTTATCTGACCTCCGTTTTCAGGCAATACAGCGGATATACGGTTACGGAGTATCTGAACCGCCAGCGTATCCGGGCCGCCAAAAATTACCTGACCTCTGAGCCGAAATTCACACTGGCTGAGATCAGTAATCAGGTCGGTATCATGGATGAAAAGTATTTCATGCGCCTTTTCAAACGGTATGAGGGCGTTACCGCCACATCATACCGTGAAGCATTTTTCCAGAAGAAGAAAAACCGTATCTGACAGCCGGCTATCTGCTATTTCATGCTTAAGATATTATTGAGATTTTTATTGCCAGATGATATACTGAACCCACAACCTATAGAAAGGGGAGTAATGTATGGGATTTTATGTGAACCCTCCGGCAGATGCATTCAAAGCCATCTTAAGAAGCAAGACATATATAGATAAGTCAGGACTGATCGCATATATGAATCAAGTGCTAGAAACCAGCAGAATGCTGACTTGTTTCAGCCGTCCCAGACGGTTCGGCAAATCTTTCGCCGCCAAGATGCTGGCCACCTATTATTCCAGAGGCGCAGATTCCAGAGAGCTTTTTGAGGATCTGGAGATTTCTAATCATCGGTTCGGCGACTACTGGACAAAGACCGAAACATATGAATCCCTGAAAACTTATATTGATATGAATTACGACGGACTGAAAGATGCAATCGTAGACTTGCTAGGCGAAAAGCGCTGCCGAATTGATACAGGTACTTTCCAGAATGATATGACCTCTCTGTCCGGCAAAGATGACATCTTCACATTGCTTGTTCACCTTGGTTACCTCGCATATGATATGGAGACAGAAGAAGTCTTTATCCCAAATGAAGAAGTTCGCAATGAATTCATAAGAGCAATCCGGAAGGCTACTTTATACAAAAGCATAGTTATATGAAAGTTCTGGAACAAATAAGATTCAGAACTTTTTCATACTATATTTTCAATTAATATTGATCAAGGGGTATTCTTTAATGCAAAAGAGATTTCAAAAAAAGATATACCCTTTTTACACTATTCAAATTAGGGTGTTATTCAAAAAAGTATTATGCAAAAAATGAGCCAAACTAAGTGAAAAAAGCGTAAATTTTTCTGGTTCTTTTAACCGTAAATATCCAAATATAAATCCCATAATCAATGCAAAAACAACCTGATCCATACTATGATATGAAGGGTAGTGACCCACACCAAATAAGACAGCACTTAGTGAAACACTCAATATTGGATTATCAAATAATCTTTGGAAAAAAGATAGTAAAAATCCTCGATACACACATTCTTCTGATATTGCAGGTATTAAAGGGTTAAAAAAAATAAGAATATTAATCGGATCTGATATCAATTGTTCCATATAACGTTTTATACCAAATATTCCTGATGTAATACTTTGTAAAAGCAAATAATCTATAACTACAGCAAGTAAAATTCCACTGATTATCTGTATATGTATTTTTTTAAATGCAATCCATATTCTACCAATGGTTCCCGGAGATAACTATGGATAAGCCATAAACAAAGCCAAACACTCAAAATAGATAAAGTAAAACCTGAAATAAATGAGGTACTTATAACCGGCGAAAATATGAGAATTAAAACCTCATATAAAAAAAGTATCAGAAAAGCAATCCAATGTTTCTTAGAAATTTCCTCATTTTATTCCTTCCTATTAATTTTTTTATTGTAACCTAAAATCCCGTTCAAATTATACACATGTTTAAGGTGTCAGCCCATATAACTCATATATGTCTTTTTGAAATGGCGTAAGTTCCGTTGTGTATTTTTTTCGTGTTCCATTTATACTGACACTACGGACAGT
>CAJTCH010000047.1 GCA_910574715.1 Lachnospiraceae bacterium | reverse complement strand
AAAAAGGCAATAATTATCCACCTATTCGGTGAGCACCATATCTTAGCCGATATATATCAAGATATTGAATTTTAGAAGCATGCCAAAGTATTACTTTAAACGAAGTTCACGGATTCAGGTCAAAATAATCGTTCTGGTATCTGTCATCATCTGTCTTAATCTGATATCCGACCTTTATTCCAGATTCATTCACAACTGAGACATTAATATCAGACCGTTTCATAATATTGATTGCAGCTGAACAGTAAGGTAAAATAACCGATCCATATTCCAACCCCTTTGATTTATGTACGGTCACACACTTAATGACATATTCCTGTCCTTTCACATCCGGAAGACGGCTATCCACATTTTTTACGCTGACTATGTTAGCGGTTAATATATCCACAAGAGAATTAATAGACAGTGAATCCATGTTTGCTGTCTTAATCAATTCTTCAAAAAGCATATCTACATTCAGCCGATAGTTGTCCTGCTTCCATTTGCTATCCTGTCCATAATTTACCCATGGCTTCAAAATACTGTATATTTTCCTCATCACCTGCAGAACAGGCATCACCCTTAAAGCTCTGATGATATTATTCCAGTCTTTCCACCGATCACCCTCCGCAACAGACAATTCTCTGTTTATCATCATCTGTAGTTCTTTTGCCTGAGAAGTATCCTGACTCTTTGATTTCTTCCAACCGGTTTTTTTATCGTTTTCCCGAATCTGATACATTCTTGACTTACTCATTCCGCCGCCAATGAAATTGGACGAAACAAATGTAAAGAGATAATCTGATTCATCATAATGCAAAAGCGCATTCGCCAAAGTAAGCATATCAAGAGCAGGTGCTGACATATACAAATCACCACCAGTATTGGTAAGCACCTCAAAGCCCATCCTCTTTCCAACCTGCTTAATAGATTCAGCTTGCCAGTTTTCTCTTACAAGGATAGCTATTTCTTTATCCTTGTCCGATAAGACCACTCCTTGCTCTTCTAAGCTCTTGATTCTTTTTATTATCCTTTTTACTTCCTCAAATACTGCCGGAATCCTCTCTTCTTCAGCAACAATCGAAATCTTTTTATAAAACTCAGATTGGTTAGTACCCCTATTATAATCACGGGTTCCAATCAACCTATCTGTATCGGATTCCGTTCCGTTTTCCTTATATATCAGTAAAGGTTCACCACCCTCTGTCCTGCTTCCCAAATCAGAGAATGTTGAGTGAAATACATCTAATAACTGAGCATCTGTTCTATAATTCTTATAAAGAGAATATGTTTGCCATTCAGGATTATTATCCGCTCCTAGCTGCTTAAATGCATTCTCCTTTGCACCCCTAAACCTGTAAATACATTGTTTTACATCGCCTACTACAAACAGCTTGTACTGTAGCAATTTTGCAATCTGTGAAATGGCATCAATCTGTACATCATCAGTATCCTGGAACTCGTCAACAAACATATACTGCGGTCTACCAGTCTGCATTTTTATAAGCCTTTCGACATTTTCCTTCTTTTCAATGCATAACTGAAGCGTAGACATCATATTATTCAAATGGATTTTGTTCTGCTTCTTTAAATATGCGTCCAATTCCATCTCAACGTTTGGAATGATATCCTGAATGAGCTTATGAAATTCTCCATCAATTCCCCCGGAAATCATTTCTCCAAAATTATCTGCTTTCAACTGGCTCACATCTATACTCTGATTATGAAGCCTTGTAAGGATGTTCAGTATATCCTTGTTAATCAGATAAACTGGCATCCCAAGTTTCTTAACGTATGAATCACCATAATCCTTCTGTTTTTGAGCTATATACTGGTCAACCAAATCAGCTATGATCTGTTTTGTCTTATAGTCACCGGAAGTAACTGATACATCAATTCCGTATCCCAATTCAAGTCCAAGAACAGAAATGATTTTCTTTGCATATGAGTGAATTGTGCTTATCTGCATTCCCTCTATCTGGTTGATAAAAGCAAGGCAATCACCATCTCCCGTAAGCAGATAGTAATTATTGAAATGCTGCTTGATCTTATCCTCCATCTGATTAGCGGCATCATCAGTGAACGTAATCATTACAATTCTTTTTGCCATTTCCTTCATGGAGCAGTTTTGGATATGACATATGTATGCGATTCTTGAAATCATCGTAAAGGTTTTTCCCGTTCCTGCTCCCGCCTTAACGATAATATTCTTGCTAGAATCTGCGTGCTCAATCCTGTACTGTTCAAGGTTGAAATTGCACACCCTGTCAATCTGTTTCATTACCCCAAACTGTTTCTCTGAAATGTTTTTCCCGTCCTTAATTACAAATAACGATTCACCCATATCCAACGGAGACACCGAATATGCCACGCAATTAAACACCTGAAAAGTTGTTTCGGTGAAAGCTTTCTTCTCCCTGTTCTGTCCTTCGAGGTTGATTTTCAGATTTAAGCCATCTGCAATAAGTCCTTTTTCTATGATTACACTCTTAATGGCTTCAGCTATTATCGCCAAATCCCCCTGCTCTTCTGTTATGACATAAAGCTTTGTTCCCACGCTGTATGCCTCAGTCAGCCTTTTCTTTATGTCATCATTCATGTCACAATGCGGAATATAGGCAAACAAAGAATACGCCGACTTGATAGGGCTTTCTGCATCCTTCACCAAGTCCGTGTTCTCTACCGTTGTATCTTCAATATTCAAATCCGTTTCGAATATCTGCCGAACTCTATACATTAACTCAGGGGTAAAATCAGCGCAATGACTCAATGCACCCTTATGATTTTTGATTCCAAGATTCATCTTCTCGTAAAATGCTTTCTTAGAGTTAAGATCTTCTCTCAAAATCGTAGATTCGAATTCACAGACAGCTTCTATACCTTTGCTGTCAAAATCATCCTTTGAAAGATTAGGGAATGCCACCATATCATAGACTAATGGTGTTTTTCCAGTCTTCTGGCGGATTTTGCTACGCATTTTATATACGTAACCTCTGGCCTGAGAAGTAGGGTTTTCTATACTCTCGCCCTCTTCACCGGTTTCTGCATCCTTCGTCTTAATCAAAATCGAATCGCTGTTCTTTACTTCCTTTATAGTGTCCGGTTTCCATGCCTTAACTTCAAAAATAATGATACCGATTTTTGGAGCAAGAAGGCATACGTCAAATTGAGCACCAAATATAGGACGGTTCCTGTATATCACAAAAGAATCATCAAAGTATTCTATCAGTTTCTTTATCAAATAATCCTCCCCCCAGTTATCACTCTGGAGATCAGATCCAATAAACTTTGCCATGCTTAAGCCTCTCCTTTGAAATGGTTCTCTTTATTTCTCATCTGGGAGAATTTCTACCACGTCGTCAATTTTGCAATCCAATGCACTGCAAATCTTGGCCATAACTTCCATGGTCACATTCTCATTATTAGCTAGCTTGGTCATAGTACTGTTTCCTATGCCAGCCATCTCTCTCAGATCTTTTTTCTTCAAGTCTTTATCAATCAGTAGCTTGAATAATTTCTTGTAGGATACGCTCATAGGCCCTCCCGAACGTTTAAACAACGGTGTTTGTCGCTTGTTTGCCAGCCATATATGCCGAACCGTACTCAATAACACCTGTCTATAATCCACCACAGTATAGTATAGCACATTCTTCCGATTTTGGGTATAAAATGTTGCGGTTTGGTTTTTTTCTTGGTCATACGTAAAAAAGGGCATCCAACACAGTCTCGTGCTGAACGCCCCTAAAACCTATCTGTAAGATTTTATCTATTCCTCTCATTCATTTGCCACCGGTCATGGCTCTGTATGCTCCGAATCGCCTGTCTTAGGCTATTTCCACGCCCGTGCTGGTGGTAGGGATGGCTGTATTTATGTTTATGGAAGATGATACACGCCGTATCCCCCGGAACATCGGTGGAATGCAGATACCAGTAATGCCCCGTGTTCCTGCTCTGAATGGTCACGTCGTAATCATCCACTGTGATAATATTGAAATACCTTGAATCTACTGACTTTAACTCTTCCCGACTGAACATCCGCATCACCTCTGTTTCTTGAACCATGCAGCCAGTGCCTTATCTACGATCCTTTCAACCTCTTTGGGATTCGTGTTTGTAAAATACTTTGCCCTGAGCTCACCAGATAACCTTATGGGTTTTGGCTTCTCTTCATGCTTAATCGGTTCTCCCGTCAGTTTATTGATTTCGGGATCCGGGCCCACGATAGCCTCTCTTATATCTTTTTCTGTCATCTTAGCTTTCCGGATTTCTTTTGCAATCCTCTCGGTAATGCCGATGCCTGATTTCTCTGATACTTCCAAAGCCATCCGCTGCCCCTGTTCCGGCAGATAGGAAAGCTGAACCGCCGCCGTAAGCTGCATTTTGCCCTGATCAAGCATTTCCTTTATTTCGGGCAAACACTGATTTATACGCATCAGCCTTGCCACATGCCGCCCTGAAAGCCCATATTCATCGCCCAGGTTATCGCGGTTCTTCGAAAGGTGGACATCATGTCCACCTTTTTCAGTCTCAGCATCCATTGGATTTTCCAAAGCCTTTAATTCCGCAACGATTTCATCCCTCTTGCGCTGATAGAGAACCTTGTCATACCGTTCTGCCAGCACCGCTGCCTTTTCCGATATCGACAGATCTGTAAAAGACCGTTGCATCAGATTTGTCTCGATCACATAAACATAAGCATCTTCATCCGGCAGATCCACTTTCACAAATGCCGGTATCACCTTCAGCCCTGCCAACTTTGCAGCATTCTGTCTGTTATGACCGGAAAGCATTTCATATCCATAGTGCATTTTCCGCACGATCACGGGATTCAGAACACCGTGTTCCTTAATGCTTTCGACCATATCGTTCAGCCGTTCCCCTTCATATAGGTGGAAGGGATGATGCCGAAACGGTTTTATCGCATCGATATCCAACATCTCCACACCGCTGCCGGTAGCTGCCTGCTCCCCCGTGGAGAGCAGGTCAACCGCATCATTAAATATCTTCCTTTTCGGTGCATCAGCCTTCATGCGCTAGCCACCTCCTTTGCCAGCATCCGGTAAGCCTCACAGGCTCCATTTCCCGGTGCATACTCAATTAGAGGCTCACTGTAATAAACAGACTCACCAACCTTCACCGTTGTAGGTATCCGGCTGTCAAAAATCCGGATCTGATTCTGGAAGGTCTCAGCCACCTCTTCAGAAATAACCTTGCAAAGATTTGTCCTTGAATCGCACATCGTAAGCAGAATCCCCGAAACACTGAGCCGGTTATTGATACGGCTTTTGATCTTCCCTACCGTCTTCAGAAAATCCTGCAAACCCATCATTGCAAGAAGCTGAGGATTCACCGTAATGATTACTTCATCAGCCGCCGCAAGCGCATTTATGGTCAAAGCTCCCAAAGACGGGCAAGTGTCCAAAATAATATAATCGTATGAATCTCTCAGCGGTTCCAAGATCCTTGAAAGCATTCCTTCAGCTCCCATCTCAAGTCTCAGTTTGCTGTCCACCGCCGAAATAACCATCGAAGACGGTATAAAATCCACGCCATTCCTGCTATGGATATATTCAACTGTCTCAGGCAGAGCTTCATCCTCAATCTCAGCCATCATCAGATGCCCGATAGTAACCGGAAGAATCTCAACATCTTCTACCCCAAAGCAGGTGGTGAGATTAGCCTGGCTGTCAAAATCCACACACAAAACCTTTTTTCCGATTTCAGCCAGTGAATACGCCAGATTGAAGGTGGTAACAGACTTTCCAACACCGCCCTTAAATGAACCACACATGATGATCCTGCCCATTACGCATCCCTCCTTCCGTACTCTGAAGCACTTTCAGCCACGCACATTACAGGTTCCGTTCCGATTTCCCTGAATGTGGTCTCGATTTCATCAGCCCTTGTGATAACCAGCTTTCCACCGCTGCACTCTACGCAAATCGGCGTTCCGTAGCCGAATCCAAGTTCATTGAGCCACTGTCCTTTGAGCATGATTGTCGGAGTACTTTTGTAGTGATATCCCGACTGCTCGTAAACCTTCATGTTTCTAATCTTCTTAAATGCCATGTTCGTTGCCTCCTTGTTCATTGAATCTGTGAAACTTTGTGCATCGCACTTGCCCTCTGAAGGTTCCCCGGACAATCGCCTAAACGAAAAGAGCCACTCTTCCAAGATTTCTCTTAGAAAAGCGGCTCTCAATAAGCGCAATATCTATTTTTCTTTCCTGCTGCTTGGTACTGCTTTATCTGCCGTATCCCGTATTATTCAGTGCTATCGGGTATTATCGGCTCGAAATTTGCTGTACTTTTGCTGTACTTTTTTCTATCGAAGACTCGAAAGCCTTGATTTTACTGCATTTATTTCTCTAACGACTTCATCGTCGGGAATAATATTCAGGTTCAAGCATTATCATGTATTATCCCGTATTTACGCCTTTTCCAACAGTTTGCATCAATGCATTATCACGCATTATTATGCACTGTCATTTCAAAATTCGTTGCAATTTTGTTGCAAAAACTCTTTTTTGTTACATGAGCCCACCCAAGGACTCTTTCCTAAAATACATCGTATTTTTGTGCTAAATTCTTCATTGATTCCGTTTTTTTCATATCTGTCACTTCGGCATATATATCCATCGTGGTTTCTATGTTCGCATGGCCCATAATGGACTGGATTACCTTGATATTGGTTTCCTGTTCGCAGAACCTTGTGCAAAAGGTATGCCTCAAATGGTGGCAGGAGAAATGCGGCAATAAAACCGGCTGCCTTTTCTCTCTTTTCGCTTTCAACACTTCCTCCGCATTATAATTCTCTGAAATACGCCGAATCGTCCGGTTGACTGTCTGAGGATTATGTACGTTCCCAAAACGGTTGCAGAACACAAATCCTGTCATTCCATCAATCTCCGTGCAGTTGAACCCATTCTCTTTCTGTGCTTCGTGTTCCTCCTGAAAAGCATCATACACCGCATCCATCATCGGAATTACCCGGATACCGGCTTCCGTCTTTGGTAAGGACACCTGAAAAACGCTCCGTCGCTTTTTTGCGCCATCCATTGGATAGTACACAATACTGTGGTTAATACTTATTGTCCTATTCTCAAAATCCAGATCTTTCCACCTTAATCCAATAATCTCTCCAATTCGCCCGCCTGTTCCAAGCAATACTGTAAATAAAGGCAACCAATGGCAATATATTGGATTGTTCCTGGTGTATTCCATAAATGCCCTCTGCTGCTCTAACGTCAATGCATGTCTGACACCGTGGTTCCTGCCCGGTTTCTTCTTGACTTGTGCCATAGCGCCATCACTGGGATTGACACGGATGATCGCATCCCGGACTGCAAGTTGGAATGTCGGATGCAGCACCGTATGGATGGTTTCCAATGTATTGATCTGCAGATTCTTCTCATTCAGCAGATGATAATAAAAATACAATACATCTGAATACTTGATCTCCCCTATCTTCCGTTTTCCAAATTCTTCCCTCACGAAATGGTCATACATGTATTTGTAATTCGTATATGTTGTTTTCCGCAAGTCTGTCTTTGTTGATATGTAACGGTCAAAGACAAAATTCAGGTCTGCATTTCCTGCGGCATAGACATCCAAGCCGTCAAGCTGGTCTTTCAGCAGCTTATCCTCTTTTTCACGTAGCGTCCGCAGATCATTTGCGTAAATATACCGTCTTTTTCCATAAGGATCCGTATATGTATACATATACCTCATATCCTCTGTCCGTTGGCTTTCCCCTTTCCTCAAAGCCCTGCCCTTGTTATCTTTTCTTGCTTTTGCCATCTCTGCTCCTTTATGCGGAAAGAGATTCTGAAGCACTTCAAGCATTACGGATTCTGGTATAATAATTCTATTCCCTTAGTCAATGCTTGTGTCATGGTCATATTATGACTGGCAGCATACTTAATGAACTTTTCATATTCACTATCGGAAAGCCGGATTGTTATTGACTTCAACTTAGGAAACTCCTTTTTAGGTCTCCCAATTTTCGCCATCTATATGCACCTCCATTCATAACTATGTCTATTATAATTTCAGTAAGACAAAAAGTCAAGTGTTTTTTGTCTTACAAAAATATTTATTTCAGAATCTCTTTTATTTAACTATCCTCTAACTCTAAATGTTTCTAAATATTCTTCAAAAATATCACAGTTCACTAATACCAGCTTATCTAATTTATAGATTGCATTTGCATCTTTCGCCATCTGCTCGAACTTTCTCTGGCACATACTGTATAACTCTGCGCCCTCCTTGTATCTGACAAACCGTTTCTTATTTATATTTCGAGGCATTTTCTACCCTCCTTCCACCAAAAAATTTATCCTACAGGCAGCCGTCGGGAAACAGCGCCATTTGCCATAGCGTGCGGAAAAGCTGTCAATAACAGTTTCTTCACAGGAATCGCAATCTTTTCAGACCGGAGTAGCTTACCTCTGGAAGTATCATTATCAGAAACAGTATCGTCGCCGCAAAGTCCCTATCTCTCTGCCTATAATCAAATATCTATCGCTCGTACCTTTACTTCAATGCCCAAGAGAACATTTCATCGTTTCCAATACCTAGCACTTTGCGACACGTTGTCGTAAAGTACAGATACAGATAGTCATGGCGTATTTATTAAATGGCTCAACTGCTTCATACGTCCTGCAGGATATTCAATATGAAATTATCAAGGTACAAAAATCAGCCAGCCTGTTTCTATGCTCGTATGCCCTTATATGGAACCGGTCGGAAAGAAAGTGTTTTAGCAATCAGTTTTGTTTCCAACCGTCTGCGCAATGTTTCATCCACACAGTAATGTGACTGCCCAAATTCGTCATACATTTTTCTGGTGGATAATTTTGCTATGTAGGCTTCATAATGCTTCAATACTGCCTGGATTGCCTGTGCATCCCCTTCTGATGCCGCCTTAATAATGTGAAAAGGCAGCAATTTCTTTTCTTCCTTACGCTTATTCCTCTGCTCCATCCATATTTTCCTCCATAAATTTTTTCAGCAATTCTAATGAGCGTGTCCTATGCTCCCGTATTGTGCTGTGTACTAACTTCATTTCCGTTGCGATCTCCGTATCCGTCATCTCCAAAAAATAAGACAGAAGGACTACGTTCCGCTTTTTCTCCGTCAAAGCCTGTAGCGCCTCTACAAGCAATGCGTCCTTTACCTCAATGTCATACCCGAGAACTCGGAAGCGCAAACTGTCCAGATTGTACTCATCCATCACAAAAATGCTGTCCAATTCCTTTTCTGTCATTTCAGAAAAAATCACTTCGTGGTTCCTCCTGTACTCCATATGCCGGTAATAATTTGCTGCTTCACCGTCCAATGCTAACTGGCACAGACGGTCAAACTGATGCATGACCGTCAATTCATCACGAGAAGGAGTATGATCCATTTGATTTCACCTCCTTCCCATTCCAACTGGTAGAAAGAAAGGCCATAAACCTCCCCTCATTCTTTCTCCCAAATGGGGACACCCGTTTTGACGGGTCTTTCAAAATTTTTTTAATTTTCAAAATAAAAAAACGCCCTTGAGATAAACTCAATGGACGTTTTTACACATCTTTTTCATTTTTCAACAGCGAATATAGTATATGATAAAAAAATCTGTTTCTCTTTCAGCAATTTCTTACTATCTATCGGTATCACAATATATTGGCTTAAAATTGATATACTATAGATTTTTAATAATTAAGCCTCACCCACTCCTCCTTATACAAAATTTCCAAACTCTACTTATCTAATTTTTCTTTTATCGAATAATCATTAATTGCATATCGACAGCATTGAAGTACCAATTGATTAAATGAGACATTCTCATACGAAGATATTTCCATCAAAGTATTATAAATTTCCTCCGTAAAACGTATAGTTCTTGGTACATTAGATCTTGATAAAGTTGTATCTACCTTAAACATAAGTCTACCTCCTTGTTTTTAAATAGATTGTAACCATATCAAGGTTTCAAATGATATAACCATAAATATAACCATTTTTGAAGTTATTTATGTAACCGTCCATTGAAACATAAATAAAAAATGAATATCAATACTCCGAATAATAATATTCTACAGCTTGTACAAATTCTGATTTTCGCTTTTTACTTAATGGTATTCGTTTTCCTTTCTCCAATTCAACGTCGCTATTATTGATTCTTGTAATACAATTCATATTAACAATATAACTGGAATGTGGCTGCTTAAAGCCGTAATCCTCTAACATGCCCAAAAGGCTTTTCATTGTCATATAGCACTCAAAATCGCCCTTTTTAGTATGAATCAGAGTATGCCGATCTAAAGTTTCAATATACTCAATATCTAAAAAATATATTTTATCAACTCTCGCTTTTGTTTTATTAATAAAAAATTTATCTTCTTTTATTGCTTCTAATACATCCGTCATAATCTCTTTAAAATAAATGAAATTTATAGGTTTTAAGAAAAATTGTATTGCTTGAATACGATAGCCTTTCATTGCTGCTTCGCAATGCTTTGATACCAATACAATTGGAATACCTCTATCCATTTGTTTCAATTCTTTCAAAATTTCTTCGTTAATCTTTTCGTCTATATCCGTAATAATAAGGTTAATATCTCTATAATTTTTATAATAATTCAAAAGCTCTTGCGAACTCGCAAATCGAATGACTGTTGGTATAACCATCTCTTTTTCCCTTGTTACTCGCTTTAATGTTTTACTAATTTCATTAATAACTTTTACATCATCATCACAAATTGCAATTTTCATTTATTCTACCTACTCTCTTTTATTTTGTGAAATATGGTTACACTTTTATAACCATTTAATGAAAATAGTAAGAAGCCGAACAACTACTAATAATAGTTGCCCGGCTTCATAAAACTATTGTTCCAGTTCCATAACAAAATCACTTTTCTGTTTTCTCAAAAACTAAAATTTCCAAGAATACTCGTAGCATGTACTTTTTCTCCTCATATCTGTATAGACTGTTGTTCTAAAAACGAACATCATCTCTGACTTTTTTCATATCTATCGTTTAATCTAGCTTGTTTTAATTCAAAAACCACATCAGCATACTCCGCCACTTCTAACGAATGCGTCACTACGATAACGCATTTCTTATATTCATGAGCCATCCTTTTCATAATTTCAGCGATTTCCAACGCAGTCTTTCCATCTAAATTTCCAGTAGGCTCATCTGCCAGTAAGATATCCCTCTCCGACGCCAGCGCCCGCCCAATCGCAACGCGTTGCTGCTGACCGCCGGAAAGTTCTAGTACATTACGTGTTATTTCTTCTTCTGTCAGCCCTAATTTACGCAAAATGCCCCTGCCCCCTTTTCCAGCAAGCAATTCAACATTTTCAGCTGCGGTTAAATAATCTACTAAATTATAATTCTGAAAAATGACGGACACCCGTTTTGCACGATAATCATCCATATTTTTCTTATTGATTTCTGTTCCATCCAAAAGAATCTTACCGCTTTTAGGACCATCCATCCCGCCCAGAAGCGAGAGTAAGGTTGTCTTTCCACTTCCGCTTTTTCCCAAAATAACATACATTTTCCCACGTTCAAAACAAGCACTGACTTTTCTGAGTACTTCCTTTTTTTCATAGGAAAAATCTATCTGTTCTAGTTCTAATAATTTCATGCGCATACCTCCCTGACGGTAAAATCATCTTATTTCAGCTCATTTTCGACAAAATTTCCCGTGGTTTCAAACGGAATATACAAGACGAAGAAACAACAACGGAAAAAACCACGATAAACATTCCAATCATATACAAGATCACGATTTCTTTCTCTCCGACTTTCATTTCCATCCCCGGACTTTCCGCTGTGTCTGCAAGCAAATTTTCATCTCCGCTGTTCTCTAATGTATCAATCAGACTCTCCGTATCCTCTTGCGTTTTCTTCTCGGCCACAATATATCCGCCTATGTTATCTGCGGCTATTTTTCCGGGGATACAGGCTCCCGCGAATGCAATACTGGCAATCAGCAGCACTTCTAACAGATATTGAAAAAGTATCCTGCTTTTCCTAATTCCGCATCCCAGATAAATTCCTGTTTCATGAATCCTTTCACGATTCCACATAACCAGCACCAGCGTCAGTATCACCGCACTGACCACTATACTAAGAGCTAAAAATACTTTTATCATTGTCTCTGCCTTTCCCAATGCGCCTGCTGATGCCTGATACTTCTCATCATGCATGTCAATTTCATAAGCCTGTTCATCATATCCGTCCATTTGTCTTACTGTTCCGACTATCTCCTCAAGCTGGTCCGGATCAGATGCTGTAACAAAAACCTGGTCGTATCCGGCGGGATAACTGTTGTTTTCAATCTCGGTCAGGGTGGCCAGATCAGAATATACCCTATTTTCTATCCGGTCATAGGTGGTCACAGACGCCCCTGTTTTTTCTATCGTATCTACGTCAAAGATTCCAATTAATTCCACTTCTACTTTTTGATTATCCGTATCAACTATCTGAAGTTTATCACCAGGCTCCAGATGATTTAGCTCTGTTATCGTTTTACTCAACAAAATAACGTGCCGGTCGCCTGGAACAATATGTCTCCCCGCAACTAAGTTCAAGCTTCTGTCTGCAAATTCTGAACAATCTTTGGAAGAATACACAGCTACCATCTTCTGCTGATTTTCAAATTCTTCTTCTATTGGAATTGTTCCGGCCTTCAGCTTCATTCCTTCCAACTGACAAAGGGCTTCTGTCCTGGCCTCACAGCTTTTAACCCCTGGAATCTTAAGGATCTTATTGATAAAATCTGCAGATATCAATTTTGTAGAATATAACAATACATCGGAAAATCCTGCACTGTCTTCCATAATTTCTTCATGATAATACGGGTTATCGTCAGAATATTTCACGCTAACCGAAAAGCTCCCGCCCAAGGACTCCCGCAATTCTCTTTGCGCTGCATTTACCCCTTTCTCCACGATCAGCGCAGACAGGACAAAGGTCCCCGTCACGAACAGCAGAATGAATAATATGATTGTTTTTCCCTTTTTCCGGCTGATATAGCGCAGCGCTCTCTTTAATGTCCACATAAAAAAACCTCCATATAATTTTGATCTATTTTATCAAACCTATATGGAAGCATTATAAAATCAATATGAAATTACTATGGAATTTTAATCCCCGCTGAAATATATCACAAAATTCATTTGCGGCTTATGTTCATCTTTCCCAAACGTGTACTCCATGTTCAGCGCAGTAAAAATAGTATGTACAATATATAAACCTAAGCCGCTGCCGCCGTACGCTTTAGAATGGCTCTTCTCCAATCTGCTGAATGGTTCAAAGATTTCTTTTAACGATTCCCCTTCGATAATTTGTCCTTCGTTGGATATAACCAGCTTATGATCTCTATAGCTGATATCAACTTTTTTCCCTTTCTCTGTATATACAACAGCATTCATCAAAATATTCGATAACGCCTTTTTTAACAGATCCCTGTCCGTCTTAATCATATCCTCTCCGGTAAGACTGACGAAAAGGTTAACGCCTTTCGCCTTAGCGATCATTTCAAATGGAATAATCATATCTTCTAACAGCTCTTTGATCTTATATTTTTTCTTATTGATGATGTTCAAACCATTATTCAACCGATTCGTCTCTAAAATATTCTGTATCATCAGATATAACTCTTCCAGCATTGCTTTACATTCTGGCAAATATCTGTCATAGTCATTATATTTACCCACTTTCAAAATCATATTTTCCAATATCGCGTTACATGCGGTAATTGGCGTTTTTAATTCATGTGACGCGGCATATAAAAAATCAATTTTCGTTTTTTCTGCCTCTGCTGTAGTTTCTATCTGTTGCCGTAGTTGCTCGATTGTATAAAACAATTTTTTATAAAGTGAATTCAGATTATCACTCAGCTGTTCAAATTCATCATTTGTCCGAATATCACATGCTGCGTCCGGTTCGAGGGACGCCATTTTCTTTGTGATGCCGACCATTTCTTTAATTGGTTTTACCGTGATTCTGGCCCAGTAATAGGAAACAATAAATACAAACAAAGAGCAGCAAACAAATGAAAATATCAATCCCTTAAGTAAAGATAGTTCGATTATTTCTTCTGTATCAAATTCAGCTCCGACAACCATCATGTATTCTGTTGAACTTTCTTCTGTAACAATACAGACTCTTGGCACAATGAGCCAAATCAATCCATGTGCAACCAGTATAACTAGCAGCATAATTAGAAAAGAATAACAAAAAGTTCTCTTGAAAATACTAGATTTTTTCATATCTTTACTCCGTTTCCAGACGGTAACCCAGCCCCTTTATCGTTGTAATACAAGTAAGTTGCAATTTTTTTCGGATATTTTTCACATATGTATCTATCGTTCGGTCCAGGATGTCTGCATCACATCCCCAAATCGCTTCTACCATCTTCTCTCTCGTCAGGACAATCCCCCGATTTTCGGCAAATAATCTGAGCAGTTCATATTCTTTAACTGTCAGTTCACACGGCTCTCCGTTGACCCGGCTTTGACAGGCATCAAAATCAATCATTGCATTTTCTAATTGAAGGATATTGCTTTTTTTCTCATTCCGCCTGCTTCTCTTTAACAAAGCATGAACTCTGCGACCAAGTACAAGCATAGAAAACGGCTTTGTCATATAGTCGTCGGCATCCCCGTCAAAGCTTAATACCTGCATAGACTCATCACTAATCGCAGTAAGCATTAAAACTGGAACGTCTGTGAATTCCCGAATCTTCCCAAGCAGCATAACCCCCGAAATTTTCGGAAGCATAATGTCTAAAATGATTAGATCACAGCTTTTCTCTTTGATAAACTGATATGCCTGCTCTCCATCATGAACGCCAAGCGTCTGATAACCTAAGCTGTTCAAATATTCCACAACCGCTTCATTCGTTTTGTAATCATCTTCTACCACTAATATTTTCTCCATGCCTTTTTCTCCCAGTACAATCATAATGCAGCCAATATAGCTATATGTTAATAGGTTTTTATATCTGATAACAACAAAAAGAATTTCTCCTTTACCAAGTGTTATCTTTACAATTATTGTGTACCAGACGATTTCCTGATAAACAATCACTTTCTTCATAGAATATATCTCTTTATCACTAACAATAGCACAAACATGAATATATGAAAAGATATAATAATCTCTTTGATTCAAAAATTTAATAGAACACTGCATTACTTATGTTAATAATTTTTAAGATGAATTACAGCGAACCTCTCCTCAGTATCAAGTGTTCCACTTCATTATATATCCTAACCAATAATGTTACCTCTTATATGCATCTGCTTGTAGTTTATATAATGTATAGTATTTTCCATTTGTTCTCATGAGTTCTTCATGTGTTCCAAATTCTGTTATTTCCCCTTCTTGCATCACAAAAATCTTATCAACTATTCCCATATTAGAAAATCTATGTGTTATCAAAAGACTCATTTTCCCATCCATCATTTCTTGCATTTTTTTTAATATATCCGATTCCGCTTGTGGATCCAACGCAGAAGATGGCTCATCCATTATCAATATGGAAACATCTCTCATTATAGCTCTGGATATAGCTATCGTCTGCCATTGCCCACCAGATAATTCGCTTCCTTCTTCCCATTCTTTTTCCAATATTGTCTGATATTCATTTGGTAGACTTTGAATAAATTTATTTGCACCTGAAATATATGCTGCAAATTGTATTTTCTCAAAATCGTCTATTCTTTTTAGATTCCCAATTCCTATATTTTCATTTACTGTCAAAGGATATTTAATAAAATCTTGAAAAACCACGCCAATGCTTCTATATAAACTCTCTATAGAGTATTCTTTTATATCTATACCATTAATCAAAATCTTACCCCTTTGTGGATCATATAATCTCAAAAGTAATTTAATAAAAGTAGTCTTTCCAGAACCATTAAGACCTACCAACGCATATGACTTACCTCTCTCAAGTTTTATAGAAACATTTTTCAAGACAAATGAATCACTATGTGGATATTGAAACCATACATTTTCAAATTCTATTTTTTTTAAGTCCACAACAGAGAAATCTTTTTTTCCATCCTTTAAACCACCTTCCATTTTTAATAAGTCCAAGAGGTTTTCTATATACAAATTATCACTATACAAAGAAGAAATTGCATCCAAAATAGAATTAATTGAATTCTCCATATTATCTAATGCCGAAATATACATCGTAAAATCCCCAATGCTTTTTTTCTCCAATATCGCTCTATATAATACAAAAATTTTAATTCCTGTAGAACATATAGACTGTACCAAATCTGTTTTTGTAAGTTTAAACAAAAAACTCTTTTTATATTTTTTATCCTCTATAATATGCTTTTTATAAATATCAGAAACCTTCTGTTTTAAGTATAATGCTGCTCCGTATATTTTTAACTCTTTGATATTTTCATATTTTAAGCATAAATCAGTAAGGTAATCAACCATTCTCAAATTTTGAACTCTTGTAACGTATATTTTATACTGCTTATATGCGATGCTGATGCTTACATAAAAAATTGGAACCATAATCAAACATAACATAATAGCTATTGAACCACTTAATGATGCCATTACTGCTGTTACTCCAATTAACGTTGTAAAATATTGAAGTAGCATTACCAACATTACCAAAATACTCACACATCTTGCTCCCGATTCACTACTAACTTTCTCCAACGTATCATAAATTTTAGAATCATCAAAATATGACATATCTAATTGATTTACTTTCTCTATAACCATTTCATTTATATAGCAGTTCATGCTTTCTTGTGCAATTTCTCTATAATAAATACTCAATCTATTAAATAAATTTATAGTTTCTATACATCCACCAATGCCTCCTAACCAGATAAATGCCTCTCCTACTTTCCCATATTCTAATGAATACGTTGCAGAATCCACAAGATATTTCCATAAATATACATTAAGTGACGTTACTATCCCCAACAACACATTACATATAAAAAGCTTGGTTACTATTATTGGCGATGATTTTAAAATAATTTTAATTATACTAAAAATATTAATTATAAATTTTCTTATATGTCTAATTTTTCTCATTTCTAATCCTCACTCAAAGAATGGGGTATACACATTTGTATACCCCATTCTTTGTTTCACTGCCAACACTTATGCATTAATGCTTTTTTGCTGCTGTTCTTGTCGATGCTTTATTGCTTGTCTTTGTGCATCCACATACGCATACAGAATCTCTTGTCGCAGTTTTTACCTTAGAAGAAGCGCAACCACATCCAGCTCTTGGATCAAGATAGTTTGCTCTTGCTTCCATGCTTTTTCTACCTTCTTTTGCGATTAACATGATTTATTCCTCCTAATTTTTATTTATGTAAAAGCATATAATGCTTTACATACTAATCTTCTATGTGAAATCTTCTATACTTTTTTGCAATTTCACATATTTCCTCATATACTATTTCTTTTTGAAGTCTTTCAATTTCAATACCAGAATCTAAATCTATCCCATACAAAAAATTTAATTTACATTTTTCCTCAAAGTTGATGCTATTTATTTTTTGTTTTAATTCATTTGCTGCTTTAGATGAAATAGATATATTTTTTTTCTTCTGTTGCTCCAAACGTTCCAAAGCAACTAACACCATTTTTTTTATAAATAAGATATCCGTATTTAATGTTACAAATTCATAATCAATAATGACTACATCTGCTAAAATCTCATTTTCATAAAGTATTGCTTCTGATACTGGCATCTTTGCCTCTAACAACAAATCTCCCAAAACTTCATCAAAAAATATAAAGAAATACATCTTGATAAATTCATATTTCAAATATTCTATTGTATTTTGAAAATTTTTTTGACTTTCAAAATATAGATTACAAATCACTTTTTCTTTTTTATGAACATCAATTTCCCAAAACAAACTACTCTTTTCTTTTCTATTATATCTACCCCTTAGTATCGGAATCGTCCCATCAGTTTCGGCAGTTTTATATATCTTAAAATTACTGCTGACACAAATTGCAATATCATTATAATTTTTGTTTTGGTAATCAACTATCTGTTCAAATGACAGTTTCCGTATTACATCTTCATTTCCCACTGGCATTTTATCTTCCCAATACTGTGGTAACAGATATCGTATTATACGATTTCTTTCTTGATAATAAGGTGCTTTTCTTTGAAATTTAATCTCGTTTATAACCGCTTCTTTCACACCTTTCATATTATCCTCTATCAATAATGAACCATTAATAATCGCATACATTTTTTTTAAAGTTTCTATCACCTGGTTATAATCATTATTGCATTGTATTTCATACTGTGTACACTCAAAATCTGTTGTTCCTTGAATATTAATTGCAAATTCTTCCTTCTCAGCAAAGTATAAATTCATATGTTCCAAAAAATGAGTAACTCCATTTTCATTCTTCTTCTCCTGCTGAGACCCACATAACACAATAAGTTTAACTTTTGCAATTTTTCCACCTTGGATTTCTTGATAAATTTTTATATTCTTTCGCATATATATTTTCTCGGTCTAATTTATTGACATATCATCCAAATAATCAAGGGCATGCTCATCTTTTTCCAATATTTCAAAATATGCTGCCAAGCTTCTCAAACAACTTTTTTTACATTCTTCACACATGATGGTTTTCTTTTCCATATCCAATTTGTCTTTGGTATAGCAACCGCAATAGCATATCTTACATAATCTTGCGTACCAGCAAGTCGCACATGTTTTCATAGATTGCTTAGCATAATCATCAATATATATACGCTTTGCCTTCTCAATGTCTATTCCCTTTTCCAAACTTCCAATATTAGGAATCTCTCCTACTCTTTCACAAATTTTAAATTGTCCATCTACTGTAACGTATAATTTACGCTGACCAGGAACACAACAGCCATTCATTGTTATAGAGTCCATAACAGCATCAAAAACTGTTCTCTTCCTTATATGTAAATAAGAATCCTCTACCAACCTCTTAGTAAATCTGTTTTGCTTTTCCAAGTTTGCCTGATTGAATTCTACTAAAGAAAAATCATACTCCGTATTTATTTTATCTAACTTATGCGACAAATTTTCCTTTTGTAGATATTTATAAATAGTATCCATACTTTCTTCATCCGGATATGTAATGAGTTTTACACATTCTTCCGGCAACCATGACAAACTCTCAAAAAATTCCTGTGTCTCTTGCAATCTCTCCATAGAATAGGGCGGAGCATATACCATGCTAAATAGTATATAATCTTTAGCACGCTCGTGTCCATATGCCTCTACCAAATTTTTAACACCCTCTAATGTTCTATCAAAACTTCCTTCCCCTCCCTGATTCTTTCTATACAAATCATGCCACTGCTTGGGTCCATCCAAACTAACAGTTACACTTAAATTGGGAATTTCGCTAAGTTCTTGGCACATTTTTTTATTTAATAATACTGCATTTGTTGTAAAGGAAAAATAGACCTTTCTATCAGTTATTTTTTCCATTGCATATCTCATTGAGCGAATCATTGTATCATAATTTATCAAAGGCTCTCCACCATAATATCCCACATACAATTCCTTTGTTTTTGTAGAGTGACTCTTTGCATAGTCTATTGCCTTCAATGCAATTTCCAGAGTCATATCGCGCTCGCCAAAATCCCTACTCTTCTCACACATCTCATTATAAATACAATATCCACATCTCAAATTACATTTTTCTGTCAATTCTAAAGTAATCTGTTCCAGATGATGGTTAATTAACTCTTCATAATTATTAAATGGTGCCATTAAAGAAAATTTTGAAAGAGCAAGTATTTTTTCATTTTGAATAGCTGCCATTATATGTTCTAAAGCTTCTACATAAACACCTTCACTATATTCATTTGTATATAAAACTTTCTCTAACTCTCCCGCCAAAATTTTCTCAATAATTTCATATTCTACTTTTTGACATGCTAAAACTTTTCCGGTTACTGTATCATAATAATAATATCCATTTTGGGTTTTAAATGTTATCCCCACTGGGTTGCCGTCTGGCAACATTTTTTTCAATTCTTCAATTTTATATGCCAAAGTCTTTTCTTTCACTTTACATTCCTCCTGCTATCCGAAACGTCTTTTGCATTATATATACTTTGCATTTATATTTCAATAGATTTTGCGTATTAGGGGCTTGTAACTGCGTATTTGGACATAAAGAAAAATAAATTAGTATTTATTACTTTTTTCATTTTAAAAATATCTAGTCTTCGGGATAAAGGGTTATACCGAATTCGGGGATAGCAAGGGCATTATCCGAGAAGTTTCATTATTCCAGAAAACTTATAGAAATACGGTTTATTAATAGCTTCTAATGAAACTCCCCGCAGCAGAGCTGCGGGGTATCAGCCCAAGACTCGCTTTGTTCGTCATTAGTTTGTTGCGCAGCAAGCTGCTGGGCATTAGACCCTCTTTTTGATTAAGGAATTCTTTATCGTAATTATCAGAATGATTGTCAATAACATAAGGAACGTATCGTGTCTATGGTCTAGACAGTTGAGTAATTATCCGAGAAGTTTTCAGAAACCGCCGATAAACTGTGCTTTTCAGGATATTTCTTTAATGATGAAACTTCTCGAATAATGCTCTTTATTCCAGTTCTGACATAAAGGGCCAGTTCTGACATAAAGGGCAAGATTCGCCTGAGTTACTCAAAACCCACTTCGTGGATTTTGCTTACCCGGCAAACTTGATGGTGATTCCGCTCCCCATGCCCTCGGTTCTGGCATATTTTTCAAATATGCAGATTGGCTCCTATTAAAAATAGTCGCAGCGTGATAATTCCTATCACGGAAAAATCCAAAAATTTTTATAAATCCCCTCTTTTCCTTTCTCATTCCATTTCCACAATCGGCTTATATTTAGGAACCCCTTTGTATTCCTACATTCAGGAAGATCAAAGTACGAATATATTTTTAACAGGAAGGAAGGACGAAATGGCAAGACCAAAGAAGGACAGGGAACTGCAGCACAAACACCAGATTATGCTCCGTCTCACAGATACGGAATATGAAATCGTGTCTGAAAGCGCAAAAGCCGCACACCTCCCACTGGCAGAGTATGCCCGGAAACAGATTATGCAGCAGAAGGTAATGGCAAAATATGAGATTGTGGCAGACCTGCCGGAGCTGAAAAAATTGATTGCGGAGTTTGGGAAGATCGGCAGCAACTTAAACCAGATTGCAAGGCATTTCAACAGCGGCGGCATCCATTCCCAAAGAATGCTTAAAGCAATCGGCCAAAGCGTAGCCAGAATCTACGAAATGAAGTATGAAGTGTTAAAGATGGCCGGGGATTTCCAGGCGGTTTCCGGAGGACGTTCTCATGGCAATCCTGAAACACATAGCGAGTAAAAATGCCAACTATGCAGAGATACAGCGTTATCTCATGTTTGAACATGATGAAGATACCAACAAGCCGATACTCAATGAAAACGGAGAATTGATTCCTCGCAAAGGATATATCATGGACGGTATAAACTGCGACCCATTCACCTTCGATATGGAGTGCAGGGAACTGAACGCCCTGTACCGTAAAAATGAATCTTATGATGAAATCAAATCCCATCATTACATTATCAGCTTCGACCCGAAGGACACAGATGAAAATGGACTGACCGGGGAACGGGCGCAGAAACTTGGGATGGAGTATGCCCGGAAAAATTTCCCCGGCCACCAGACCCTGGTCTGCACACACATGGACGGGCATAATAAAAGCGGCAACATCCATGTGCATATTGTCATTAACAGCCTGCGGAAATACGATGTGGAACGCCAGGGCTTCATGGAGCGGGCCTGCGATTCCCGTGCCGGATATAAGCACCATCTATCGAAAGATTACCTGATCCATCTAAAGCAGTCCCTTATGGATCTGTGCCATCGGGAACATCTGCATCAGGTGGACCTTCTTGCGCCTGCAGAAAAGAAAATTACAGACCGTGAATATCATGTGGGACAGAGGGGGCAAAAGAAACTGGACGAACGCAACCGGCAGATTCTGGCGGACGGCCTTCCCATTCGCAGAACGGCATTCCAGACACAGAAGGATTTCTTACGCTCCGCAATCGAAGCCAGCGCCGTCAGTTCCTGCAGCCGGGAAGAATTTCAAAAACTGCTCCTGGAGAAATACAACATCACGCTCAAAGTCAGCCGTGGAAGGTTCAGCTACCTCCACCCGGAACGAGGAAAATATATTACTGGCAGGATGCTTGGCACACATTATGAAGAAGATTATCTCCTGGAGCTGTTCGGGGAAAATTCAAAAAGTAAAGAATACAGAAAAGAAACCATTGCCAGTGAAACCTTTAATGCAGAATCGGAACAGCCTGCAGACCAGCCATCCGATCCATTACAGGAAGCTCCTGTATCAATCCTGTTTATCAAGTCAGACCTGCGGCTTGTAACCAACCTGCAGGATTGTGTGAAAGCACAGCAAAATGCCGCTTATGCCAATAAAGTAAAACTTTCCAATCTAAAGGAAATGGCTAAGACCGTTGCTTATATACAAGAACGTGGATATGATACAAGAGATTCCCTGGAAGATTCATTTTCAGAGGTTAAGAACCTTGCTTCCAGTTCCAGAAAGGTTTTAAAAGATACGGAAGATAAGCTCCGGATATTAAATGAGCAGATCCATTATACCGGCCAGTACCTTGCCAATAAATCCGTCTACCGGCAGTTTTGCAGAGCAAAACACAAGGGACAGTTCCGGGAAGAACACTCTGCCGAGATTGCGCTTTACGAATCAGCCCGGAAATTCCTGCAAGGGCAGTCAGCAGACGGCAGGCTTCCATCCATCAAACTGCTGAAAGCGGAAAAAGAACAGCTATTGCATAAGAAAAAGGAAGCGCAGAAAACCTACCATTATTACCGGGATTATCAGAAAGAATTAAATACGGTCTGCTCCAATGTCGATAAAATTTTAGGGCAGGCCCGCGCCAGACAGCCGGAGAAGCAGAAAGGCGCAGATATTTCCTGATTCTTCCGTCGAAAAACATCCGCAGGATTCTGGTTATGGTTCTGCCCAAATTCCTGCGGATGTCATTCATTCCATTCTGATGGCTGCACCTGAAAATTCTGCCAAGTGTCAACTGAGGGTATTACAGAACCAATGCTTTCGCTTTTCTCACTCATCACCTGGTACATTTCTTCCCGTTTTTTCTCTGCATGCTTCCGTATTTCCCTTTGCGCCGTCCCAGTCGGCTCAAAGGAAAAATAGAACGGCTTTTCCCATCCCTCCCGGAACGGGTATGGGAAAATATAAATTTTTTTCAATCCCGTCGTATCTAAAAACAACTGGAAAATCTCATAGGGCAGGATTTCCCCGCATACCAGAACAGCTCCTGCATCTTCATAAGAAACCTGTTCCCGGTACACGGGCGAACCCAGGAATGCGAGCTGCTTTAGGGCGTTCATCCGTATCGCTTCTATCTGGGTACGCTGCCCCACACGCCATCTTGTATGCGGTGCAAGCTCCCCGTAAATCCGGGCAGCTTCTTCGTCCTCCCGGATATCGTTGTCATAGTCATATCTGTAATTTTCCACTTTGATCTGGCCGTATGCCACAAGGCTTGCAAAAAGCGCAAGGGAATCCAGGTCAGTATATACAGACAGATGCCCCCTGCCCTGATAGGAACATAAGATATCCTCTAAAGCATCTATGATCTTTTTCATGGTTTCATATTTTTTATCCGGTTCTTTTTCCATTCCTTCTCCCTCTTTTATGTTTTGCTGCTGCCAGAAATTTTTGTCTCCGGCATATCCGGCGTCTTATCCGTCATTTCATTCTGCGCTTTCGCTGCCGCCTTTCCCAGCTTCTCTTTCTTTAGCTGTTCTGCCCTCCCTAAATCTACATAATGCGTCGCATATGCTTTTTCAATCTCCAGGTTTCCGCTCTTACTGAAACGGAGGGGGATTACTGCCTTATGCCCTTGCTTTTTCTTTACGCCCCAACGCTTGTAATAGCAGAATGACGGTTTTAAGTTTGTTTTCTTCGCATAGGAGCGGATCTGCTTCATAATAAATGAGAGTTTCTTCAAATTGCAGGTACAGACGGCTTCCAGATACTGTACTTTCCCGAATCTCCAGTCCTCATATTTCTGCCGGGGCAGCACCCCTATGTCAACCAGTACGTCTGCCGGGGCGGCATAGCCCCGATGCCGGCACTGATGGCAAACAGCAGAATGTACTTTCCCTATCAGTTCTGATTCCTTCACTTTGCCCTCCATGTAAATACCCCCGGCTGTATTCATTCACAACCGGGGATTCTATTATCTTTCCTCTATGGTATCTGCATAATGGCAACTATTATATCGTTTGAAGCAGTCCTTTTTCAATTTCCCGGACATCTTCCACAGAAAGCTCCGTAAAATACCCGGCGATTTCCTCTGCTGACATTTTTCCAGTCTTTAACATATTTTCTACTGCATCCCTTACTGCCTCACGTCTTTCACTGGCAACATAATTACGCATAATCCTCTCTTCATCAAACAAAGTCATCATGATAGACACAACCTCCTTTTCCCTGCTCTCCAGAAATTCACGGAGCAGATTCCTGTCTTTGCAGATGCGGATGGTTTCCGTGACAGCCTCCCGGCTTCTCCCATACCGCTTTACCTGTTCGTTATATACCTTTGTAAAAGCAACATACTGGCTGATGATGTCATTTCCTTTGCCGTCATAGATTACTTTTACCTTTACTTCAATGGAACATTCTTTTCCCTTGAAAAATTCTTTGGAAAATGAAATCGTTTCCGGCCTGCTGACACGCTCCCCTGTATAGATCATATATATCTCCGGCTCCGGCACATGGACTTTCTTGCTTCCATATAAATCTGCGTCCTGCTCTTCAAAATAATCATGGTAAACCTGCGCCAAATACATCAGCGCACGTATAATGATATTCATCGTCCAGCTCGACTGCTGCTCGACCAGGAATAAAATTTTGTCCCCAACCCGGAAACCCAGGTCATTATAGATTCCGTTGGTAAGCACGTTCCTTATCGTTATATCCGTAAGCGCATCTTCCGTAGTCTCCGTATCCTCCGGATGGAGCGCACGGTATAGCTGTATCAGGTATTTTTTATCCCGAAAGATCGTCGTGAATACGCTGTCTTTCACCGTATATTTGGCAAAGGAATCCTTTTTTTCCACTGCTTTCTCTTTTGGCTCTTCCTGTATTATTCCACCCTGCATAATATCACCCCGGTTCCGGCTTGCGCCTGGCAGTCTGACAGGGAGGTTTCGCCCTGTCTGTTATGGCTTTATTATACAGAGAAACTCCATAATGTTCAAGACATAAAAAAGAAGCATCCGGCAATCCCTGCCAGATACTTCCCTTTTCCCTTATTTCCGTCTGCGCTCCATCTGTTCCGGCATTTCCATCTGCTGTGCAGGCTTTCCGTGCCGTTTCGCAATCTCCGCCTGTTTCTGCCACAGCTTTTTCAGGACAGATTCCCTGCCATGCTTTTTTTTGCCATTATTTTTATTCCCATCAATGAGGCTGTGGTTTTCTTCTTCCCCACTCTCAACGCTACGGACATACTCCCCGTTTTCCATATATTTCTGCCAATTCTCAAGGGGCGGCTTTTCCCTGTCGCCGCCTTCTGCCGCATCTGCCCCGGAGGGTACAGAAGCCTTCCCAGAGGGTAATGTGGTTTCATGCCGCACTATTTCTTTTGCAGGCTTCGGCGGGTTAAGATAATCCTTAATCTGCTGCTGCACGGATTGGTCAAACCCGTGATAGACTCCCTCGGCAGCCAGCCGCCCGGCTTCATCCACCACAACCCATTCCGTATCTTTCCCATAGGCTTCATGCTCCATCAGGAAGAACTCCCTGCCGTCTACGATTATGCTGTCAAAAGCGTGCCAGCTCCCTTCTTTCCCCTCGATGTGGAAACCAGAAGTACCGAAAGACACAGGCGCACCGGAAGAGCCTGGCCGGATAAAACCAGCTATGGCGGTGAACCCTTCTTTCTCAACATAATAGGCGGCCACAACGCCGCCCTTATTCAGCACAAGCACATCACTGACACTGATCGAATGTCCATGAAATGCCCGTGGCAGTTTCTTGTTAAAACGCCTGCGGATCTGTCCCGGCCCGTCTTCCGGCTGCATCCGTGCCAGATACACCTGCTCATAATCCTTATACTGTATCTGTATCCCCTTCTCCTGCAGTGTGCTGTAAGACCGGAACCGTATCTGCCTGTTTTCCGGGATATTTTTAAGCTGGTACACCGCAAATTGATTTGCCTCCATCATTCATCCTCCATCGGTTCCTCTTTATACAGTTCCAGATCCAATTCTAAAAATGCTTCCTCTGTAATGCACCACAGCTTTTCCAGTGTGCTGTTTATGAGGGCAAGCATTTCCTCATCCCTGCCTATGTAGGGGATTGCGTTATGCATCTCCTCAATGGTTGCCTGCCTGCTTTCCTTCTGGAACATTGCTATCAGGAAATATTCATTTTCCTCAAATCTCACCATCATAATTCCTGTTCTCCCTTCTTCTTTGCTTGTGTTTTCTGGCTCTGCTTCCCCCGTTCCAGTGTTTGTTTCTCCTGTGCCTTCATCCTTGCCTGCCGTTCCCGGAGGGCGTTTAGGACGGACTGCTTCTTGCTGCCGCCAGATATGCCCTCGTCTATTTTCGGGGCATTTTCAACTGATTTTACCGGCTCTGCTGCTTTCGTTTCTGTCCTGGCAGTATCTCTGCCCGATTCATGTGTTGTGATACCTGGGCTTCCTTTTTCATGCGCTTGTACGGTTTGTTGCCTGTTCTCCAATGACACTGGCGGCTGCGGCGGTTCCTGCCCCCTTTTCAACCCTGGCATATCCTTTCCTTTCTGATTCGCAAGGATTTTCTCCATATCCGCAATCGCCTTCTGCACTAATGGACTGTCCCGGTATTGGGGAATCTCATTGATAAATTCCGTCTGCATCTCCCCCATCACCATTAAGTCAAAATTCCCGTCATAGATACTGCCGTCCTCCAGGCAGAATCCAATCCCCTTAATGCCGCTCATCCGTTCTGCAGGGATTTTTTCATACAATTCCATCGCCTCCTGCAGTGTTTCCAGACGCTCATGGTATTCCCCCAAAACAGGGAACTCCGTACATTCCGCCACATAGAATGTAATGGTTGCCTCCTGCTCTACGGAAATGTCATGGCTCTCCCCTGTCAATTTCTCCATTAACCCGATTGCATCCCTGACAATCGGGGATTCTTTGTCGCCGGTTTCAATAACCTCCGCTAAGTGCGCCCGGAACTTTTCCGTATCATTTCTTTCAAGCGCATTGCCAATAATCTCATACGCCTGATAGATCGGCTCTGTTTCTATCCGGGCAGCGCCATCCCAAAATCCAAGCAGATCTTCATCATGATCCATACTGAACTTTACAATATCCCCGGTAAGTTCCTGCCTTTCTTTTCCATCCAGATATTTTTCCGCATTCTCCATGTATCTCTCCAAAGTTCCTGTCTTTTCCGTAGAGATTGGATTGATGTCAACCGGGATTCCCGCCATCTTAAAATCTCCCTCATGTAACGCATTGAAGAAAACATCCTCTTTCAGATTGCCGCTGTAAGATACCACCACATCTATATCCGAGCCTTCCTGGTACATCCCTTCTCTGGAACGGCTCCCGTACACCCTTGCGCCAAGCAGCTCCACTTCCTCCGACAGCCCCATTTCATCAATCTGTGCCTGGGCATAGCAGAGTACGGTTTCCTCTATTCCCGCACGGCTCTGGCCGTTTAAGGCAGGCTCCGGCTCTGTCTGATCAGAAACAAGCGTAAGTCTCTCCGTCTCCGTTTCTTTCGCCTGCGCCTTCTGCAGTTCTTCCTGCGCCACGGTTTCTGTTTTCACCTGCAATTCTCCATAATCCATAACCTTACACGCCGCCAACGGTATGCCTTCATCCGAAAGGATCGCTTCCATCGCCTCACGGATTGACAGATCCGGATCGTCGTACACGCCTCCGTCAATCTCCCTGAAATCCTTACCATAAATCGTATAATCGTAACCGTCAGAAACGGTCTGGATGGAAAAGTACCCTTTTTCTGTCTGGTATGCAATTGCAACATCATAGCTATCGAGATACTCCCTTGCTTTCTGTGACGCCGCCATCGTTTCCTCTCGAACCCATTTTTCGCTTAGGGAATTAAATTCTATATCTGTAAGCGTTTCAATTCCATTCCGGCACACAATCAGGGACATCCTGGAGGGTGGCTGTTCCGTGCTTTCCATGCCAAGCTGTTTATTTAGGTGGTTTGGTATCTGCTGATAGGCAGTGGCCGCCGCATCCAAATCCGCAAAATACTGATATTCCCTTTCTGCTTTGCTGCCATCGGTGTTCTGTATAAGATAGTATTGTGCAATGAATGACGGCTCCGGTTCCATTTCTACTCCTTTTTCTGAAAAATACTCGCCAATGGCTTCCATTGCCCCCTGATCAAACCCATGCTCCAGATCCTCTGCCACCAGTTCCCCTTCCTGATTGACAATAATAGAGGCCACAGAATCCCCATATTCCTCATGCTCCATCCGGTAAAACAGCTCGCCGCTAATTTCTTTTGCTTCTGCCGTATGCCATGTGCCAAAATGCCCATTTGCAATAAACCCTTTCGTTTCCTCATTGATCCGCACGTTTTCTTCCTTCCCTAACTCCTGTTCCTGTATTCCATCCCTTGCCAATCCGATAAACCCGTCCAGTACAGCCGGGTGGCTGCTTACCACATAATCAGCGTTCATATCCATCCCCCGGTTTACGTTCTCCGGTATCTCGTATCCCTTTGCCCATGCCTTATTCCCGATAGAAAACCGCCCGTCATGTTCCAAATGCTGCAACGTATTTGCAAGGATGAATACCACACGTTCTGCGCCATATTCCTCCAGGACTTCCTCTGCGGCATCATGCGCCAGATGCATCCCGTCAAAGTTCTCCCTGATTGCGTCCTCAACCGCTTTTTTGCAGTCCAGGTTCAGCTTTCTTGATTCCAGGTAATCATCTGCCCGGCCATGCTCCATTGCATAGGTAATGGTATGCATATAAAGCGGCGGGTACGTTTTTTCCTCTGGAATCTGCCGTTTTGCTTCTTCCTCCAGTACATGTTTCCTCTGTTCAATAAAACCGGGCAGTTCCACAGGGCCATAATCATCCAAAAAATAAGCAGTCACTTTCCCTTTACGGTTCATAACCATCACATCACCGACAGTCGGGTAGTGCCCGGTATAGCCTTCCGGGAGAGAAAATGTTATTTCTGTGCGGACGCTTTCCAAATTATCCCCTAGCTTGAGCCTGCCGCCATAAATCAGGGAATAATCCGCACCATTCACCTCTAAACCATCTTCTTTGATCGTTTCCATACTTAAAAGGAAATAATCCCGGCCTTTCGTATCCTCATTGATCTGAAAAAGAGCGTAACAATCATCTGTACCTGTATATAAAAGCTCCTCATTGGAATGAATGACCACATTCTGTATCCGTTCTTCCAGCTTCCGTTTCTTTTCTTTTGTATTCAGGCTTTCATTGAACGCTATTGCTGATTGCTTTAATTGTTCGATTGTCACCATCCCGCCAGTAAAGTTTAATTCCTCCCCAAGATTCAAATACCTTCTTTCCGGGATAGGCAGATAAAACGAGGACAGGATTGTGCCGGCATGGTTGGCTCCCACATGGTATTCCACAGCGACCGGATCGCCAGGGTCATAATCAGACCCCCGCAAATCATAGCGGTAAAGTTCAGATGGCACTTCTTTTTCCGGTATCTTTCCATTAGAAAATAATGCCGGGACTCCAAAAATCTCTACTTCTTGATATTGCTTTTCTGTATCACCCTTTTGTAGTTCCTGCAGGCTGCTTTCCTGTAATTCTGTTCCTTTTTCCTGCTTTATGGTTTTCTCCTTCTGATGAAAAAATTCCGGCAGTTCCGTATATCCATAAGAATCCACATAATGCGCCGTAATCTCACCGTCTCTTTTTATGGCCACTACATCACTGACAGAGAGGGAATGCCCTTTAAAGTCCAGCGGCTGCCCGATATTGAATTTTTCATACAGGGAATCCAGCGTTTCTTTTCCCCCTAGCACATCACCGTAAACCATCCGGTAATCATCATAATCCACGGAAAATCCCTGCTTTTTCAGATACTCCGTACCCATAAAAAGGTATTCCCGGCTCTTGCTGTCGTCCCGGATCTGGTAGATGGCATAACGATCCTCGTTACTGCTGAAAAGCAATTCTTCGTTTAAATGTTCCTGCTCTGCATTTTCCGCACGTACCGATTCCATCACCTGGTAGCTCTCCCACGCCCTTGCGTCAATGCCAAACATGCCGTCTTCTCCTGTTTCTCTAATATCATCTTCTGTATTCATCAGAATTGAACTTCCGTCTTTCTGCAGGCTGTAGATATGCAGCCCTGCATTGTGCAGCGCAAAGGCCCTTTCCATTGTAAGCGGCAGGACGGAATCATTGCGGTAGCCAAATTCATGCATCTGCATAATCCCGACTTTGTTATCAGGCAGAAAATCAATCTCTTCCTGTGCATCCTCCATAATTTCCTGAAGATTATGCATCTTCGGATTTTCCACAGCCTCCGCAAGTTTATTCACCAACTCCCTCGTGTCCCTTGGATTGTCCAGCTTATAGGCATATAAGACAGCCAGGTTATGCGCTTCCTTCCCCAAAGCTGTATGCCCGTACTCCGCACGGCTGATCATCATCTCCACCTGCACCAAAATAGAAAATTCTGCCGCATCCACGATATGGCCTGCATCCATATACAAGGCATCATAGAACTCCGGGATTTCCTGATTCTTCTTTCCATCTTCCGAATCCCGCCATAAATCCAGGTGTACGCCGTGGCTTTTCAGGAACTGCTCCGGATTTCCATTTCCCCCGTCCTGTTCAGCAAAAGTATGTAACAGCCTTAAAAAATCTACCCGCCCGACATTATCTACAAGATAGAACTTTTTTGTATCCTCCCCAAGAGGGGCAAACTGGAATACGAAATCATCTTCTGTCAGCTCCCGTTCTGCCGCTTTTTCTTTCTGCAGCTTCTGGATGTTCTCCACCATGCTGTCAATAAAAGAGCCTGCTGTTTTCCGGATAAAATCCATTGACGTGCGCATCTCCTTCATATCCATGCTGCTTGCCCATCCCGCTAAATATGGGAATGAGTAGTCTGACGTATCTAAATTGAAGAAACTGCAGACAGTAAAGGCTACGCTCTCGGCTTCCGTTTCGATTGTCATCTTGTTTTTATTTTCACCAAACTCCTCCATCCTATCCCGGTCATGGCACATGGCATGTGTCACTTCATGGACAGCGGTTTTCATGGTCTGCTTCTCGCTCATGCCCTCCTGTATTACGATTTCCTTACTGGCGTTGCTGTAATACCCCTTGGAACTCCCTTCAATCTCCCCATAGCGCATAGGGGATGGGGAAACCATCTGGATTGCTTCCATGAAAATATCAAAATTTTCTACGCTCCCCACTAGCTCCGGCGTGTCCAGTTCCGGAAGCGGATCTCCTTGCGTCTGTGAAATGTCAAATACTGTAGACACACGGAACCGTGGGATGATACGCTCCACTTCCTCTGTCTCCGGCTGTCCGTCCGGGCGCAGCACCGGCTCGTTTGTTTCCGGATCAAATTTCTCTATCTCTTCTTTTTCCTTAATCGGCGCAGGGGCGATGATCTTGATCCCCTTCTCCCCACGTTTTACCCGACGGTTAAATTTCTTGTTCCAGGTAGACAGCCCTGCAACCAAGGTTGACTCCGGCTTCTGCATCGCGATTAAAAGCGTGTTGTTAAAACTATAATTATGGAACTGCGACATGGTTTTCAAATATTCTGTATATTTTTCCGATGTAAATAAATCCTTGACGCCCTGTTCCAGCCGTTCCGTAATCTCCTTCAACTGTTCTTCCCGTTTTCCGGCCATAAATGATAAATTCCCTCCATTCTTTCCCGGCATATGCCATAGAACTATCCTTATAAATATTGAAATAGGTTTCTGGCAGACCCGGCTAATTCCATGCTCTCACTGGCAGGCTCCGCCTGCCCTGCAAAATACCTTGCAGATAAACAGACGGAAAAACTTATCGCAGCTTTCCCATCTGTCTATGCAAAAATAATGCCACCCCATCATCTATTGACGGTATGGCCTCCTGCTTATAATTCCTGCTCCTTTTTCTTTACCGGTTTCTGGGTGTTCCCATGATTCCCCATAAGACGCTCTTTTGCTTCTTTCAGCTTCCCAAGCACAGAAGGTTTCCTTACTTCATCTGCAATCCGTGAAGCATCCGACACCCGGCCTGCATAATTAACCGCTTTCCTCGGACAGTCTGCCACTTCCTGCACATCATCGTCCATGCCCAGCGCTTCCGACGGCCCTTTATCGTCCATGTTCAGCAAGGCGTTTAATTCCGACAGGCGTTCCATCTTCTCCGCCAATTCTTCTTCTTTTGCAAAAGGCTTCTCCACTTCCTCCTTTGCCGTGGCAAGCTGCTGCTGAACGGTTTCTAAATTCAGTTCCGATTCCGTCAGTTTCTTCCCAATCCCGGAGAATACGTTGCTGATACGCTGCAAGTTCCCTAACGGGTCTTTCCCCACTTCAACCTGGTAGCTGCACTGCCGCTTGACAGTCAGCTTATATACCTGGTTGAAGCTGTCAAAATCAGAATACAGCCGGAACCCGCAGAATTCCCCGACCTGCCCGGCCGCATCCACCGCTTTCATTCCTGCGCAGGCTGCAATCAGCGCCGTCCCTGCCTCTTTCCGGTTTGTGTAGGTTTTTCCACCGATCAGCATGGAGAAATTGTCTTTTTCCTTTTCTTTTTCAAGGATTGGCTTCACTGCCTCCGCATCCGCCCGCAAGCCTGCAATCCGCTCTTTTAATGCGGTAATCTTCACTGGGTAATTCCTTGCGATCTCCGTTTCCAGGCGGTACTTTTGGCTGGTATGGTTTGCCTTCAAAAGTTTCAGCTTGCTCACCTGGATGTCGAGATCCATCTTCTCTTTGATGTAGGGATTGCCCGTAGCCAGGGCTTTGATCTCCGCATAGCTTAACGCCGTATCGTCCACGTCCTCACAGGCTCGTACCGGGGATTTACTGGTCATGATCTGGCTGATGAACTTCTGCTTGTTCTCCAAAATCTGCCACATGTACGCATCGAATGTATTTTCGGTAACGTACCGGTAGATCTGTACCTTGTCATTCTGGTTCCCCTGCCTAAGAATACGGCCCTCCTGCTGCTCCAAATCGGCCGGTTTCCAAGGCGCATCCAGGTGGTGTAGGGCAACAAGCCTGTCTTGGATATTTGTCCCTGCGCCTAACTTCGGTGTAGAACCGAGCAGAATACGCACCTGCCCGGAGCGCACCTTTGAAAATAATTCCGCTTTTTTCGTTTCCGTCCCGGCTTCATGGATAAACGCCACTTCCTCTCTGGGGATTCCTTTTGCCACCAGCTTTTCCCGCACATCGTCATAGACATTGAACGTGCCGTCGTTTTTCGGCGTAGACAGGTCGCAAAAAATTAATTGTGTCCCTTTGTCTGCAGAAGTCTTTTCCCAAATGCCAAACGCATTATCCACACAGCGGTTGACCTTGCTTTCCTCCGCATCCGGCAGCATATCGTTAATCAGACGCTGATCCAGGGCGCATTTCCTCCCGTCGTTGGTGATTTTCAGCATGTTATCCCTTGACGGGTCTACATTCCCGGAACGGACAGCCTCTGCCCGTTCCGCAAAGGAGCTGACCAAATCCTGCTGTTCCTCGCTCGGTTTCAGCACTTCGTTGATATATTCCGCTTCGGGAACTGGAAGGTCAAGCATATCCGCTGTCTGGATGTCGGCGCTCTCCTTAAATAATGCGATCAGTTCTGGGAGATTAAAAAACCGGGCAAACCTTGTCTTTGCCCGGTATCCTGTGCCTTCAGGACTTAACTCTATACTTGTGACAGTCTCGCCAAAAGCTGCCGCCCAGGAATCAAAATGCCCCAGGCCCATCCTCTGTATGGTGTCATACTGCAGATAGCGCATGATCGTATATAGCTCTACCATGCTATTCGATACGGGAGTCCCGGTTGCAAAAGTGACGCCCTTCCCTCCGGTAATCTCGTCCAGGTACTGGCACTTCATGAACATATCGGAGCTTTTCTGTGCGTCCGTCTGGGAAATCCCGGCAACATTGCGCATCTTTGTGTATAAAAACATATTTTTATAGTTGTGGCTCTCATCTACGAACAGCCGATCCACGCCTAACTGCTCGAACGTCACAACATCATCCTTCCGGCTCTGGTCATTCAGCTTTGCAAGCCTTGTTTCCAGTGTTTTCCTCGTCTTTTCCATCTGTTTAATGGTGTAGCGTGTGCCATCTTCCGCCGCAAGCTCTTCAATGGCTGACGTGATGTCGTTCATCTGCCGCTCTATGGCTGCAATCTGCCGTTCCCTGGAAAGGGGAATGCGCTCAAACTGGCTGTGCCCGATAATGATGGCGTCATAATCCCCGGTTGCGATACGGGAGCAGAACTTCTTCCGGTTGGCAGGCTCAAAATCCTTCTTCGTTGCGACTAAGACATTTGCGCCCGGATACAGGCGCAGGAAATCGCTGCCCCACTGTTCGGTCAGATGGTTCGGCACGACATAGAGGTTCTTCTGTGCCAGCCCAAGCCTCCGGCTCTCCATCCCGGCCGCAATCATTTGGAAGGTCTTGCCGGCCCCCACACAATGCGCAAGCAGCGTGTTGTTTCCATATAATATATGCGCCACCGCATTTTTCTGGTGTGGCATCAGGGTAATTTCTGGCGTCATGCCTGCAAACTGGATATGGCTCCCATCATATTCACGGGGACGGATGCTGTTAAATAAATCGTTATATTTCCTGCACAAATCCTCCCTGCGGTCAATGTCCCGGAAGATCCACTCCTTGAAGGCTTCCTTTATCATCTCCTGCTTTTGTTGTGCGATCATGGTTTCTTTTTTGTTCAGGACACGCTTTTCCTTTCCGTCCTCCACAACCGTATCAAAGATTTTTGTGTCTTTGAGATTCAGCGCATCTTCTAACAGACGGTAGCCGCTTGCCCTTGGTGTCCCGTAAGTGGCTGTGACAAGGGAATTTCCACGGGAATCCGCACCTTTCCCGGAAATGTTCCACTGGCCGTTGACTTTCGCATACTTCACGTCAATCTGGTTCCCCAATAAATGGCCCGGCGTATGGAACAGCTCCCCCATGAACTCTGTGATATAAGCCGGGTCTACCCAGGTTGCCCCAAGACGCACCTCAATCTCCGATGCCTCCAGGTCTTTCGGCTGCACACGCTCCAATGCCTGCACATTGATCCCGTATTCCGGATTATTTTCTGCAAATTGTTTTGCGACCGTAAGTTTCTCCCGGACATTGCCGGATAAATACTCATCCGAAGATTCCCACTGGTCTGTCAAAGGATTTTTAAAGATCACCCCCGCCAGTTCCTCCGTAACTTCGGATTCTGCCCTGCCGGATAACTCTGCCATAAACGGCACGTCCACCTTTGCCCGCTCCCCGATGGAAACGGCCAGGGCTTCACTGGCGGTATCCACGCTTGTCACCGGCACAGCCTTTCGGATGGTACGTTTCGTAAAAATATCCGCCTTCCGTTTCAGCTTCCCTTCCTCGTCCACCAATTCCAACGACGATAACAGGCAATAGCTGCTGTCCTGGGAAAATGCCCTCCGGTTGGCATTGCTGCTGATCAGTCCATACTGTGCGGTAAAACGGTCATACTGCGTGTTCAATTCCTTCTGCAGCACGGCAACTTCCGCATCGCTGCCGTCCTCCATCTGGCACTGCAGAAGTGTCTGCGTCAAATTCCGCAGTTCAATCATCCCCAGCACACGCTCTGTTGTTAAAGCGGGAAGCTCCATCAAATTCATAACGGAATTTTCCCGGTAATACACTTTCCCATCCACATTTGCAAAACTGAAATTCTTGATGGAAGGGTCTGCCGGGATGGATGATGCCGTTTCCTCTAGTTCTGAATCTTCCAGCTCCATTTCCGTAATCGTCCCCTGGATGTGCTTCACCGCTTCTTTCAGCTGCTCCGAAAGGACTGCTCCCTCTATCGGCTTCACCGTGGTTTCCTGCTTGCCATACTGTGTACTTTCCGTGGTAAACTCCCCAAGCACCATCTCAGGGTGGTTTGCAAAATAGGAATTGACCGTATGGCCTTCTGGAGTTGTGCCAAGTTCCACCCAATCCGGCTGCTCCAAAGACGCCCGGTCACGCTTCTGAAAAAACAGAATATCCGCAACAACGCCCGTCCCGGCATTTCTTTGGAACGCATTATTGGGGAGACGGATCGCCCCAATCAGGTCTGCACGGTTGGCGATGTACTGGCGCACGGATGCGCTTTGCTTATCCATCGTGCCGCTTGACGTCACCACCGCCACCACACCGCCTGGACGCACCAGGTCTAAGGATTTTGCGATGAAATAATCATGTATCATAAAGTTATGGCGGTCATACCTGCGGTCTGCCACCTTATAAGCGCCGAACGGCACATTGCCGATTACGCAGTCAAAGAAGCTGTCCGGGTATGCAGCGGTTTCAAACCCCTGCACGGAGATATTATTTTTCTGGTAAAGCTGTTTCGCTATCTTCCCGGAAATGCTGTCAAGCTCCACGCCGTACATATTCAGCCCGTCCATAGGCTCCGGCACTAATCCCATAAAATTTCCGATTCCGCAGGACGGCTCCAGCACATTCCCCCGCTGTAACCCCATGTTTCCCAGGGCTTCATACATCGCTTTAATTACCGTAGGGGAAGTATAGAACGCATTTAAGGTAGATGCCCTTGCCTCCCGGTATTCCTCCGGCGTCAGCGCCGCTTTCAGTTCCGCATATTCTGCCGCCCACGCTTCATTCTTATCGTCAAACGCCGCCGGGATGCCGCCCCATCCGACGAAATGTGATAAGGTTTCCTGTTCCTCCGGCGTGGCAAGGCGGTTTTCATACTCCAATGCTTTCAGGATGAGGATTGCGTCCATGTTGGCACGGAACTTCTGCTTTGGGCCTCCTGCGCCCAGGTCATCGTCGGTGATATGAAAATTTATCTTCTCCCGGCGTTCCAGCCCCGGTGACGGTTCTCCTGTCCCGTTATCCCTTCTGGACTGCCCGGAAGCCTGCCGGGTACTGCCGTTTCCAATCCCTCCGGCTCCCTCTATCCCATCTGCGGCAACAGGCTCTAAGGGGAGCCTGCGGTCTTTGCGGATATGGTTGATTTCCTCCGGATTCATCACGTGGCTTGTCAATGGATTGATCTCATTCCCAAATGCAGCCTGTTCATTGGCTGCCATCCGCTCCATCACGTCAGCAATCAGCTGCATCTGCTCCGGAGGGAACTCCGGGTTCAGCATAGGCACAAGGTTCAAACCTTTTTCAGCAGCTTCATAGATAACATCCACCTGCTCCGGTGAAAAATCATCCAGATATACGTCTGCTTCCTCCATTGCAAGGAACAGCCTGTTTTCAATCAGACCGTATTCCTCAGTGTCCGGTTCCTCCTGCAATTCTTCCAGATTAGGAGCCGCTGCGCCCGTCTGAGGCAGCTCCGCTTCTTCTTCCTGCGTCTCCTGCTGTATAAAAGGGATAAATTCCCCCACATACTCAAACAGCTCATGCTCCCCTGGGAGATAGTTCTTCCCCGTTTCCACGCACCGGAAAACATCTGCGGTTTTGTCTGTGCTTGCTTCATAAAAGCTGCTGTGCGAATACGGATGCTGCCCATCTTCATAATCAGATATGCCAAGTTCGTTATGCGATCTGGTATTCAGGATAATGTCCTGTGCGTTGAAGTTTTCCTGCAGTTTCCCAACAGCTTCAAAATGGAATCCCCCATACTCAAATATGCCGGGTTCTCTTTGCATAAGATCCGGTTCTGCGGATTTTGCGGAATCTGCGGTTTCTGCTTCTGCCGCCGTTTCCGCTTCCCGCATATTTTCCTTTGCTCCTTCTGGAAATGCCGCAATCTCCTGTAACTCTGCATCCACCGCCATGCCTTTTGCCCACTCCGGCGCATCCGGGTCATTTTCATGCAAGGCAATGGCGTCCCGGCTGTCCACAAGGTAATCCTGGTACGTCCTCTGGAAAATATCTTCCGCCATCCAGTCCCGGAAGTTATCCCAGTTCCCATAGGCTTCTGCCATAACGGGGGCGTTTTCCCTGTTGCGCACCATTAAATTGTCCAATTCTTCCTGGACAATATCATACGCCATATCTTCATCTACGTCCCTGGAACGGATGACATCATAGGCTGCGCTGCTTTTAATGGCGGCAAGGGCAGTATACAGACATTCTTTGTAAATAGCCCGGCTGTCCCTCCCTAATGCATTTCCGCCAATCAGCAGATGCCGGTTCAGTTCCGGGCAGACATCTAATCTCCCATCATACGAATCAAGAAAGATTATACTTTCTTGATGGTCTGGATGTTCCATATCCTTTACCGATATGTGCTGATTCTTAATTTCTGTAATACGGTGTAACTTATCCGTATCCAGATATATAAAGTTCCCTACTGCGTAAGTGTACTTCCCGGTTTCGCCGGAGCCGCTGCTATCTTCTATCGGTCCCGCACTTTTAATTTCTGATTCTTCGTTTTTTTGCGGTTCTTTTGTTTCTTCCTGCTTTCCTGGCGTCTTTTCTGGGGCCATGAAATCAAAGAGGGATAACTGTCCTCCATTTTCAATCTGGAGCGGTCTCGGAAACTCTTTGAGCCCGAATTTCCGCTCTTTTTTCATGTTCTTCTTTTTTGCTTTCCTCCATATCCCGGAAAACATTTTTGTTAAATTTTCAAAAAAGTATTGACATATAAGTCAAAATGTGCGGCGCGTTTGGT
>CAJTCH010000046.1 GCA_910574715.1 Lachnospiraceae bacterium | reverse complement strand
ATCAACAACCGCATCCTCAATGATTACGGACTGCACCGTATGTTCATACACACAAAGGAGCATTATTCTTTCATGACGACCATGATTGGAATCTGCATCCATCTGGATGCCCGCTATAAACAGCAGGTGCAGGCAGCGGCATAAACCAAGTTTCCTGCTTCTGGATTCTTTCAGGCCTGTTTTCCGACAGGTTTTAAAGTCATGCACATTTTTATTCTTTATGCTCTCTGGACTGCTCAAGCCCCATAATCATCCATCCCTTATCCCTCTCATTTCTGAAACTCAACCCTTTCCTGCTTATTCTCTATTGAGTTTCCGAGAGTGCTCATATCCTATCCCATGCCTGTATATGTGCTTTCCATTTTACCATATACGGATGAATTTTTCCATTTTCTCAAATGAATGGATAATTTCTTTTCTATAGTAAATCTTCGTTTTCTTCCTCATCAAGTTCTTGAACCTGCTCATAACTTGTTTGCGAAAGAACTTCAAGCATCTTACGTATCTCATTTTGGGCTATGGGGCTTGAGCCCAGAGACAGACTCATATCAGAGTGAGAAATAATTTATATATTCTTTTTTTCATTTACATCCTCCAATTCAATCTCTGCTTCATTATTTATGCATACAAAAAGAAAGCCATGTCTGATCCTGAAAATGGCTTATACCTGTTATCACACTTGCAATGATATAAAATGAAGCTGATTCAATTATCCAGACGTACCTTCTGATCAATTAATGTCCATCTCTCAGATAATACTATAAATAAAACCTTATAGAAAAACAGAAAAGCTATAACAAGAAAAATAAATTGACCATATCCTTTTGAAAGTACCATGCTCACGGGTATTGGACATTTGTTCCTCGTTATATTGTCATCACCGTCTCCCTTTGCAGCCAAACCTGTATCTATTCTTTTTAAAGCAGCCTGTGTCTCAATTATACCTGCCTGATCTGACTGTTCATAAAGATTATGATTGCAGTCAAATACCCTGCGTGAACAAACAACTGCATTCACAGTTAAACAATCAGCAAAAAGAAGCATAATGAAAAAGATCATGATATGAGACAGATGATTTTTCTTGCTATTTGTTTTCATTATAATTCTCCTCTTAGTTATTGCTGCGATTAATGGGGTTAGACCAAGCCACACTGAATCAGTATTTTCACAATCCATTCCCAATAATTTTTCAGACCCTTCTTCTCCATTTCCTCACTAACTGCATATGCCCGTTCAACAATTTCCCGAAAAGTTACAAAGATAATACCTTTTTGCAGATATTTGGATATTTGTTTTTCTGAGTGCAAAAGATAAAGCAATTTTATCTGTTTGCAATTCCACCATTTGTCGTCTTTCATATTGTCAAGCATCTGTCCGGCAGTGAATATGTATTTTTTTGATGAAGTTGCTTTCTCCTTTTTTAAGTAAGAGATTGCCCTGGCTGCGTGAGTATTGTCTTCTTCCCAACCTTCAGGAATCTTTCCGTCATTTTTAGGATAGTTTATAATCACCTCAAATAACTGTTTTAAATCATCCTTTTCTTTCTTGCCTTGATCGTTATGTGGGTATCCTGTTTTACTTACATGATTTAATAAATCAATAAAAGCTCTACCCGAAACATCTGCAAATCTCTTATTTTCACAATTCGCGAGGTAATTTAAGTAATTTTTCATCTGGAATTTACTAATACTTTTCTGCGTCGTCTTCAATTCTACAAAGTATACGGTATTATTATCACACATAAGGTAATCCGCATTACAGTTACGGTAATTGTTTTTTTCATTCTCTTCGTTTAGTTTTAACATCGGAAATTCCTTTGCAAGTAGCTTCATTTCTCCATTTATTTTTAACTTTTTATTTTCCCGTCCAATTACGGTTAAAATTTCACCGATAACAGGAGTCAGTATTGTATCAAATATCACTTCTGTCTTTACTTTTGCATTAAAATAATCTTTTGTGATATTTTCAGCTAATATTTCGTTTATCTTCATGTAAATCCCTTTCCACACATATTCTTAAAATCTAAAAGAATCCAATGGCATATTTAAGTGTTGTAGTCAGCTTTAATCTCTTCAATCCTTCTCCCAATCTCTTTTGCCGGCAACCGAACTTTACCGCCATTAAATTCTTGCAATCTAAGCAAACATTCTAAATAAACCTCTTTATCAATGTACTCCCTTTGATATAACTGATCCAGCACACCAATCATCCCAACTCTGGCGGTGCCAAAAGTTCATCATGTACTGCATCCACATTCATCAAATACGTATATGGCAATCTGAATGGCAGTTCTAAATGTCCTATATTCGCAAAATCCAGCCAAATATTTGTATCACTGCTAATATATTCCATCCGCTTCTCCTTCTTCCGCCAAACACTGCTCCATTACATATGAATATGGCTTCTTCAGCAACTCCGCTCCTTTCTGCACAGATATCCCATTCTCACTGACTGCCCGGAACACTAACTGCATAAAAAGTGTCGGTTCCTCTTCCGGAATCCGCGATGGTTCATTCTTCTTCCATCCCGCCCGGCCAGCCTTAATATAAAAATTCTTTGCCGCGTTATCCCTCACAATACCACAAAGATTCGCCCTCTTAACCAGAAGATACATCGATATTCCATATTCTTTACATACCAGCAGCATATCTTTCGTTACGGAAGTCCTTCGAATCCCTAATTCCCGCTTTGCATCCTCTTCTGGGAACAGAAAAGCTCCGCTGATTGCAGTCGCCATTTCTTCCATTTGCTTTTCTTCCATATCTTTCGGCCATTCAAACAAAATATGCGCCATTTCATGTGCAATCGTGGATCTGATTCTTTCCGTATTCATTTTTCCATTTACCACAATAAAGGGGCGTCCGTTTACCGTACCATTCATTCCTGAAAATGCATCATTATCAATATCAGACACATAAACAAGAATTCCCTTGTTTTCCAGAATTCCAATCAGATTACCAACAGGCCCAAATTCTGAGATATGAAGATATCTACGCATTGAAAAAGCATTTTCTTCTATATCCTCTACAAGCCTAAGACCATGACAGACTGGCGCTTCCGGTAAAACCTCACCGCCAAGCATATCAATCACACAATAGAATCTGCTCAGATATTCTTCAACCGATTCTCTTATATAGTCCTGTTGTTTTACAGGTAATCTGCTTCCTTTGCGGAATTCTCCATGTGAAAAGACCAGATTTTGATTCCGACTGTTCAAGAAATCCGTTACTCTGACATCTAACACTTCTGCCAATGCCTTTATGGTCCCCATCCCTGGTCTTCGTTCTCCGCTTTCATAATAACTGATCGTCATCGGGGTTACCCCTATGGAAGAAGCCAGTTCTTTCATAGACATATTATTTTTTAATCTATAATATTTCAAATTCTTACTGAACATAAAATCCCCTCCTCCTGTTTATATTTTACCATTTTTCAGATAAATATAAACACAAATAAATATTTTCTGTTCAAAAAATGCCCAAGGATTCCTTGAGCATTTTCTTGCAAACTATATTTTCCTTATAACATATCCGAATCCAAAATAATCGTAAACGGCCCGTCATTGACCAGGCTTACCTTCATATCTGCTCCAAACTGCCCCCGCTCTACGACCGGAACCTGCTCCTTGCATTTCCCGATGATATATTCATACATCTCTTCTGCCATATCCGGCGCACCTGCTTCTATGAAGCTTGGACGGTTCCCCTTCTTACAGTTGGCATACAGCGTAAACTGCGAGATCAGCAGCAATTCTCCGCCGACCGTATCGAGAGACAGGTTCGTCTTCCCCTGCTCGTCCTCGAAGATCCGAAGGCCAAGCATCTTCTTCACCATCTTATCCGCGATCTCCTTCGTGTCGGAATCACTGACCCCGATCAGCACCAGGAAACCCTTCCCGATTCTGCCAAGGACCTCGCCGTCTACCTGCACTTCACTCTCTGTCACTCTCTGGATCACAAACCGCATCTTCTCTTACCCCTGCTTCTTCTTCTCGAAATAATCGTCTATCTTCTGCTTAATCTCCGCAGGCTTCAAATACTTGGCCAGATATCCGTCCGGCTTCAAGGATACTAATTTCCGAACAGTCTCCGGATCTGTCCTTCCGGTCAGGAACATGACCGAGATACCTGCAAATGCATTCTCCGAGCGGATCATCTCCAACACCTGCTTGCCGTCGCAGACCGGCATCTCATAATCCAACAGAACCAGATCCGGCTTATCTAAGATAAGGCACCGGATCGCGGCAGTTCCGGACGCGGCAACCGACACATCATAATCCTCTTCTAACAGATTCTTAATCCCCTCGCGGATAGTGATTGAATCATCCACCACAAGTACCTTTGGCTTCGGACTCTCCTCACGCTTCTTGAGATATCTCTCAACCTCGGCCATGGCATTATCCGCACCGATCGGCGTAACATCTCCCTTCTTAAGAAGATGCGGAGCCACCGTACAATATGCGAAATATCCCTTGCCCGTATCAACCAGCAGGCTTACCTGCAGCTTTTCATTCTCAAATATACTCTGGAATTCCTCATAAGTAAGAAGATTCTCTTCCTTCAGCCTATATCCTTCCATGTCCGGCATCTGCTCTATAACCCGCTCTACGAACTGGCGCGCCGTATATCTTGCCGCATTGACCAGCATAGTCTCCAGCTTGTTCGTCTCGATTCCCATCACCTTGCCGACCGTATTGATCAGGAGCCTTTCCTCAAATACCAGGAAAACTTCACACTTCTCTTCACTCTGGTCCGTACCATAGACCAGCCGATAATATACTCCTCTTCCGAACTTCTCCCCGCCGTATGTATCACTGATCACATGCGATTCCAAATGGAACAGATCATACACCAACTGGATGATGATCTTCTTCACAGCCTCCTGCCTGTCCTCCGGCAGAAGCTCATCCCATCTGCTCACGCCTGCCCCCGTGATCGCACGATCCTCCATCATGGTATGCCCGATCAGCCACCCGACACAGACCCCAAGGAAATGTTCTACCGAGTCGGCACAATACTCCATCTGTTCAAGTTCCTTTTCAAGTAACGGCAATGTCTTCTCACGGAATTCCCGATGAAGCCGCCCATGGGATTCCAACCCCTCATAACCAATAGAAGCCATATACTTCTCTTCATCTACAAAATGCTTCGCCGCATGATCCTTAAAATACTTGATCCCTTCCTGACATGCCCACTGGCTCTTATTCTTCTCGTCACTGAACGCAAATAATTTATTGATAATTCTAAAAAGTCTTTGGTGTTCTCTGTCAATTATATCCACACCGATATTATACTCGTCCTTCCATACCAATTGACTCTCCATCCTTCATCCTCCTCAACGGCTCAACTCTGTTTTATAATTTCAATGAGTAAACAAATGTTTACTCATTGAAATTATACACTACGCATTTTCTATTTGCAAGATTTATTTTTCTTTCTCCGGCAACTGAGCCAGTATGATCGCAGCAAACATCAACACGCAGCCGGCAGACTCCCTCACCGAGAGCCTTTCGCCAAGAACAGCCCATCCCGCAAGCACGGAGAAACAGGATTCCAGGCTTAAGATCAGCGACGCCACCGCAGGATTCACATTCTTCTGTCCGATGATCTGCAGTGTATATGCGACACCGCAGGACAGCACTCCTGCGTAGAGAAGCGGCATCCACCCAGCAATCATCGCCCCGATCTCCGGCGTCTCCATCGCAAACATAAACGGCATAGACGCAAGCCCGCAGACGAAGAACTGGATACAGGACATCTTCACCCCATCCACCTTCGGCGAGAAATAATCGATCACAAGAATGTGCAGGGAGAATACCAGTGCACACAGAAAGATCAGTGCATCCCCCTTTCCTACAGTAAAATGCTCCGTTATGCACAGGAAATACAGACCTGCAAGGGCGATCACAACGGCAAGCCACACCTTCCATCCGATCTTCTTTTTTAGGAATATTCCAAACACCGGGACAATCACGATATAGAACGCCGTGATAAATCCTGCTTTACCTGCCGTCGTATACTGGATTCCTATCTGCTGAAGGCTGCTTGCCGCGAACAGTAGCAGCCCGCATGCAATCCCCCCGGTCACCAGATCCTTCCTGCTCCCTTCTCCCTCTTCTGCTCTGCTCTTCCCATTAATCACTTGAAGCAGCGCAATACAGGGAAGCAGCGCAATACCTCCTATCATACTCCTGACTCCATTGAACGTAAATGGGCCCAGATAATCCATTCCCACACTCTGGGCAACGAATGCCGTCCCCCAGATAAATGCTGTCAACGCTAATATAAATGCATTCTTTGTCTTCATACTCTCTTATCTCCTCGTATCATTATGCCGTCATAATACGCGCACAAGTTACTGTTTGCACTCACGGCAATGAACCTGGCGCACGGTTTCAATTATAGCATATTTATTCAATCAGGTGTATAATAAATATGTTTTCAAGGGAAACTATTACGGGAGACGAAACCATATGCTAAAACATAATTTCAAACAAGTATCCGGCCGCTTTTTCCTGTCCTGCGGAATCCTGATGCTTATAAGCGAGATCTGGAAACAATATTGTCTTACTTATATCGTAAATAACGGAAACTATAACTGGTGGTATTTCCCCTTCCAGTTATGCAGCATCCCTATGTACATCTGCCTGATCCTCCCATGGATTACCTCCCCCCGCATCCGCGGCATATTGCTTGCATTTCTCATGGATTACGGGCTGCTTGGCGGCATCTTCACCTTCTTCGATACTACCGGCATGCATTACAGCTATACTCCGCTTACCGTCCACTCCTTCGCCTGGCATATCCTGCTGATCGGGATCGGGATCCGCGCCGGAGTAAGCCGCGCTTCCGATCATTCCTCAGCAGGATTTGCCAAATGCTCCTGCATCTTCCTTGCCTGCTGCATGACCGCAACCCTGATCAATATCGCTGTACATCCTTACGGGCAGATCAATATGTTCTATATCAGTCCTTATCATTTCATGGGGCAGATTGTTTTCCGCGATATCGCAAGGGCTCTTGGCAATGAAGCCGGAATACTGATCTATATTCTTTCTATCATTATGGGGGGCGGGATCTTGCATCTAATCTGGAAACGCTTGCTTTTTTCTCCTGTTTCTGATACTTTTTAAGTAAGATAAAATCTAAGGGAGGCGCTTTTTCATGATATCCGAACAGTTACTTAAATCCCCTGGTTTTTTATACCAGATCGGGAACAAATATTACTACCTCGGCAAATGGATCTGTAAAGAATGTACGGAAACTGACGCAACAGACTGCGTCATGATGTATCATATGTGCCGCAGCGGCAAAGAAGAACCGGACACAGCTATGTATTTCAACAAACTCCGTGCTTACAGCGACTTTGCATTAGAGGTTCCCTGCAATCCTGTCGGAACAAAAGCCAATATAACCGCCTTAATCGGCAGTCTTTCTGATGCAGAGCTTGCTTCTCTTAAGACGCAGGTTCAGGATTTTGAAGAGGATTGTGGGAAATATTGCGGGAACTAAAAAGAGTGGTTGAACAGCCACTCTTTCTATTCTAAAAAGGAAATCTTTATAACCGCTTCTCAAAATTCCCAACCACAGCAGACCCTTCCGTCAGGATCATAAACGCATCCGGATCAATGCTATGCACAATCTGCTTAATCTGGTTCACCTCATATTTGGAAATCATCACAAATAAAATATAAGACCGCATATGTGTATACGCTCCTTCACCATCCCAGGTCGTAACTCCGCGTCCGGTCTGTTCCATGATTGCCTTAGAGATTCCAAGCTTCTTGGTAAATATCATCACACTTGTATTAATATTCTGAATATGTATCTTATCAACCGTCAATGCAAATACCGTCGCATAGATCAGAGAATACACCACAATCTCAATATTAAACATGAACAGACAGATTCCGTATACCACCATATTCAGCAGAATATTGACCTGCCCCACACTCAGGTTAATCCGTTTCTTCAGGCAGCACACACCGATGATGTCCGGACCGCCTGCCGATCCTCTTCCCCGCAGGATCAGACCGCTCCCAAACCCTGCGATGATACCGCCGATAATACAAGCAGTCAGATAATCTTCGATGATCGGCGTTCCCGGCACCGGAACCAGCACCAGGAAGATACTGATCACAGTCGTACCGAACAATGACTTCATGAAGAATGCTTTCCCCATGATACGCCATCCCATATAGAACAGCGGAACATTCATGACATAGTAGATCGCACCCGCAATATCCATCCCCTGCGGTATCCGGATATGCAGGACACTGACCATAAAGGTACGGATCAACTGCGCAATACCCATGAATCCCCCATTATATAATGCGAGCGGCGTGATCAGCATATTCAGGCCTATCGCATAGATCAGACATCCCGCGACGATAGATGCCGTCTGAATGATCTCCTCTTTTTTCTTATCATTTATCCCCTTCAACATCACTGTACCTCTCAATTGTATCTCTTGAATATTCTTCGTAACAGGGCAGCTCGTCTGTACCATTACTATCTTTCGTTCATTCTAGCATTCCATATAGAAATTTACAATAATAACTTATAGAAAAATCTCCACCCGGAACTGCAGCTCCGTGATATGCTCTTCCACCTTCTCCGACACATGAATATCCACCCACAAGATCTCATACACGTCGCTCACCATCCGATACCCCTTCTCCTTAGCATATCTTAGAAGCTGCGGCAGGAACTCATAATTCTGCCTGCAATCCCCGCGATAGCTGACGGTCAGATAATCTCCGCCGGGGATCACTGTATCACCTTCCCCATCGATCATGAACACTCCGGAATACTCCCTGCACCGGCCGCTCTCGGCATTCTCTGCTAAAATAACAGACCCGATCCGGTTGCTTCCTATAATGTATAATTTCTCCGGACTCCTGTTCAGCAGACGCTTGATCAGCACGTCCATCTCCTCGTCCTTCTGGTATCCTTCGTCAATATAATGACAACGCCTGTCCGGCAGACGGATAAGCCTGACCTTCCCCATCTCCTTATTCCCGCATTCAGTCAGCATCCGGACCCGCTCTTCTACATTCCTTTGAAGCTGCCTTAACTTCTCCTGCTTCGCTTCGATCATACGGAGCTCATCTTCTAACATCGCCCTGGCCGTGTCCACCGTATGATCCTTCAGGTAATCCCCGATCTGCTCCATAGAGAATCCCAGCTCCCTGAGCTCCCGTATCACATTCAGCCTCCAGATATCCTCCGTGCGGTAGAGCCGGTACTGGTTCTCTCCCCGCCTGGGCTTTAAGATTCCAATCTTCTCATAATACCGCAGGGAATCTGCGCCGATATGATACAGCTTCGATATCTCACCTATCTTAAAATACTTTTTCATAATCAGTCCTATTCCATTTCCAGCGGCGTATACCCCGTCCCCTTGATGATATCCTGCCCCTGCTCTCCTTGTATCCATTCTACCAGCTTCTTCGTGTTCTCGCTGGCATCCGGTCTGGTCACCGCGTAGAATTCTGATGCCAGAGGATAGGTCCCGTTCTCAATATTCTCTTCCGTCGGGGAGATTCCGTCCACTTCAAGCAGCTTGATCTGCTTATTCTGAATCATTTCCATAGAGTAAAAACGGAACGAAAAACCCAGCGCATTCCTGTAGTTCTTGTAATCCGCCGTCCGCTCTATGATTCCCGCCATCATATCCACCACGTCTTCCTTGGGCGCTTCCATGAGATCTTTGCCTTCCATCAGCTTCTCAAGGGTGCTCTGGCTCCCGCTGCCCTCGCTCCTCTGAAATGCCCGGATCTCTCCAAATCCTTTCACTCCAAGCTCCTCCCACTGCGTGAGCTCTCCGGAATAGATCTGCTGAATCTGCTCCACCGTGATCTCCTCAATCGGGTTCTTCACGTTGACGAAGAATACGAACGCTTCCCTGCCGATGGGCGTCAGTTCGAATTCTACTCCCAGATCCTTCGCATACTTCACCTGTTCATCCGACGGAGCCGCGGCAAAGATCACATCTACCTCTCCATTCGCAAGATTCTCATACGCCTGCGGCGTCTTGGTACACTGCAGATACTCATTATTATAGATCTCATACTCTTCTCTCTCCAGAACTTCCTTTGGATACACCATCCTTGCAAATGACGAGTAGATCGGATACAGCGCCGTCGCGCCGTCCATCCTTGGAATATCCTCCGTGAACCGGATCTCCGGTTCCTCATCCGGGATATAGACCTTGCTGCCGCTGCCGTAAGGCGCATAGGTATACAGCAGGTTGTCCTTCTCGCTGATCTTGGGGATGCTCCTCTGGTAAATGTCATATGCCGCATTTCCTCCCAGGGCAAGCGCCAGAATCCCGCTTATAACACAGATGGGAACATAGACCTTCTTCTTCTTAAGGACACCCCATATGATGCAGAGGAATATGGCAATCACCAATGCGGCGATACCTGCCAGCACTGCCACATACCGGTCCGGTGACACTCCAAGCACCGCCTGTACTGTCAGCGCCGCGACCGCCAGGATAAGATATGCTGCCGGCACCGCCAGAATAAGCAGCCAGACCGTCAGGATACTCCTTCCCAGCGTCAGTTTCCCCCGCTTGATCAATAATATTCCTCCTAACAGCATCCCCAGATGCACCCACAGAAATAATAAAAATATTAACATCTTTTTCTCCTTACTGAATACACTTTTATTCTTTTTATTATAGACGCAATCACTTCTAAAAACAATTACAAAAACTATCTTGACCTTCGTATAATACTAAGGTTTAATATGAATACATATTCAGGAGGTTTATGTCTATGAAATTAGAAGGCAAATCATTAAAACATGATTTTTTCCGTTTTATCATTCCGTCGCTGATCGCACAGTGGGTCTTCACCCTCTATACCATGATCGACGGGCTGTTCGTGGCAAGGGGCGTATCGGAGCTTGCGCTGTCCGGCGTCAATATCGCCATGCCCTTCGTCACCCTGCTGTTCTCTGTTGCGCTAATGTTCGCAGTCGGTTCATCCACCGTTATTGCAATCCTGCTTGGCAAGAAAGAAGAGACACCGGCGAAGGAAGTATTTACTCAGAATATTCTGACGGTAGTCCTGGTGTCCGCGCTGATCACCGCCGCCGTACTATGGAAATCCGAAGAAATCGCCCTGTTCCTTGGCGCCACCAGGCTTACGATAGGATATGTCAGAACTTATATTACCACTATCGCCTGTTTCAGCGTCTTCTTTATCAGCTCTTACTCTTTGGAGGTGCTGATCAAGACCGACGGATATCCGATGCTGGCTACAATCATCGTCACGGCCGGAGCCGTGTTGAACTGCATCCTTGATTATCTGTTCGTGATCGCATTTCACAAAGGCGTCTGGGGAGCCGCATTTGCAACAGGGCTTTCCCAATTCATCGTGGTCCTTCTGTACCTGACGCATTTCTGCAGCAAAAGGACTCATATGAAGCTAGTACGGTTCACTCCGTCCCTGTCTCTTACCTGGCGGACAATGAAGATCGGGCTATCCTCCGGCATCACGGAATTCTCCGCCGGAATCGTTATCTTCCTGTTCAACCATGCGATCCTGACATATTTGGACGAGGAATTCATCGTAAGCTACACCATCGTCACCTATGTCAGCACCATCATCGTCATGTCCATGGCAGGTATCGCCCAGGGGATACAGCCGCTGGTCAGCTACTATTACGGCAAAGGGATACCCGGCAAATATCACAGGCTGCTGAAATACGCCTTAATGTTCGGTACTGTTTTCTCTATTGCAGCCTTCCTCATATCCCGGGGCAGCGCAGCGCCTCTGGTGAATCTGTTTATCTCGCCAGAGCTGTCAGAACTTCGCAGCGCCTCCGTGAGGATATTTGACACCGTCTCGTACTCCTTTCTGCTCTGCGGATTTAACGTTATCATCGGAGGGTATTTTACAGCCATCGAATCCCCTAAGTCTGCCATGGCGATTTCCCTTGGCAGAGGCTTTCTTTTTGTCGCCTTAAGTCTTCAGATCCTGACGGCGCTCTTTGGCGGAAGCGGAATCTGGTGGGCGGCCACTATGGCAGAAGGACTGTGTCTGCTGCTTACCGCTGCTCTCTTCCTGTATTATAGTCGAAAAGAGTCTTGACTGAATCTGGCCCTCACTCTATAATGGGAGATACTTACGGTTGAGTGTCATGGCAGTTTTTTAGAAAGGAGTCACACACTATGAATTATGATGTAATTATAGTAGGCGCAGGTCCCGGCGGGATCTTCTCTGCCTACGAGCTGGTTAAGAAAAGCAGCAGCCTCAAGATCGCCGTCTTCGAGGCAGGGGGTCCGCTTAAGGACAGGCATTGCCCCATCGACGGCAAGAAGGTAAAGTCCTGCATCAAATGCAAGACCTGCGCGATCATGAACGGATTCGGCGGCGCAGGTGCATTTTCAGACGGGAAATATAACATCACCAACGACTTCGGCGGTACTCTCTACGAGTATATAGGGAAGGAACAGGCCCTTGACCTGATGCGTTATGTGGACGACATCAACACCAGCCACGGCGGTGAACAGACGAAGATGTATTCCACCGCCGGTACCCAGTTCAAGAAGGTCTGCCTGCAGAATAAGCTCAAGCTTCTGGATGCTTCCGTCCGCCATCTGGGAACGGATATCAATTATGTGGTTTTGGAGAAATTATATGACAAATTGAAGGATCAGGTGGATTTTCATTTCAACACTGCGATAGACAGCGTGGAATGTCTTGAAGACGGCTACCGTGTTCATTATGGAGAACAGTCTGCGAATTGTAAGAAATGCATCATCTCCGTCGGAAGAAGCGGAAGCAAGTGGATGGAGAAGATCTGCCACGAGCTTGACATCCCGACCAAGTCCAACCGTGTGGATATCGGGGTACGCGTGGAGCTTCCTGCCGTTATCTTCTCACACCTGACCGATGAATTATATGAGAGCAAGATCGTCTACCGCACGGAGAAGTTCGAAGACAACGTCCGTACCTTCTGTATGAATCCTTACGGTATCGTGGTGAATGAGAATACCAACGGCATCGTCACCGTCAACGGACACAGTTACGAAGATGCCGAGCATCAGACAGAGAATACGAACTTTGCCCTGCTGGTTGCCAAGCATTTCTCCGAGCCTTTCAAGGACAGCAACGGCTACGGTGAGAGTATCGCCAGGCTTTCGAACATGCTCGGCGGGGGTGTGATCGTACAGCGGTTCGGAGATCTGGTGAGAGGACGGCGGAGCACCGCCAACCGGATCCAGGAAGGGCTGGTAACTCCAACCCTTGCCGCCACGCCCGGAGACTTAAGCCTTGTGCTGCCTAAGAGGATCCTGGACGGCATTATGGAGATGATCTATGCCCTGGATAAGATCGCACCGGGAACTGCCAATGACGATACCCTGCTCTACGGTGTAGAGGTGAAGTTCTACAACATGGAAGTAGATATCAATGAAAACCTGGAGAGCCGGTTTAAAGGGCTCTATATCATAGGGGACGGAAGCGGAGTAACACATTCTCTCTCCCACGCTTCGGCAAGCGGCGTGTATGTAGCACGGCATATTGCAGAATCGTTATAAAGGAGCGATTGCATATGGCAAGATATTTTAACACAGAGGGCCCCTGTTATCCTGATGAACACTATATGGTGAATCTGGATCCGCGAATCAGACAAATACAAAAACTAGTTGATAACAGGAAGTATTTCTCTATCAACAGAGGACGTCAATATGGAAAGACAACCACCCTTGACAGGCTAAGCGAACAGCTTCGAAAATCTTATTCTGTGTTCTATATCAGCTTCGAAGGACTGTCCGAAGAATCCTACCGCAGTGAATCTGCTTTTTGCAAGATATTCTCCGGGCTTCTGTTCGATGCTATTGCATATGGCGAGACAGATGGCATCGCTGATTCTGCAAGGGATGCTTTGGAAAATATACGGCAGTCTGACACTACTGCCGTTAATTTCCCTGCTATATCCAATTTAATCTCAAACATATGTAAAACAGCTGACAAACCGGTTGTCTTGCTTATCGATGAAGTGGATCAGGCGGGAAATCAAGAGATTTTCTTGTCATTTTTGGGTATGCTTCGTAATAAGTATCTCAAGATGCGGCAGCGACCTACCTTTCATTCTGTGATTCTGGCTGGTGTATACGATATTAGAAATCTAAAATTAAAAATTCGCTCAGATAAGGAACATCAAAAAAACAGCCCGTGGAACATCGCGGCAGAATTTGATGTATCTATGAGTTTTCAGTCTCTTGAAATACAGGAGATGCTTACAGAATATGAGCAGGACCGTCATACAGGAATGAATACTGCTCTGATCGCAGATCTCCTTTATGCCTATACCTCCGGGTATCCATATCTGGTTTCCCGGATCTGTAAACTTATAGATGAGAAAATTGCCGGCACTCCCAACTTCCCGAATCCATCTTCTGCCTGGACAAAAGAAGGATTCCTTGAAGCAGTGAAGATCTTGTTTTACACAAAAAATCCTCTGTTTGGTTCTCTTATTAATAAGCTTATCGATTATCCTGAATTAAAGGAGATTGTACAGGCGATCTTATTCAAAGGTTACAGAATCTCATACAATCCTGAGAACACCGTTATTGATATCGCATCCATGTTTGGTTTTGTGAAGAACGAACAGGGAACCTTGGTAATCGCCAACCGGATTTTCGAGACTTGCTTCTATAATTACTTCTTATTCGAGAAGGAAGTTGGGAATCAGCTCTTTACAGAAGGGAACATTGACAAGAACCAATTTATTAAAAACGGCTTCTTAGATATGGATCTGGTACTGAAAAAATTCATGACACACTGGAACGATCTATACAGTTCTGCCGATGAAAAATTCATCGAAGAAAATGGGCGGAAATTTTTCCTGCTGTATCTAAAACCAATCATCAACGGCACTGGGAATTACTATATCGAATCACGGACACGGGATAATGGACGAACCGATGTAATCGTCGATTACCGCGGAGTACAATACATCATAGAAATCAAGATTTGGCGCGGAAACGAATATAATAAACGCGGAGAAGCCCAATTGGCAGACTACCTGGACGCATATCATGTTCAAAAAGGCTATCTGCTCAGCTTCAATTTTAATAAGCATAAGATACCGGGCGCAAAGGAAATTATCTGCGGCGATAGAGTGATCCTTGAAGTAGTAGTTTGATTCTGTTACTGCGAAGATAATCACTCCCAAGCTTTCAAAGATAAAGAGATAACTGTCAAAGCTCTCGAAGTCTGACAGTTATCTCTTTCTAACTATATTAGTCTGGCTGCTGCCCGTCATGCGCCTTCCACTGGCATTCCATCATCTGCAGATTAGAAAATACCGCCTTAAATGAAGATTCCTCCGGCGAGCAGGCATAGATCCCAAACTGAATCTTCCCCTTTCCGCCGTGCATATGGCAGATTCTCATCTGTTCAAATCTAATACCGTCTCTTGAGCATTCGATACAGTAATCATTTTCTCTCCGGCTAAACCGATACCACATGGATTTCACCGAAGCGTCAATCACTGTCGTCGCCCAATCTGAATACCCGTTATTCGTCACTACGCTTCCCAAATGCTGATACTCATCATTTTCATATTCGATAGAACCTTTCAGCCAATTCTCACTGTCCAGATACATGACGATACCGCACTGGTCAAACCTGTGATGACTCTCATGAAATTCCGTCTTTACAACGAAACTAAAATATTTCTCCTCTGTCTCCATCTGCAGTACCGGAGCATTGTCATTCTGAAAATGATAATAAGTTCTCTGCCACAGATCCGTATGCGGTTTCGTAATAATCTCAATTGTATCCTTGCCGATGATATAATGCTCAGGCTCTCTCGTCCATTTAAATTTGTTTAAATCCATTATAATCGAATTCTCCTCCTATAGACACTTCCAGTTCCCACCGCCAACAACATTAGAACTACATAGAACATAATGGCACTGTCATCCGCCGTCTTCGGACTTTTCGTGCGGGTTTTCTGCTGATCGCTTCCAGAATCTGATCGCTGAGAAGTATTCCTGCTCGTCTGATCGGACACAGCTTCCTGGGAGTCCGTTGCATCCTCTTCCGTTTCTTGATCACTCCATCCAATAGACACCGGTGACAATCCATGTACAACGAAGGATATTCCGCCGTCCTCCTTCGTGATCTCCAGATTTTCTATCGTTCCTGCTTTATATCCGTTCACGTCTTCTGCAAACAGATGCTGCCCGTAGAACTGGAAATTCTTATTCGTTCCCGTTGGATAAGGCATAGTGATCTTGATTCCGCTCTTGGGGAACTTCTCTGCCGCGGCATCCTCCCACTCACCCTTGTCATTCTTGACCTTAAGCGCAATCTCATGAACCTGGACATCCGTTGCAGCAAGCTTATGCTTCTGTGTTAACTTGCCCCTCACCACATCTTCAATCTTAGACGCGTCGACGAATTCCAGATCATCACCATTCTTCACATATGTGGCCCTGATACCCTCTTCTACCACCTGATATTCACCTTGAACGGCAGGGTCAAGGATTTCCATGCCAAGTTTTGATTTCTCTATGTTGTCTGTCTCTGATGTATCCTGTTTTTTAGCGTTTCCTGTCTTCTTTGTCTTCTTTTTCTTCTTGGTATCATCAGTTTTCTCCGACTGTTCTTTCTTGTCTGAGGTATCGGAGCCTGCCGAATTATCCGGCTGCGCAATAGGAGCCGGCTGTCCGGAAGCATCCGAATTCCCGGTACTGCCCGAATTATCTGAGATAGCCGGATTTCCTGAATTATCTGGCTGCGCAATAGGAGTCTGATCACCGGAATTATCCGGCTGCCCAGACGAGCCAGGGTTAGTCGGCGCTTCATAGCTCTTGTCAGCCAGCTTCAAAATACTCTCGCCGAACAATCCGTTCATAACATTATCGTACTTATAGTTAATCCCTGCCGAGAAATTATACTGTGTATCCCAGCTTCCTTCTGAAGGAGCCGCCAGAAATAACAGATTCGGCGCGCCGACAGTGCCCGCGTCACAATTGGTCACATCCGTCATATAATTCGCACCGTCAATAGTAACGATATTCCACATATGAAATCCTGATCCCGTCCCGCCTGCCATCCCGCCGGAAACCGTGTAGCATCTTGCATTATCGAACTCTGACAGATCACAGAGATACTGAAACGCTTTGGAATACCCCTCACAGACAACATTGGTGTTCGGATCTCCGTCAAATACGGATATCAACTGCCACGGCTCGTTAGAAAGCTGATAATTCGGCCCGACAGCAGCCTCATCGTAGACTACCAGATCGCAGATCGCATTCTTATAGGCAAGCAGCTTCTCATAATCGGACTTATCTGCATGAGCATTCACAATATCCTGAGCTATCGCAGGAATCGTCCTTGCCTTCTGGGTACGCCCTGTATCTACAGTATAGTACCAGGACTCACCGCTGCCCGCCGAATTCTCTGACCGGTACTCCTTGGAAACCAGCATCCTGACGATCACATCCTTGGCCTGCCCGCTGCTTGTATAATTATAATTGAGCCTGATCGCACCCGCCACGCCCGGGTTCGCATCCTTGGCAGATTTGTCATACCAATATAAATCATACGGGCAATCCATCAGAAGATAATCGTTAATGGTCTCAAGACTGGTGTTGAGTTCCTCTGCTTCTCCCAGCGTCTGGACTATAGACGAGATATCATATTCCGCACTCTGCCTGCTTCCTGCCGCTGTCTTCTTAATCTCTTCTTTCAAGTATCTATATACATCCAGGCTTACACCTGTCAATTTGCCAGAACCAAAATCCCCGGATTGGTATTGGTCTTCCGCAGATACCGGCAATGCCGTAAGACTCAGCCCGCCAACCAGCATTCCGGTTGCCAGCATACATGCAAAAACCTGCCTGAATCTGCTTTTTAGATTTGCCATTCTGTCTTCTCCTTTCGCTATCATACTTCTTTATAATAATAACATGTTTACGCGTCAAGTCAAGTTTGCATGCATAAATAATATCGAAAAATACGCCCTGAATATTCCCCGCAAAAAGAGCATGGACAACTCCATGCTCTTGCAATACCCTTTTTAATCACAGAGGATCAGAAATTCATATTCAAGTTTAAGAAGAAAGGGGATAGATTCATGGGAAGACGAATAATAATCTTGGAATTACTGGATCTCCCAAATACACTGGACGAATCCTGGGCGTAAGAATTGCTTATGATAAAACTGTAAGGAAACATAGCTGTAAAATCGGAATACTACGCAACGCTATTATTAATCAACCTTCACATCCATAAGCTGTCTCGGTGCTTCCATCTGCACGCCTTCGTATGCCGCTCTGGCCTTGGCTCTCTTCACCTTCAAAGCCTCCGGGGTTGTCTCAGCTTCCATGCGGGTCAACTCATGCTTCTGCAGGGCTGCCCTGCTCCTTTCAACGGCTTCATGAGCCTTCGCTGCGTCAATCTGATTCTCCTGCGATGAATCATCCACTCCGTCTGCCCGCTCCGTCTCTTTCACGTCATCCGCCTCAGAATCACTCTTGGCTTCGGTCTCCTCCTCGATCTTCTCTTCCGGATCTTCGATGCCCTTCTCGGCCTTCTTCGCCTCTTCCAGTTCCTTCTCGGCCTTGGCCTTCTCCGCCTCTGTCGGAAGCTTAGCATACTTGCCGCTCTCCACGAATTCCTTCGTGACTTCCTCCAAAGCCTGATTCTTCATATGTTCCTGCCAGATCAGCTCCAATTTTTTACCCTCAGGTATGTTCGGATTATTCTTGATATTATTTACCGCACTTAGAGAAGCTGCCGCATGGTTCGTCCTCACGCGCTGGACTTCTTCCTTCGTCTTACATCTCTTAAGCTCATTCTCATAATTCTTCTGCTCTGCTTCGATAGACTTCACCTTCTGATACATCTGCGGATCGTTCTTCTGCAGATACTCCATCTCTTCCGCCGTCAGCTTCTTACCGTTCGCAAGCTTCGTCCTGATCTGTGCGGCAAGCTTCGCCGAACCATCCGCCTGGGCCTGTCTGATCTCTTCCGCCTGCCGGCTTACCGCATCCAGCTTCATACTCCCGTCCGCAGTAAAGTCGCTGTTCGCCTTCTTCTGCTGCCACTTCATCTGCATCTCCATATTCCTTGTATATGCATTCAACGACTGGATCATATTAAAATTCACAAAGATACACCTCCCTTAACCAGATACCTACCAAACACTATAAATCATTATTTATATTTTATATCGGCAATCAGAGAAAAATTATAAGAATAGTAAAGGTGTAAAGTCCTTACTAATTCGCTAAAGACTTTACACCTTAATTAGTTTATTTCTTTATTATTCGCAAGAATGTTTTTCTTGCGTATTTTTAGCTTTTCTTTTTCATTTTCATCTGTCTCTCTGTCAATTAATTCATCAACAAAAGTTATCAAAGCGTTATAAACTTCAAATTGCTGGTCGCTCATACCCATATCGTTCACCACCTTTTAATAAGTGCCGTTTACTTGTCACTTTTATTATATCAACCGGTGATCGCAGTGTAAAGCCTTTGCTATAATTTATTTGCAAAACAATCCATGATTAAAGCCCACATCCGTTCTTAATATCTTAACCGGAACACACGTGCACTCACCGGCGCCGGAAGCTCAACCGTAAGCTCCCCTGCCTCTTTATTCCATCTCCACTTGCAGTCTCCCGCCTTCGGGTACCCGCACACGACCTCTACATCCTTCCCTCTCAGATGTTTTACCGGAATAGCCGTCATGGCAAACTGGCTGTTTCGTCTCCACACGGCCAGATAATCCTTCCCCGGCACACGTAGTCCAAGGCTCACCCACGGATCCTTGTAAGCCGAGATACCCAGCGGCCAGTAGGGCAGCGACTCTTTGATATCTCCCCGGATCGACTTATAGAAGTCAAGCGCCTCCTTCACACAGTCCATCCGCTCTTCGCTAAGCTCCGCCAGATGACCGCTCTGATGGATCCTCATAAGGATTGCATTGACCATATTGTAGATGACCTCTTCCCGATCCCCTTCGGTCAGCGGATAAGACCAGATCGCCGACTGTTCCGGCGTCAGCGCAGAAGGTGAATTCGCCGCGATCGTAGCGTACCGCACATAGTTCTCTTGGTCGCTGGTGGACTGGATGCTGTAACGGGACAGCATGGCATAATCCATCCGAAGCCCTCCTGACGAGCAGTTCTCGATGATCAGCTCCGGATATTTCTCAAATATTCCGTCCAGCCACGCAAGATATGCCCGGTTGTGCCCCAGAAGCCCGTCGCCGAAACTGTCGGCATTCAACTCTGTTCCGATTCCCGGCTCGATATTGTAATCCATCTTAATGTAACCCACACCATATTCATTTACCAGTCGGTCAATGACCTCCGTCGCATGCTCCCGAACCTCCGGGTTTCTGTAATCAAGCTGATAACGGCTCCTGTCGTAGACCCTCTTCCCGTGGCGGGTAAAATACCAGTCGTCCGGAACCCGGTCTGCCTTGGGACATTTGATCCCCATGACCTCAAGCTCCAGCCAGACTCCCGGAATCATGCCTTTGCTTCGGATATAGTCCATCACTTCCCGAAGCCCGCCCGGGAAACGCTTCCTGGACGGAAGCCACTCTCCGACTCCGTCCCACCAGTAGCCGTCAGAATACCAGCCGCAGTCCACACAGTAGTATTCGCATCCGGCTTCCGCAGCCTTGTCGATCAGCGGGATCTCCTTCTCCGTGGTCGGATCGCCGAAGAGACAGTTCATATAGTCGTTGAAGATGATTTTCAGGTTCTTATTATCGTCATTCACACGGCGGATCGCCCTGCGGTATTTCGTCAGTTCTCCCATGGCCTCGTCGAATCCGCCGGCGCAGCTTCCCACGCTCACCGGTACCGTGACGAAGGTCTCCCCAGGCTTCAGGTTCTTCCACCAGTGGTTATGATGCTCTGTAGGACCGCTTAATTTCAGATACACATGCCCGTCCTGGTCGCTGATCTCCCAGTACCAGGAGCCGTTGTGCTCGATCTGCCAGTAGAGCGCCGAGTTCGTCTCCAGATTCTCCAGATACCCCATAGGCAGGTATTCTTTGGCAGACCAGTTACCGGTGTTCCCTATTCCGATCGTCTTGGAAGAACGGTACATCCCATAAGGCTGAGATAAGGATAACCCCAGGTCTTTGGGCAGATAGCTGTTCCAGTGCAGCTCCTTCTGCCATGCGTTGTGAGGAATATAGAGCTTGAGCTTATCATCGAAGTCCTTCATTCCCTCCTTCTCGATTCCATTTAACGCGAAGGAAGACACATACTCCAATCCTTGCGGTTCCTCCCCTGCATTCGTCACTTCCGTCCAGGAGCGGATTACCGCGATCCCGTCATAGAACTGCACATGGCTCACTGCCAGGATCCCTGTCTCCTTGTCCTCCGTTGTGACCTCAAGCTTGCGTCCCTTTTCATTCCTGTAATCCTTGAAATCCTTATATTTCATGCGGTATCCGGGCGAAGTCTGGATGTATTTCGATCCATGACGCTCTCCTACCCGGTCCTGTCCGGACACCAGTATCTCAACCGGATAAAAGGACTGGGTACCCGTATCTGATGTAAGATCCGTCTCCGAAAATGGCAGCGCCGAGAAATGCAGCAGCTTGATCTCATTACTGTCCGTGATCTCCCACACCATGTGAAGTCCATTCTCACATATCTCTATCCGTCTCATTTTAACACTCTCCTTTCTGCACTACTGTTCATACCAATGGTACTCGCAGCAGTGAATCCGTCCTATTGCTACCCCTTCACAGACCCGCTCATTAATCCGGCCAGGAAGTACCTCTGCAGGAACAGGAAGATCAGCGTCACCGGGATCACCGCGATCACGGATCCAGCCATCAGTCCGCCCCAGTCAATGGTATTGGCCCCTTTAAAGAGCATAATCGCCGGCGTCAGTGTACGGTACTGATCCGTGGAAATGAAGATATACCCGAACATGAACTCATTCCACGCATTGATAAATGCATACAGCCCTGTAGACACCAGACTTGGAATCGACAGCGGCAGGATAATCCTGAGGATCGTCTGTGCCTTGCTGCATCCGTCTATCTCCGCCGCCTCCTCGAGTGCAAGAGGCACCGTGTCGAAGAAGCTGCTCATCATAAAGGTACACAGCGGGATCACGAACGTCGTATACGCCAGGATCAATGACAGGTAAGATTCCAGCACATGGAGCCTCTGCATGATCAGATACAGCGGAACCAGAAGCAGTACGCCCGGAATCATCTGTGACAGCATCATGGCAAGGTTGGATGCCTTCACCAGCTTCAATTTAAAATACCTGCTCAGCGCATACCCCGCCAATATGGCAACGATCATGGACAGCACACAGGCCACTACCGACACCAACAGGCTGTTCTTGATATAATTCAGGAATCCCACATCGAACAGCACTCTCTTGAAATTCTCAAGGGTCGGTTCTATGATAGCGAAGGAGGGCGTCGCCGTTCGGATCTCCGTCTTAGGCTTCAGCGCAGAGATCACCATCCACACGAACGGGAAGATACAATATACAGAAAATACTACCAGCAACACGTATGTAACCACTTGGGCAATCTTGCGGTTTCTCTTGTTCAACATCTCACATCTCTCCTTTCCTATGCCATATCTTCGCTGAGCTGTGATCTCTTGCGGTAATAGAAGATGAATAAGACCACCATCACCGTAAACATCATGGTAGACAACGCGGAAGCCGCACCTACATCAAACTTGCGCATGGAGTACCGGTAGATCATAACCGGAAGCGTCTCGGTCGCATAGTTTGGGCCGCCCTCTGTCATAACCCAGATAAAGTCGAAATTCACTGCCGTCCAGATCACATGGATGAATAAGATGATCAGCGATACCGACCGAAGCTGCGGCAATGTTACGCTGAAGAACCTTCTAAACATCCCGGCCCCGTCGATGGACGCCGCCTCTGCCAGATCCCCCGGGATCGACTGCATCGCCGATAAGAAGGATATGGTATAATACGGGAAGCTTCGCCAGATATTAACGAAGATCACCGTTGCAAGGGCATATTTCGAATCTCCCAGGAAATTAATAGAATTACTGATCAGTCCCATGTTTTTCAGCATATAGTTGACGATACCGAACTCCGGGTTCAGCATCCAGTCCCAGGTCATACCGGCAACGATAATCGGAACCAGCCATGGGATAAAGATGCAGGTCCGAAAGATCGCGCGCCCCTTAAACTTCTGATTTAACAGCACAGCCGTGATCATCCCCATCAGATATTCTCCCGCAACCGAGAATATGGTCCAGAGTATCGTATTCTTCACCGCCTGGACAAAATGCTCGTCTTCTGTGATCGTCTTAAAATTCTCAATCCCAGCAAATCCGGTCATTGACTTATTGATCAGATGTACATGGGTAAATGCATCATGGATTACCTTCCCTAACGGAAATGCGATCAGCAATGCAAGGAACACCAGGGCAGGCAGCAGCATAATAAATGCAGTCTTAAGCTTCCTCTGGTCTCGTGTCAATTTGGATGACGTTTTCATATCTTCCCTCCAGTTCTACTGCCAAAAGGGGCTATGCTGCATCCTCTGCAGCAGCCCCTTTTCGTTGAATTACATTATTCGCTAAGCTCTCCTGAATCTTCCAGAGACTTATTTACCGCGTCACACAGCCACTTCGCTGTCTCTTCCGGTGATTCGCCTTCCTGAAGGACCTTCGCCATGGCGTCCTGCATTGCCTGTGTCACGCCGCCTAAGGTTACCGGCGGGAATGTGATACCGGTATCGGACAATGCCTGGAAATCCTTGCTCCATTTGCTGTCTGTAGATACGTCTGAACGAGGAGATCTGTCGGCAAATCCTGCTTCCTGCCACTCTTTGCTGCAGAATGCACATGCCAGATCAAAAGCTTCCTCCTTGTTCTTGCTGTCAGACAGGATAAAGAGCGGTTTACATTCCATGTATGTAGCAGCCTGTCCGTCAGACGGATATGGGATCGGAGCAACCAATACGTCACCCATGGTATCTGCATTGCCTTCTTCTCTCTCAGCAAGCCAGTTTCCTGTTACATAGGAACCTACGATACCTGTTGCAAAGTTCTCGTCTGTCTCTTCCCAGCCCCAGTTCTTGCAGTTCTCGTCGATAATTCCCTTGTCAACCAGATCCTTATAGAACTGGAATACCTTCGTCGCGTTCTCAAGCTCTTCTTTGTTGTCATTCCAGGTACATTTGTATTTTCCGCCGTCCTGGGCAGATGCAATCTCAAGATCATACTGCGCCAGATATACCAGAAGCTCCTGTGCAGAACGCACGCCTGTGCAGGCAAGTTCTGTCGGATACTGTCCGTTCTTCTCCTTGTAATCCGTCAGTTTCAGCAGGTCTTCCCAGGTAGCAGGCGTCTCTACATTCGCATCTTTGAACTGATCCTCATGCACCAGATATGCACGAACCGTCATCTCATACGGAACTCCAATGATCTTATCGTCGATGGTCATAGCATTCACAACCGCGTCAGACAGGGCGCTCTTGTCATCCCATCCGTTAAAACGATCTGTCAGATCCTCAAGGATTCCCATATTGTAGAACTCGCCTACATACTCTGGAAGTCCCCAGATCAGATCCGGAACATTGCCGCCGGCCGCAGCCGTCAGGATCTTCTCGTGAAGCATATCATAAGTAAAGTTTGTCTGGTTTACCTTATTGCCAGTCTCTTCTTCCCACTTCGCGATCTGCTCTGTGCCGGCCTTTTCCGTATCCGCGCCTTCTGTCCAACAGGTCCACAGTTCTACCGTCTTCCCGCCGTCTGAGGAAGCTTCCCCATCTCCGCCTCCGTCTGAAGAACTGGAATCTCCGCCGCCGGAGCATGCCGCCATGGACAGCACCATTGTTCCGCATAATAACGCCGCAATCAATTTTCTTTTCATAATCCTACCTCCTTTAATGTAGCGCCCCCTCACTTTTCGTTCGGCGGCAATTCGTCGGAAGACGTTTTCAAAAATGCTTCGCATTTGTCTTCCTTCTATACATTTTGTATAAAATGAGGATAATATGAATTGTTTTTTTAATCAATATTTCCGATTCCAATTCTTAAATTCTCACCAGAAGATATTAAAAAACCCCGTTTTCTTTCCTGTTTTTTTTATATTCCGTCGGCGTCTCCCCGTAATATCCTCTGAATTTCTCCACAAATGTCTTCACATCCTTATAGCCGACCGCATTCGCCAGATGATATGAGGTGACGTCTGATTCCATCAGAAGCTTGACCGCCGCCTTCATCCGCACCTCGATCAGATAGTTCTTGAAGTTCTGACCCGTCTCCTTCTTGAAGAAGGAACTGAAATAATAAGGATTCATATAAACCATATCTGCCAGCTTCCCCAGCTTGATATCCTCCGCGTAATGTTCCCTGATGTAATATTTTACATGCCGAATCACATCTCTCTCCTTGACATTTTCCGCCGAGAGCGCGCCTTCCACGAAGCTCTTGAGATTCTTCCTGATGAATAACCGCAATTCTCTGTATGTATTCATCTGCCTGGTGTTGGATACAAATGTCTCGAAACTCTTCCGGTCCTTCTCGTTAAGCTTCGTATATTCCTGTATCTCCCTGAGCAAATCCAGCAGCATGGCGACGCAGCGGTTCTCCGCTGCATAACGGTTGCCGTAATGCAGGTTCTCTATGGTATCCATCAACGCCTCCAGATCATTGATCCAATCCTCTTCCCTGTTGAAAATGGCCTGCCGCATCCGGCTGTACATCTCCGTATAATCATCGAAGGAGGAATGAAATTCCCGCGTTATCCCGTCATACCGTATTACATCCTCCTCACAGAAATAATAAAGCTGGCAGGAGAACTTGGCCGTCTTATACGCATATTTCAGTTCGCTGATCTGCTCCGCCGCCTTCCCGATCCCAACGACCAGCCGCACATGATACTGCTCCCGGATCCACCGGCAGATCCACGCGACCTCCTCCCCCACCTCTTTCTCGTCATTCCCCAGAAGGATCAGATTGTTGATATCTATATCCCGCTTGATCACGAATCCGTTCTTATTCTGTTTCAGATGTTCATTGATCTTCTGGAAGATGGAGAACCGCATCAGCTCATACATATTCTGGTCTTCCATGCGCGCGCCGAAAGAAGGCGGAAGCATCAGGCTGACTCCCACGAACACCTTTCCTGCCGTATCGATCCCGATCTCCTGAAAATGCTGATACAGGTTCCTTGACTCATATTCCGAGTTGATCTTCTGGAACACCTGCTCTACATCATTCTTTCTCGCCTGCCAGTATTCCATGGGATGGTCTGTGCGAAGCATCTGCTCTGCCCTGGTAATGGCATGCTCCAGTTCTTCCTTCCCAACCGGCTTAAGCAGATAATCCACGGCTTCCCGGCTCAAAGCCTTCTTCACATAGTCGAATTCCTGATAGCCGCTTAAGAATATAACCTTCACATTCCAATCGTTCTTCCTGATCTCCTCGATCACATCCAGACCCGTCATCTTGGGCATCGCCACGTCTGAGACGATGATATCCGGCTGGAGCTTCTGCACCTTGCGAAGCAGCTCCTCTCCGTCGCAGGCATCCGCGATCACCTCTGCGTCCAGCTTGTCCCATGCGATCAATTTCCTAAGCCCTCTTATGATCACCGGCTCATCATCTGCCAGTATCACCTTAAACATGGCTCTCCTCCTCCTTCATTATCGGTACGGTCCATTTCTCCTCTTCTCTCATTACCGGTAATATGTATTTGACGATCGTCCCAATTCCTTCGTAGCTGATGATCTCCATCCCATACTCTTCCCCAAGGATCAGTTTTACCCTGTCATGGGCATTCTTAAGGCCGATACTCGCCTTCTTGCTCCTGGGATGATTCACCGTCTCCTTATTCTTAAGCAGCTCCTGCACTTCCTTAAGCTTCTGGGGCGTCATGCCAAGACCATTGTCCATCACACTGATCAGGAGCTTATCTTCTTCCACCTGTACATTGACCGCGATAATGCCGCTCGCCTCCCTCGGACGCAGCCCATACTTCACCGCATTTTCAACGACCGGCTGAAGAATCAGTTGGGGCACCTTAAGGCTTAGAAGCTCTTCATCCACATTGATCTCCAGATCAAACCGGTTCTCGTAGCGAACCCTGACGATCTTGAAGTAATTCTCCACATTCTCAATCTCATCCCGCAATGTGACGATCTCCCTCGCCCCGCCGATCAGGTATTTTAACTGCCCGGAAAGCCCGTCCAGAAGACCCGCCGTCTGGAAATCGTCATTCATCACCGCCGTCATACGGATCACATCTAATGTATTATAGAGATAGTGGGGCTGTATCTGCGTCTTCAAGATCTCGATCTGTGCCTCCCTCTGCCGGATCTCCGCGATATAGACCTTCTTGATATGCCCCTGCAGATTCTCCGTCATCTTATTCAATCCCTTCGCAAGGAACCCGATCTCATCATTCGACTCCACCGTTACCCTGGTATCAAGCTCCCCTTGCTGAATCTTCTCCATGGCTGTCTTCAGCTGCAGGATCGGCATGCTGGTCTTCCTGGAATAGAAATAATACAAGAACAGAAGCAAAACCACGCTGATACAGATGATCAGTATCGTATTGTTACGGATCTCCTGATAGCTGTTCTCCAGGTTGAACCTGGGAATCTTGTGAACCGCGATCCAGTCGGTCCCTTCGATGTAACTGTAGATATAGTACATGCCGTCTGCGATTATGTACTGATACCGGGCATCCATTTCAGGCAGATATTCTGCCAGTTCTCCCAATTCCTGATTGATCCGGCCCGCATCCGGGTGATAGACGAATACTTTCTCCTTCTTGTCTACGATATACATCTCGCTTCCCGCGTTCAATTCCGTTTCATTTACCACATCGGACAATGCCTTGATATTGACGTCAATATACAAGGTTCCGATCACCTCTTCGTCGGCTGACTGGATCGTCTTGGTATTCCTGATATTCCTGGCTATGGTGAAATCCAACATCTGCGGATAGTAATAGTAATCCGTCAGATGCGTCGGTATCAGCTGCGCCTGCTTCCGATCCCTGTCATAATACTGCCGGTTCCATCTCTCGGCAGCCTCCGAAGAGAGCACAGCCTCCGAGGAACGGACTACCGAATACTGCCTTCCGTCCACCGTTATGAAGAACACATGGTCAATGCAGGGATTCCGGTACAGGATGGATTCAAGGATCCCCGACATCATCACCGTCCTTCGCTTCTCCTGTATAGAATCATCCTCCATGAGTTCATAGAAGTAATCATACCCGGTGATCCGGTATTCATACAGATAATTCGTATTGTCCACCATATCCTGGTACACACTCTCCACCCCTCTGCCGATAGACAACGTGGTCCGGTACATATTAGACAGCAGATTCTCCTTGATGGATTCCGCATACGCATTGTAGATCGCGATCCCCATCACCAGCAGCGGCAGGATCCCGATCAGTATCAGCACGACTACGGACTTGATAAACAGGCTGACAAACGGCCGCTCTTTCCCTTCTCTGTGTCTCATTCCTCTTCTCCTAATGTATGGTCTGCGCATCATTCCATGATTCATCCAGCCGCCTTGCCGCCGTCTCCACATGAATGGTATTCGTTGCCAGAGAATACAAGATATTCTCCATATCCTGCGTGAAATTCTCCGGCGTCTCAAAATTACCGAAATATGTCTCGATCTTATCCGCATACCGGTAAGAAGTAAGGAGATTCTGCTGCACGATTGGCGCCGCATACAGTACGGCGTCCTTCGTCGTAGGCATGGCATACATCGCCTGCAGAATCTTGCGGTAATTCTCCTTCTGATAGCTGAATTTCAGGAACTTCTCTGCCGCCGCCTTCTTCTCTGGATCCGCGGCACATTCCCTTGAGATCGCAAGCTGCGATCCTGACTTATGGATCACCACCGGTTCCCCCTTCTGATCCGGCATATAGAACCAGCCCATTCGGAACTGCAGCGGATCCTCCTCAAGCTCTTCACCCAGGGTCGTCTTATCCGATTCGCTGGCCAGCGGGTAGGATTCCAGGATCTCTGTAAACATACTTGGCTCTGTCAGAAACATCGCAGCCTTCTGATTCAGGAGCTGTACAATGATCTGATTATCATTCATATTGATGGAATCTTCAAGAACGAAGCTGCCGCTCATGAATTCCTGATATTCCTTCAGGACCTCAAGCATATCCTCATCCTGGAAGGATACCTCGCCGGCTTCCCTCTTCTTCTGCCATCCGGGATTCTTCGCCTCTACCCTGGTGAGGAAGAAATAATTCAGCCAATTGCTGTTGGTGTCGCTTCGGCTTCCTCCCACTGCAAGAGGCGCCACATGATTCTCCTTAAGCGTCTCGCACACACTGATAAATTCATCATAAGTAGCCGGTACGGACAGCCCATACTGCTTGAATATAACCTGATTGTAGATGATCCCGATAGAAGTATCATAGAACGGGAGTGTATAGACCGCCCCGTCGATCTGGATGGGGTTCTTGGCAAGCTTCCCAAGATCGGCTGAGATCGGCCCAAGCTTATCTGCCTCAAGGAACATATATGGATCCTCTATCTCGAAGATATCCGGGAATTCCCCCAGCGCTTCCTTGGCTTTCAACTGCTCCGTATAGCTTCCGTTGTTGGAATGCTCTGTGACGATAGAGATACCTGGATGTTCGCTTGTGAATTCTTCGCACAGCTCCTCCATCGCAGCCGTCCATCCGATATTCTCTCCCGTATACAGGACAGACAGCTCCGTCTCATCCTCCGGATTCTCCTTCTCAAGTATGGACAGCTTCCCCTTCTCTATCTCTCCTTCATCCTTCGTACATCCTGCCAATCCGCATACGGCTGCGGCCGCCGCTAATGCAACGGCCGCTATATGGCTTCGTCTCATATGTATCTCCTTCCTTATCCAAGTGCCACATCCAGGATCATCATCACCAGAAAACCAACAATGAATCCCAGAGTCCCGGACTTCTCATTCTCTCCCGCATTGGCTTCCGGTATCAGCTCCTGAACGACCACATAGATCATCGCCCCCGCCGCAAGCGACAGGAACCAGGGCATACCCGCCCTCACCGTCCCCGCAAGCGCTGCCGCCGCAACACCGAACACCGGCTCCACCACCGCCGACATGCTTCCGATCAGGAATGCTTTCTTCTTACTGAACCCGTTCTGGATCAGCGGCAGGGCAACCGCGGTCCCCTCCGGGAAATTCTGGATCGCGATCCCAAGGGCAAGCGCTGCCGCCCCGGAAAATAGCGCCGCATCCTCCGGATTCTGTGCCGCCAGTGCGAACGCAAGCCCGATCGCCATCCCTTCCGGGATATTATGGGCTGTGATCGCCGTCACCAACATGGCGGTATTCTTCTTCACCCCAAAATTCTCCCATCTCCCGATCAGATAATCCACCGCCAGAAGAAGCAACACGCCCAGAAGAAACCCGCCGGTCATCACAAGCCAGCTGATCTGCCCGTTCTCCTCCGCGAATTCGATCCCCGGAAGCAGCAGCGACCACACCGAAGCAGCGATCATCACCCCTCCGGCAAACCCTAGAAAGCCGCTCTGAATCCTGCCTCCCATATCCTTCTTCACGAAGAACACTCCCGCCGCTCCAAGCGTCGTCACCGAGAAGGTCAGAAGTGTCCCAAGTAATGTCCATATCATACCATTCATTTTCCCACCTCATCTCTAATATACGGCGAGAAACACAAATGGTTCTTAAAAATTCTGGAATGCCCTCATAGAAGCCTCTTCCTCAAACTGTCTGGAATACAGCTCATAATAATATCCTCTGACGCCAAGCAGCTCCTTGTGGGTTCCCCGCTCAATGATCTTCCCGTCCTTCACCACCAGGATCAGATCAGCCTGACGGATCGTCGACAGCCTGTGTGCGATGATGAAGGAAGTATGCCCCTTGAGCAGCCTCGCAGTCGCCTGTTGGATCAACTGCTCCGTCTGCGTGTCGATGGAGGAAGTCGCTTCATCCAACACGAAGATACTGGGACTGGCCAGGATCGCCCTGGCAAAAGAGATCAACTGCTTCTCTCCGGTAGAGAGCCTCCCGCCGCTCTCTCCTACGTCGCTGTCATATCCCTTCTCAAGCTTCCTCACGACCTCGTCTGCCGACACGTTCCCTGCCGCCTCCTCGACCTCCTCGTCAGTAGCCGTAAGCCTCCCGTAACGGATGTTCTCCCGGACTGTCCCTGAGAACAAATGCGGGTTCTGCAGTACATAGCCGATCTGGCTGTGCAGCCATAACTGGGATCGCTCCCTGTAATCTACGCCGTCGATCAGGATCCTTCCTTTCGTCGGTTCGAAGAAGCGGCCCACCAGGTTCACAAGGGTAGATTTGCCCGCCCCGGTCTCTCCGACGATGGCCACGTTCATGCCCGCCGGTACATGGAGATCGAAATGCTCCAGAACGAACTCTTTCCCGTCCGGATACCGGAAGGATACATCCTCGAACACAATATCTCCCTTGATCTTCTCCCAGTTCTCTCTCTTGGGATGAAATGCATCTCCGTATTTCTCAAGCACCTCCGCTCTGTCCACCACATTCGGCTCCTGCTCCAGAAGATCCATCACACGTTCGATATTCGCCTGACAGGAGATCAGCTCCGCCAGAAGCCTTGCAAGCTGCTGGATCGGCTCGAAGATGATCACCGCGTAAGAGATGAACACCGACAGCGTCCCAAGCTTCATGATCTCCTCCTTCACCATGTATCCGCCCTGTGCCAGCACTACCGCCGCCGCAATCGAACCAAATAGCAGGATCGTAGGGATATAGACTGCGTTCAGCTTCGCCGAATGGCTTGCCGCCCTGTGCATCTGTGCCGTCCTCTCGAAGAAAGCCTTCTCATTGTCCTCCTCGATCCCCATGCTCTTGGAGGTCTTGACCCCCGTGATCCCTTCGTTATATGCGCTCGTGATCTGTGCGTTGATCTTCCTCACCTTCCGGTTCCAATGAAGGATCTTATTCTGGAAATAGACCGTCAACACCGCGATACAGGGCACGATCAGCAAGATCACCAACGCCAGCCTCACGTTCAGGAAAAACATGATCCCAAACACGCTGACCACATAGAGCAGCGCCCAGAACATATCCACAAGCCCCCAGGCAACCACCGTGGCAATTCTTAAAGTATCGCTCATCACCCTGGCATGGATATATCCCACCGGAGTCGTATTATAGTAGGAGAATGATAATCTCTGCAGATGTTCGAACTGCGCCCACTTCAGATCCTTACCCACATTCATCTCAATGGTCGTCGCCGCGCGGACCGAGAAATAGACGCACATCGTCTGGATCACGATCACGGCCGCGTAAGCAAGCGCGAACCCGGAAAGGCCCGTTAGCCTGTCCGCAGTAATAAAACGGTCGATGGCGTAGCTCTGGAACAGAGGCACTGCCACGTCGATCCCCGCAAGGAAGATATTGAGTCCCAGGGTAACAGCGAAATATCTCTTATAAGGCCTGAAAAACGGCAGCATCTTCCCCCATACCTTGATGCTGAACGGTTTGTCATATTCCTGCTCTTCGTATGCCGCCATCTTCTACACCTCCATCCTCTCTCTGTCATCCTGGCTCATCTGTATCTCATAGATCTTCTGATACAGTCCGCCATTCTTGATCAGCTCATAATGCGTACCTGATTCCTCCATGCGTCCGCGGTTCAGCACCATGATCTGATCTGCTCCCATAAGCGTGGTGATCCGATGGGAGATCAGGATCACCGTCGTCTCCTTCATATGCTCGCCAAGCGCTCTGCGTATCCGTGCATCTGTCTGGGAATCCACCGCAGACAGGGAATCGTCAAACACCATGATCGGCGCCTTTTCAAGCAGCATCCTGGCGATCGCAACCCTCTGGCGCTGGCCGCCGGAGAGCGTGACGCCCCGCTCCCCTACCAATGTGTCGTATCCGTCCGGAAATGCCATGACCGCATCATCAATACAGGCAATCTTCGCCGCACGGCGGATCTCCTCCATGGACGCATCCGGCGCAGACGCGGCTATATTCTCCCGGATCGTCCTGGAATACAAGAACGGCTCCTGCAGGACCATACCCACCAGGCCCCGCAGTTCGTGAAGCGGGATCTCACGGATATCCTTCCCGCCAATCCTGATACTTCCTTGTCCGTCCGCAAGTTCATAGAGACGCATCAACAGCTGCACGATCGTCGACTTGCCGCTGCCGGTGCCCCCAAGGATACCAAACGTACATCCCGCCGGGATCCGGAAGCTGATATCCGATAACACAGTCTTGCCGTCTTCGTATCCGAAATTCACATGGTCGAATACGATATCGCTCTTATCCGGCATCTCCCTCAGGGAACTGTCCGCCTTCTCTGGTTCTTCATAGGATTCCTCTCCGGCCCGGATGATATAATCCACACGCTCGAAAGAGACCCCCGCCTTGCTCATATCCGAAAGGATACGTCCAAGCCCGCGGATCGGCCATACCAGCGTCGTATTGTACGATGCAAATGCAATAAATTCTCCGACGGAGATGCTGCCTTGTACTGCTTCCGCCGTTCCCAGCACGATAACCGTAACCACCTGAAGCCCCGTGATCAGATCGCCCACGCCCCAGTATAACCCTGACAGGGTCCCAAGCCTGATCCACAGATTCGCAAATATCTCATTCTTCTCCCGAAACCGGTCCATCTCAAACCGCTCACGGCCGAACGCACGTACCACACGGACTCCGGTGGCGTTCTCCTGCACCACCGTCGACAGCTCCCCTTCCGCCTCGTCCGCCACTATGAAACGCTTCGCGATCAGCCGGTAGAATACCGCCGAATATATGATAACAACCGGAACAAACAACAGAACCACCAGAGACAATCTTACATTCATCGACATCATCATCGCGAAAGACGTCACAATCAGAAATACGGTACGAAATACCTCCAGCAATTGGGTCACCACGAAATTACGGATCACCTCCACGTCCGAGGTACACCTCTGTATGATATCGCCGGTCTGGTTCTGATCATGCCACTCCATAGGCAGCTTCTGCACATGGGTAAACAATTCATCCCGCATATTCTTCGCAAATGTCTCTCCCGCCATAGCCGTGTTCGACCGGCATATGTACTGTGATATCCCTGACAGCAGCGCAACGGCAACCAGCAGAACCGCCAGCATCCAGAGGTGTTCTGACAAATACTCATACTTATCCCCTCCCAGCACCGAATCAATACTGAACCGGAAGATCTGAGGCGTCAGCGCATTCAGACCCGTCGTCGTCAGAGACGCCAGCACCGCTATTGCAAAATATCTCTTAGACCCGTCGAAAAAATGGCGGATCAGATTCCTCTTCCTGTTTTTCACATCCATTATATCTCTCCACACAGTAAGAACCCGGCTTCGCCGGATCCGATACAACAATCAAAGTTTCCTAAATATGTACAAAAAAGACAGCCATAAAAGACTGCCTTTTATCATTTGTAGCTCCCCCAAAATGCCGGTTCCTGTATTTTGACTCCTAGCATATGCTAGGTGGGTGTCCGCATCCGCTTTTCTGCCTTCCACTGCATAACTTGGAGGCCTGGCATATTACGGAGATATAAGAGTCCCGTTTAAAGTTTTGTAGGTTCAAAATTACAAGAGTATCGAGCACCCCAGGTTTCCTGAAACTTATTATACTCTATTATTTCACTTTTTTCAATAACAATTACAAAAATCCGTAAAACCCATTTTTTTACAGTTTTGTCTTCTATAACAGATCTCTCACAAGCTCCTTCATCTTGTCCGCATCGCACTCCAAAGTATGCAGCGCCTTGGCATCAAGGATATCCCGGATCGCCTGGGGCAGCTCTACGCCCGACACTCTCTTCAATTCCTCAAGGAGCGCGAATTCATCCTCGGACTGATATTTCCCGTCGATCGCCGTCATAACGCTCTTGACGAATTTGTACGGACTGGCAGTCGATGCGACCACACACTTCCTGGCGTCTTCGCTTCTGCTCCTGTACTGTCCGCAGACATGCGCTGCGACAGCCGTGTGCGTATCCATCACATATCCTGTCTTATCGTAAATGTGCTTGATGCAGGCGGCAGTCTCTTCCTCCGACGCGAAACCAGCCGCAAAATCAGCAAGCTTCGTCCGCATCTCGTCCGTGACCGCGTAGCTTCCTCCGTTCTTAAGCCCCGCCATCAGCTCCTTCGTCTTGTCTGAATCCTCTCCGGTGATCAGATAGATCAGCCGTTCCAGGTTACTGGAGATCAGGATATCCATAGAAGGAGACGAGGTCAGCACAAACTCACGGTTCTTGTCATAGGTACCCGTCTCAAAGAAATCAAACAGCACCTTATTCTCATTGGACGCGCAGATCAGCTTCGCGATCGGCACACCCATCTGCTTCGCATAGTATGCGGCAAGAATATTGCCGAAATTCCCTGTAGGAACCGCCACATTGATCTCTTCTCCGTCCGCGATCTCTTCATTCTCCAATAATTTCGCATAGGCATAGACATAGTAAGCAACCTGGGGAACCAGCCGGCCGATATTGATGGAATTGGCAGATGAGAACTGATAGCCCTTCCCGGCCAGCTCTTTCGCAAATTCCTGATCCTCGAAGATCGCCTTCACCCCGTTCTGGGCGTCGTCGAAATTCCCATGGATCGCAGCCACAGCTACGTTCCCTCCCTTCTGGGTCACCATCTGCAGCTCCTGGACCTTGCTTACGCCGTTCTTAGGATAGAATACGATGATCCTGGTCCCCTTCACATCAGCGAAACCTGCAAGCGCCGCTTTCCCTGTGTCCCCGGAGGTAGCCGTCAGGATCACGATCTCATTCTCCACATGGTTCTTCTTCGCAGATACAGTCATAAGATGCGGCAGGATCGACAGCGCCATATCCTTGAACGCGATCGTCGCTCCGTGGAACAACTCCAGATAATAAATCCCGTCCACCTTCGCAAGCGGCGCGATCTCCTCCGTATCGAACTTGGCGTCATATGCCCTGGCAATACAGTCCTTCAATTCCTCTTCGGTAAAATCCGTAAGAAACTGCTTCATCACCGCATAAGCCGTCTCCTGATAAGACAGACCCTTTAATTCCTCCATCGAAACATCCAGAACCGGCAGCTTCTCCGGCACAAACAATCCTCCGTCCGGCGCCAGTCCCTTAAGGATTGCCTCAGACGCGCTCATTCTTAATTCTGAGTTCCTTGTACTTTTGTAATACAGACTCATCTTCTTCTCCTTCTTCTTACCTCTTGCTGTTGGTATATTTTACCAGTCCGCCCGCCGCGATCAGCTTCTGCATGAATTCCGGGAATGGCTGTCCTTTGAATTTCGTACCTTTGGTGCGGTTATAGATCATCCCGCTGTCGAAATCTACTTCCACCTCGTCTCCTGCCTCGATTCCCTTCGCAGCCTCCGGACACTCGATGATCGGAAGTCCGATATTGATGGCATTCCGGTAGAAGATGCGGGCAAATGTCTCCGCGATCACACAACTCACCCCCGCGGTCTTAAGACACAGCGGCGCATGCTCTCTGGAAGAGCCGCATCCAAAATTCTTATTGGCAACGATCATATCTCCCGGCTTCACCCTGTTCACAAATTCCGGATCAATATCCGCCATTGCATGGCTCGCCAACTCCTGGGCGTCAAAAGAATTCAGATATCTTGCCGGAATGATCACATCCGTATCCACATTATCTCCATATTTGAATACATGTCCTGTCGCTCTCATTATCTGCCACCTACTTTCTCTGGATTCGCAATCTGTCCCGCGATCGCGCTCGCTGCCGCCACCTCCGGCGATGCGAGGTAGATCAGGGAATCCACATGTCCCATACGTCCTACAAAGTTACGGTTCGTCGTGGATACACATCTCTCGCCTGCCGCCATAACACCCATATGGCCGCCCATACAAGGCCCGCAGCTCGGTGTATTCACCGCACATCCCGCATCCACGAAGATATCCAGAAGACCCTCCGCGATACACTGCTTATAGATCTTCTGTGTCGCCGGTATCACCATCACACGCACATCCGGATGCACCGTCTGTCCCTTGAGGATCGCCGCCGCCTTGCGCATATCCTCCATACGTCCGTTGGTACAGGACCCGATCACAACCTGATCGATCCTGATCGGTTCCATCGCCTCGATCTCGTCGATGGTCTTCGCGTTGCCCGGAAGATGCGGGAATGCAACCGTTGGGCGCACTTCCGCGAGATCGATCTCAATTACCTCGTCATACTCGGCGTCTGCATCCGCCTCATAGATCTTATATTCCTTCTTCGAATGCTCCTTCATATATGCTTCCGTCTGCTCATCCACCGGGAAGATCCCGTTCTTAGCGCCCGCTTCGATCGCCATATTCGCCATGGTGAAACGGTCGTCCATAGAAAGATTCGCAATGCCGCTGCCTGTGAACTCCATGGATTTGTAGAGCGCCCCGTCCACACCGATCTTACCGATGATATGGATGATCACATCCTTGCCGCTGACATACGGTCCCGGCTTCCCTGTCAGCACGAACTTGACAGCGCTTGGCACCTTGAACCACAGCTCGCCGGTCGCCATACCCGTCGCGATGTCCGTTGTACCCACTCCGGTAGAGAATGCTCCAAGCGCTCCATATGTACAAGTATGAGAATCTGCCCCGATGATGCACTCTCCGCCAACGACAACGCCTGCTTCCGGAAGAATCGCATGCTCAACTCCTGACTTGCCCTGTTCAAAATACCAGGTAAGCCCCTGCTCTCTTGCGAATTCCCTAATCGACTTGGAATTCTCCGCTGATTTGATATCCTTATTCGGTGTAAAATGATCCGGCACAAGAACTACCTTGTCCTTATCATATACCTTCTTGGCCATCTCATTAAATATGGGCAGCGCCATCGGTCCTGTGATATCATTGGCCATAACTACGTCAAGCTTTGCCTCAATAAGCTGCCCTGCCACTACAGAATCCAGTCCTGCATGAGCAGCTAAAATCTTCTGCGTCATTGTCATTCCCATCACGACATTCCTCCTGTTCTTCTATTTAATCAAACAATCATATGTGGTATTCTACCACAGATGCACCTACTTTACAAGAAGTTCGGTTATTCGCAATGAGCCGGATCCTTTCAGAACCTACTCTATGACACGGTCAGCGCAGTACATGCTCAGACCTGCCTGAACTGTTACTCTGCCTTTCTTCTCATGCGTGACCTCAGCTCATTAAGCATCTCTCCATGATGCCGTGATTGCATCCGCGGAAATGCTCCAAGCAGACGTCTGGTGATCCGTGTAGTGCGTTCCGAAAGTTCTGTATATCTTCCCTTCAATTCTGCGTACTTGCCGCGAAGCTCTGCCGTGATCGCTCTCTGCTCTTCCCTGTAACGGTTCTCCCGTATCTTCTCCTCCATACGCTCAATCCGCTCTTCTATGAATCTCTTCTGTTCCTCCGACGCATTCTCAAGCTTCCCGCGCAGTTCTGCTGCCGACTCTTCCAACTGCCTTCTCGTCTCCTGAGACCGCTCCAGAGTCTCCATCACATTCTCATGGATATTCTCACCCAGCCTGTCCGAGATCTCCTTGAGTTCTCCGGCGATCTTATCCATCGTTTCAAGCTTCTTGTTAAGCTTCAGGACTTCCGCCGCCGTAGCGCACATATCAACGAATGTAACTCCCGAAAACACTACAGCCAACACGATTCCCAAAGTAAACGGAAGCATCTCAACCCCTTTGCGGAACACCGGATGGATCACTCTTACGATCACCACACAGGCAACGCCCCAGGCAAGAGAGAAGACCAGACACACATATCCTCCGATATTCAGCGGTTGGTTCGAATAGTCCCACCACTTGTGATGGAAGATCTTGTCCATCAGATAGCCCGTCATTCCCTCGATCGCAGTGACCAGCGCCGTGGACACCAGATACAGCGCCGCGATACTCAACTCCTTCGTCTCTAACAGAATCACGACACTGCCGACCCCTATCCCGTAGACCGGGCAGATGGGCCCGTTCAAGAATCCCCTGTTCACGAACCTCCTCTGCTTAACCGTTGCAAACGCAACCTCCGTACACCACCCTAAAAAACCATATATAAAAAAATACGAAACAAAATAGTATATCTGCATCTTTCTCCTCCGGTAACTGTCAATAAATCTTATGTTTACCAGTATACTTCACATTGCTATCTTCGTCAAATAGTGATATGATAGATTTACAATAGATAATAAGAATCAATAACATTTACAAGGAGCGATACATATGACACTCAAACAAGGGAAGAATCATCTCACCTACCGTGTCCGGTCCATAGATATGGAACTTCAGTTAGAACGGCGCCTCGAAGCGCTTGGACTCACCGAGGGGTCTCTCATCACGATACTGAACAATGATAAGAAGGGATCTCTCACCGCAAGATTCCGCGGTACCCGGTTCGCTCTGGGCAGGCGGATCGCAGACCACATAGAAGTTACGGAGGTGCAGGAACTATGAAAAAGACCGTCAATGTAGGCTTTATCGGCAATCCAAACTGCGGGAAGACCACCCTCTTTAACGCATTTACCGGGGCGAACCTGAAGGTTGCCAACTGGCCCGGCGTAACGGTAGAGAAGAAAGAAGGGAAAACGGTCTACGAAGGGCAGGAATTCAAGCTTATTGACCTGCCAGGTATCTACAGCCTGACTTCCTATACTATGGAAGAGACTGTTTCCAGGGAATGTATTATGAGCGATGAAGTAGATGTGATCGTCGACGTCATCGATACTTCCTGCCTGGAACGCAACCTGTACCTGACGCTGCAGCTCATCGAGCTTGGCAAGCCTGTCGTTCTTGCATTGAACATGATGGATATCGTGGAAGAGCGCGGTATGGAGATCGATCTCCATCGTCTCCCTGAGATGCTCGGCGTACCGGCCATCCCCGTCTCCGCCAGGAAGAAATCTGGCCTCTCCATTCTGATGCATGCGGTTGCCCACCACAGCCAGAACAAAGAGGCCGGGCCGTTTATCCACCACCATACCGGCAAGTCCTCCTCCCACATGCACAATCATCACGAAGAGTACGCCATGGTCTACGAGGACTATATTGAAGACAAGATCGACATCATTATGAGACATTTGACCGAACAATACCCCGACGTGGCTAATCTGAGATGGCACGCCATCAAGCTGCTTGAGATGGACAAAAATGTAACCGAAAGCCATCCTCTTGACCTTCACGATGTCATTGACCGCAGCTATGAGAAGGATATCATCAACCAGAAGTATGATTTTATCGAGGAGGTCATCGACGAGATCCTGGTCAACAAATCCGCCAAGGAAGAATCCACCGACAGGATAGACCGTTATCTCACGCACCGGTTCTTCGGACTTCCCATCTTCCTTGGGATCATGGCGCTGGTATTCTTCCTGACCTTCACGATCGGCGACTGGCTAAAGGGATATTTTGAGATCGCGCTGGAACAGATCTCACTGCTTACCGCCGGCGGACTTGACTCTCTCCATGTAAGCCCGATGCTGAAATCCCTGGTCATCGACGGGATCATCTCGGGCGTTGGCGGGATCCTGACCTTCCTGCCGAATATCTTCATCCTATTCCTGGCGCTGGCCCTGTTGGAGGACAGCGGATATATGGCAAGAGTAGCCTTCGTCATGGACGATATCATGAGCGGGCTTGGCCTGTCCGGGCGTGCTTTCCTCCCCCTCCTCTTAGGGTTTGGATGTTCCGTTCCCGCCATCATGGCCTCCAGGGCATTGGAACACCGGCGCGACCGTTTTAAAACCATACTGATCACACCGTTTATGTCCTGCAGCGCCAGGCTTCCCATCTACGTCCTGTTCTCTTCGATGTTTTTCGGAAGATACGCCATGATCGTCTGCTATTCCATGTATCTGATCGGAATCGCAGTCGCCATTGCCACTGCATTCATTCTGTCGAAGATCGACGGAAGCAAGGCCGAACACGCACTGCTGATAGAGCTTCCAGAGTACAAGTCGCCCAATGCACGGACTATATTCATCTATGTGTGGGAGAAGGTTAAGGATTATCTGAGCAAAGCCGGAACCGTCATCTTCGTCGCTTCCGTGATCATGTGGGTTGTCTTAAACTTCGGTCCTCATGGATATGTCACAGATATCACCCAGAGCTTCGGTTCTCTAATCGGCAAGGCAGCCGTTCCGCTGTTTGAACCTGCCGGACTTGGATACTGGCAGATCATTGTTGCCCTGATCGCTGGGATAGCGGCGAAGGAAGTCGTCGTATCAAGCTGCAGCGTACTGTTCGGCATCCAGAACATCACCACCGCGGGCGGCATGGACGCCATGGTCGCCACATTAGGCGGGCTTGGCTTCGGCGCGGCGAACGCCTATGCGCTGATGGTCTTCTGTCTGCTGTACATACCCTGTACCGCTGCTATTGCCACGATCCACCGTGAACTGAGAAGCATCAAACAGACCCTTGGGATCCTGGCTTACCAGTTATTCATTGCGTGGCTGATGAGTGTGATCGTGTACCGTATCGGGATGCTATAAATACAAGAGCCCACTAAAGGGGCGCCTCACATAAGGAAGTTAAAACAAAAGACTTCGTAATCAGCCAGAATGATTGGATTGTAGGCAAATTCAAATCATACGGAGGAATTCCAAAATGGCAAATCAATCTTTGAGAGATTAGGCGGCGAATATGAACAGCAAGGAGATTCTCTAATACCGTGCTTAACTGTACCCGCTGAAGAAGAACAGGCAATAGGAATATGGGGACAGCGGCATCTGGACTATCTGAAGCAGTACCGCAAAGTTACATATACCAATCTTCTCACAAGCGGCAGACTGAACGCCTATCTTGCTGACATCGACAGGCAGGCACAGGAACGCTCCCACAGGCTCATAGAGGACATGAAGCAATCACAGGGCATAACGGAACAGCTTAAGGCAGAAACGCCTTAGAATGTACAGGAAAAGTCAACAATCTTAGCGTATATGCAAGGGAAATCGTAGAGCAGGAAATAATTTATACATAAACATATTGTTACCCCACTTATAATATGTAGTTTTTGAAAGCGATGTTTTCTATATATTGCACAAGTACACCCGCATTTTTTCTCTTGCACTAAAATATGATATGTTATTGCTTTCTCAAAACATAAAAATAGAACGATGTATTTTGATTTTGGGCATAAACATTGAGCCTGACGATTTGGCAGACTTGAGAAAAAGT
>CAJTCH010000045.1 GCA_910574715.1 Lachnospiraceae bacterium | reverse complement strand
GGCTGGATAGTAGTTTGATTCAAAGTGTATGATTATCGAAAACAATATTTTATTGGCATGAAATTGGTACAAAGAGTGCCTCATATTTCTTATTTACCGATTTCATTTTATTTTTAGGTTAGGTTCACGGATTCAGGTATCAATTAAGTGATTGATCATCTCTTTATCACTTGGCATATGCTCACCTGCTTTCTGGAAATGGAGTTGATGTTTATGTGATGTCTTTATTATATCAATTGGTAATTTAGATGTAAAGAACGGACCCACATATTTTTTATCGTTAAAGCATACATTAAGAAAAGGTTAGTGGACAAGAGGGTACAAGTCAATTGAAAGGATATATTAAAAAGAAATTGTATAAAAGACAAAGTTATATGGGATATCATGTCAGATATGAGAAATATTTCTTCTATGGAATGCTGATCCTTATCTGTCTTCTGATCATAGGCGGGCTTCTGGCGGCGCTTACACACCGGGAAGAAGGGCTGATCGGAAGGATGCGCCGGGAGGAGCAGAAGAACGCAGATGAGGGGGAGAAAGCCCCTGAGGAGGAAAAAGCTCCTGAGATCGTGATCAATAATCCGAACATCCGAGTATTGATCATGACGAATGGGTATGCTAATATTGTCCATCCGTCTGTGGAAATGTCATCGGCCAGTGGATTCTGTATTACATTCGGCGATCAGACCCAAGAAGCAGGGCCGGAGCAGCCATTGACATTCGCCCCGGATGACCCCAGATTCCAGAGCGGGCAGATCAGGGTCAGCGCCAAGGACGGAGGAGAGATCGCCCTTAACAGCATCCAGAGGGGCTGCGGGACGCCTTCTTATGCCGGAGTGATAGAGCTTCGGACAACTGCCGAAGGGATCGCGGTCATCAATGAACTTCCGGTGGAAACGTATCTGTGCAGGGTAGTTCCAAGCGAGATGCCCTGTACCTATGAGCTTGAGGCGCTGAAAGCGCAGGCGGTATGCGCCAGAAGCTATGCCTATCAGCAGATGCAGAGCTTCGCTTACCCGGAGTACGAGGCGCATGTGAACGACAGTACGGATTATCAGGTGTACGGCAATTCTCTGCCCCAGGAGGCGACCAATCAGGCAGTGGCGGAGACGGGAGGGCAGGTGGTCCGCTACCAGGACCGGCTTGTTACGACCTATTATTATTCGACCTCCTGCGGCAAGACGGCAGGCGTGGAGGCTTGGGGCACGGCTCCCAATGCGGAGAATCAATATCTGCAGTCTGTGGAAGTCAAGGACGAACAGGGGGACTACGAAGCGGGACTGCCCTGGTATCGGTGGGAGGCGAAGATACCGGCAGGAACATTGTCCGCCCTGATCAGCCAGAATACAGGAACGAATGTGGGAACACTGCAGAGCGTCGAGGTTACAAAATCAGGAGCCGGGGGCGTGGCGCTTCAGATCTGTGCGACGGGAGATGCCGGTTCGGTGACGGTAGATACGGAGAATAAGATCCGAAGGGCTCTTGGCGGCAGCGGTTATGAGATTGTCAATCAGGCTGGGACAGCGGCGGCGAGTACGGCGCTGCTCCCAAGCGCATTTTTTACGATCCGGAGAGAGGGGGATGTATTTATCATATCCGGCGGCGGGTTCGGGCACGGTATCGGAATGAGCCAGAACGGAGCCAATGAGATGGCGAAAAAGGGGAAGAATTACATAGACATACTGACCATGTTTTTCCGAGAGGTATCGGTAGGCGGATAAGTTAAGATAGACAAATCTGGAAAAATCGGGTAAAATAAAGGGCAAATATGTGGGAGAATGTTATGAAGAGAATAAAGGATATCTATCAGAAGATTATGAACATTACTGCAGATATCGCTGCAGACCATGTAGGAGCCTATGCCGCACAGTCGGCGTATTTTTTCATGCTGTGTCTGATTCCGATCATTTTGCTTCTGATCACCATGGTGCAGTATACGCCAGTGACGAAGGCGGATGTGATGACGGCCGTGATCCAGGTGTTTCCGGCGTCGGTAGAGAATCTGATCACGTCCATTGTGAACCAGGTCTATAATCAATCCATGGGGATCATTCCGGTTACCATCATCGTTGCCATGTGGTCTGCGGGAAAAGGTGTTCTTGCGATGGCGTCGGGGCTGAACTGCATCTATAGCTGCAGGGAGACCCGCAATTACATTGTCCTTCGGATCAGATCGACGGTCTATACGCTGTTGTTTATTGTGGTGATCATCCTTCTGCTAGTGCTGTCTGTATTCGGTAATACGCTGAACCTGTTTATAGCAAGGCATATACCTTTTCTTAAGAGAATAGCGGACTGGCTGATCGAGACGAGGGCGGTCATCACGCCGACGGTGCTGGTAATATTTTCCCTGATGCTTTATAAATTCCTCCCCAACAGGAGAGGGCGGTTTCGGGATCAGCTTCCGGGCGCTATGTTTGCCGCTGTGGGATGGATGGTCATATCCTGGGTATTTTCTATTTATCTGGACGTATTCAAGGGATTTTCGAGTATGTACGGCAGCCTGACGACCATAGTTCTGATCATGCTGTGGATGTATTTCTGCATGTACTGTATCTTGCTTGGCGGAGAGATGAATGTGCTCATGGAGGGAAAGATATTTGAAAAGAAATAAATAAGCGCGGAATAATGTCTTGACATCATCCGCACTTATGCTATAATTTTAGAGAATATAGTAAGTAAAAGCTATGACCGTGTAGTAGAGATCCATTTTCCGACAGAGAGGGAAGATCGATGGGCTGGAAGTTTTCCCGGGTTCAGATGGTGATTGAATTTCCCACGCGAGCTGCATTTTTGAAATCCTAACATGTTGTTATATTAGTAATTGTTACATTAGTGATAGTAGGAGATGCCGTTAGGAGCTGCGCAGATATGTCGGCCGGTTCCAGGATGCACGTTACGCATGATTGAGTGCCCGCAGATTGAGGATCATGAAGGATCCGAAGCGGGAATCAGGGTGGTACCACGGGTAATTGCTCGTCCCTTTTTCGGGGATGAGTTTTTTTGTGTCAAAAATCTTGTAAAAGAGCAGGAAAGGAAGAGAAGCGATGAAAGAAAAGCTGCAGAGCATCAAGGATGAAGCGTTAAAAGCAATTGAAGCCGCTGATATGCCGGAGAAGTTAAATGACGTGCGTGTAAAATTCCTTGGCAAGAAGGGAGAACTTACCGCAGTATTAAAAGGAATGAAGGATGTTGCGCCCGAAGACCGGCCCAAGGTCGGTCAGTTGGTCAATGAGACGAGGACGGCGATCGAGAACATCTTAGAAGAGAGCAAAGCGAAGATGGAGCGGATTATCCGCGAGGAGAAGATGAAGCAGGAAGTGATTGATGTCACTCTCCCGTCTAAGAAGAACATGGTCGGACACCGTCATCCTAATACGATCGCCTTAGAGGAAGTCGAGAGGATATTTATCGGGATGGGTTATGAAGTGGTAGAAGGCCCTGAGGTTGAGTATGATCTGTATAACTTCGAGAAACTGAATATTCCGGACGGGCATCCGGCGAAGGATGAGCAGGATACCTTCTACATTAATAAAGAGATCGTCCTGCGTACCCAGACCTCTCCGGTGCAGGCGCGTGTGATGGAGCAGGGAAAGCTTCCGATCCGAATGATCGCGCCGGGACGGGTATTCCGTTCTGACGAAGTGGATGCGACCCATTCACCGTCATTCCATCAGATCGAAGGGCTCGTGATCGACAAGAATATCTCCTTTGCGGACTTGAAAGGGACATTGGAAGTATTTGCCAAGGAGCTGTTCGGACCGGAGACGAAGACGAAGTTTAGGCCCCATCATTTCCCATTTACCGAACCGAGCGCGGAGGTGGATGTAACATGTTTCAAATGCGGAGGGAAAGGCTGCCGTTTCTGCAAAGGCTCAGGCTGGATCGAGATTCTTGGATGCGGTATGGTGCATCCGCATGTATTGGAGATGTGCGGGATCGACCCCAATGAATATACGGGATTTGCGTTTGGCGTTGGATTGGAGCGTATCGCACTGTTGAAGTATGAGATTGATGATATGAGATTGTTGTATGAGAATGATATCAGATTTTTGAAACAGTTTTAGAGAGGAGTTAAGGGATGAATACATCATTATCATGGATAAAAGCGTATGTTCCGGAGCTTGATGTCACCGCGCAGGAATACACAGACGCAATGACATTATCCGGAACGAAGGTAGAAGGATATGAGGTTTTGGATGCGGATCTTGACAAGATCGTGATCGGTCAGATCGATAAGATCGAGAAGCATCCGGACGCAGACAAATTGATCGTCTGCCAGGTGAATGTTGGAAGTGAGTCCGTACAGATCGTGACAGGAGCCAATAATGTGCATGAAGGCGACAAGGTTCCGGTGGTGCTTGACGGCGGACGCGTGGCAGGAGGGCACGAACCGGGAAGCCGTGTGGCCGGCGGAATCAAGATCAAGAAGGGTAAGCTTCGCGGGATCGAGAGCCGGGGTATGATGTGCTCGATAGAGGAATTGGGTTCTAACAGGGATATGTACCCAGAGGCGCCGGAAGAGGGAATCTATATCTTCCCGGACGATGCAGAGGTGGGCGCCGGCGCCGTAGAGGCGTTAGGATTGGATGACGTGGTATTCGAATACGAGGTTACGTCGAACCGTGTAGATTGCTTCAGCGTGGTGGGAATCGCAAGGGAGGCAGCCGCAACCTTCAGGAAGGAATTCCATCCGCCGGTTGTGACGAAGACCGGCAATTCGGAGGATGTTAATGATTACATCAAGGTAACGGTGAAGGATCCCGATCTCTGTCCAAGGTATTGTGCAAGAGTGGTCAAGAATATTAAGATCGGTCCGTCTCCGAAATGGATGCAGAGGCGTCTGGCGTCGGTGGGCATCCGTCCGATCAACAACCTGGTTGATATCACTAATTATGTGATGGAAGAGTACGGGCAGCCAATGCATGCTTACGACCTGGATACTATTGCAGAGCGTGAGATCATCGTACGCACGGCGGCAAAAGGCGAGAAGTTCACGACTCTGGACGGGCAGGAGCGCGAGATGGATGAATCTGTACTGATGATCTGTGACGGCAGGAAATCCATCGGTATCGCTGGAATCATGGGCGGTGAAAATTCCATGATCACGGATGATGTAAGCACCATGCTTTTTGAGGCGGCTTGCTTTGACGGAACCAATATCCGCAGATCCAGCAAGAAGATCGGGCTTCGTACAGATGCTTCCGGGAAGTTTGAGAAAGGTCTGGATCCAAACAATGCTCAGGCTGCGATCGATCGTGCCTGCCAGTTGGTAGAGGAATTGGGAGCCGGTGAAGTAGTAGGCGGTATGGCAGATGTGTACGGCAAGAAGAAGGAGCCGGTAAGAGTTCCGTTTGACGCAGATGAGATCAACAGCCTTCTTGGAACCAATATTTCCAAAGAAGAGATGTTAGGATATTTTGAGATGATCGGCCTTTCCTACGACGAGGCGGCCAATGAGGTGATCGCGCCGACTTTCCGTCATGATCTGTTCCGTATTGCCGATCTGGCGGAAGAGGTGGCAAGATTCTATGGCTATGACAATATCCCGACTACGCTTCCAAGGGGCGAGGCCACAACCGGCAAATTATCCTTCAAGCTCCGTGTGGAGGAGGTTGCCCGTGATATTGCGGAATTCTGCGGATTCAGCCAGGGCATGACTTATTCCTTCGAGAGCCCGAAGGTGTTCGATAAGCTTAAGCTTCCCGAGGATTCACCGCTTCGAAGGACCGTGGAGATCATGAATCCGTTAGGTGAGGATTACAGTATAATGCGTACCACATCCCTGAATGGTATGCTGACTTCACTGGCAACTAATTATAATAGAAGAAATAAGAACGTAAGGCTGTATGAGCTGGGAAATATTTATCTTCCAGGGACGCTGCCGCTTACCGAGCTTCCAGAGGAGAGGATGCAGTTCACGCTTGGAATGTATGGAGAAGGAGATTTCTTCAGCATGAAGGGTGTGATAGAAGAATTCTTTGAGAAGATCGGAATGCATAAGAAAGAAACTTACGATCCAAATGCCGGGAAACCATATCTTCATCCGGGCCGTCAGGCGAATATCATCTATGATGGAACGGTTGTCGGATACTTAGGAGAGGTGCACCCGGACGTTGCAGATATCTATGGGATCGGGACTAAGGCCTATGTGGCAGTGCTTGATATGCCTGAGATCACAGAGAGAGCGTCATTTGACAGGAAATACACTGGAATCGCAAGATTCCCGGCAGTAACACGCGATATCAGTATGGTGATGCCCAAAGAGATTCTGGCGGGCCAGGTAGAAGAGGTGATCGAGAAGAAGGGCGGCGCATATCTGGAGAGTTATGCACTATTTGACATCTATGAAGGCTCTCAGATCAAGGACGGATATAAGTCTGTGGCGTATTCTATCGTGTTCCGCGCGAAGGATAAGACACTTGAGGATGCCGAGGTAACAGAGGCCATGGGCCGGATATTGAAGGCATTAGAGGGCATGGGTATTGAACTGCGTAAATAGGTCTATAAGAAATGGAGATAGGTCATGAATAAAAAACAGATAGGCGGGCTGATCATAGCTGCCGTGTTATTTATTGCCGTAGGAGTGTCCAGTGTACTGACGAATACATTTTCGGAAAGGATGCTGGCAGACAGTATGGAGCAGATCCTGACAGACAGTGTTGGGTTCGACCCTCCGAGTGATGATTATATCGCGGTCGTAAGGGTGGAAGGAACGATTCAGGAACAGACGGCGGCGGGAATGTTCGATGTGCCGGTGGGATATCAGCACATTACGACGCTGGATTATATTGATAATCTCATGGGCGACGGTAATAACCGGGGAATCCTGCTGTATGTGGATTCTCCCGGCGGAACAGTGTATGAATCAGAAGAATTGTATCTGAAGCTTAAGGAATATAAGGAGCAGACCGGCCGTCCGGTCTGGGATTATATGGCGCATTATGCGGCGTCCGGCGGATATTTGATCTCCATGGCGGCAGATAAGATCTATGCAAATCCGAATACCACGACCGGTTCCATCGGCGTTATCATGTCGGGATTTGATATGACCGGCTTGTATGAGAAGCTGGGTATTCGTTATGTCAGCATCACCAGCGGAGATTTCAAAGACAGTTCTAAGATGACGGATGAGCAGATTGCGGTCTATCAGGAACAGGTGGATGAGTATTATAACAAATTTGTCGGAATCGTGGCAGAAGGACGCGGTATGGCCGAGGAAGATGTGAAGACTCTTGCGGATGGGCGTGTCTACACAGCGAATCAGGCTTTGGAAAATGGATTGGTGGACGAGATCAGCCTGTACGAGGATATGACGGCGGCTATGAGCAGCGAGCTTGGGGCTTATGAATTCTATGAGCCGGAAAGTGAGATTTCCTTTTTCTCATCTTTGTTTGCGAAGGTGGAGAGCGTGATTCCAAAGTCAGAGGCTCAGATCTTGACAGAGACCGCGGCAGATATGGAAAGCGGGGTGCCGATGTACTATGCAGAACAATTTCGTTAACCGCGGCAGGCAGGAGATCGAATATGCAGGCTTCTGGGTGCGTCTTGCGGCATACTGTATCGACAGCGCGATTGTCTGGGCAGGTCTGTTGTTTGTAAAGCTTGCAATGGGGATATTCTCCGTATCGGGCGTCGGTATACTTGAAGCGCATCTGCTTTTCCGGTATTCCGCAAGGGATATCATCTTGTATGTGTTTGAGGTGTTGTATTTTATCCTGCTTACCTATGGAACAGGGACGACTCCGGGGAAGAGGCTTCTGAATCTCCGTGTGGTCAATGCGGATCTAAGTCCCGGGCTGTCCCTGGTCGATGTAGTGTACCGGGAGACGGTGGGAAGATTCTTATGCGGCCTGTCTGTCGGGATCGGATATATCATGGCGGGCGTTGACCGTGAGAAAAGAGGGCTTCATGATATGATCTGTGATACGAGGGTCGTCTATGCGAAGAAGATCAAGGTGGTGCCGAAGTATGAGCCGCCAAGATATGTGCCGCCGGTTCCGGGGCCGGGACCAGGACCGGTACCGATGCCTCCGTACGGCAGACCGCCGCAGGGCGGAGCGCCGGGGCCGGAGGGAAGGTATGCAGTCCCGCCGCAGGGCGGAGCTCTGGACTCGGACGGAAGGTATGCAGGTCCCCCGCAGGCAGGCCCTCAGGAGAAGGCCGGAATGCAGGATCAGAGCGGCGTCTGGGAGGACAAATCAGAATTGAAAGATTAGAGAAGGGATTCATATAATGAGACGACAGGATTTTTATTATGAATTGCCGGAAGAACTGATCGCACAGGATCCGTTAGAGGATCGTTCCAGCTCCAGACTTCTTGTACTTGACAAGGAGTCTGGAGTTGTTTCACATCATGTGTTCAGGGAGATTACCGGGTATCTGACGGAAGGCGACTGTCTGGTCATCAATGATACGAAGGTTCTGCCGGCAAGACTGATTGGGGCCAAAGAAGGAACCAATGCGAAGATAGAGATACTTTTGCTGAAACGCAGAGAGAATAGTATATGGGAGACATTAGTAAAACCGGGGAAAAAGGCGAAGATCGGAACGAAGATCCATTTCGGGGACGGCATTCTCACAGGAGAAGTTGTTGACGTTGTAGAAGAGGGGAATCGTCTGATTCAATTTACGTATGAGGGAATTTTTGAGGAAATATTGGATCAGCTTGGCCAGATGCCGCTGCCGCCGTATATTACACATCAATTGGAGGACAAGAACCGTTATCAGACCGTCTATGCGGCGCATACAGGTTCGGCGGCGGCGCCGACGGCGGGGCTTCATTTTACACCGGAATTACTTAAGAATATTGAAGAGCGGGGAGTGGATATTGCGAAGGTGACGCTCCATGTGGGGCTTGGGACGTTTCGGCCGGTCAAGGTAGATGAGATCACGGATCATCATATGCACTCGGAATTCTATCAGATAGATGAAGAGGCAGCAGCTAAGATCAACCGTGCGAAAGAGAATGGGAAACGGGTGATCTGTGTCGGGACGACGAGCTGCCGGACGGTTGAATCTGCGGCGGATGAGAAGGGGAGACTTCGGGCATGCAGCGGGTGGACGGAGATCTTCATCTATCCAGGATATCGGTTCAAGGTATTAGATTGCCTGATTACTAATTTTCATCTGCCGGAATCGACGCTGATCATGCTGGTATCCGCGCTGGCAGGCCGTGAGAATGTACTGGCGGCTTACGAGGAAGCGGTGAAGGAACGGTATCGGTTCTTCTCGTTTGGGGATGCGATGCTTGTGATTTAACACCGTTAAAAGAAAGGAAAAGAATTAAAAAGTATTGTCAACGGGAATCAAGTAGTGTATAATTTAACGGATTAGCAAATAAACGATTATTTTTGAGAGAAGTGATCGCTATTGGATGACACAAGAATGAGAATTATTTCGGCAGCGATGAAGGCCGTGCGGCAGTACGGCTTGGAAGGTGTGCGGATTCAGAACATAAGTAAGTTGGCAGGAGTGTCTCCAGGGGCGTTGTATCGCTACTTCGACAGTAAAGAACAGTTGATGATGGAATGCTTCACCTATGTAGACAAGCAGGCGGCCGGGATTTTTGACTGCATGAAGTTTGATCCCCGGAATATGCTTACAGATCCGATGGAAGCAGTGAGGAGCCTGTGGGTGCCATATTTTCGTTTTTGGCTGGCAAGACCGGATGAGACGGTCTTTTATCATCGGTTCCGGGACAGCGCTTTTTTTCCGGCATACGATAAGAGCCGGGATGCCAGTTATTTTGATAGATTCGTTGGAATGGTACAGGTATTTTGGGAGGCATTTCCTAATTTGAGACAGATTAACCAGGATTTACTGTGGCTTCATGTGCTTACCAGTACGGTGATGTATGCCAAGTATGTGGTGGAAGGAGTGCTTCCGGATAATCAGGAGACTGAGGACACGATCTTCCGATTTTTGACAGAGGGGCTGAGCGGCTACCTGATTTCCGACAAGGATAAGAACAGGAAATTACAGTCCCGGAATACAGAGTAACATTGTTTTGGCCCTTTGCCATTATGGCGGAGGGCTTTTTGATGTATTTATACATTGATTATTGAAGTGTTTCTGGTTAAAATATAAGGAAATGGGAGGGGATAAGATGAAGTACATAAGTAAGAAATGGGCGCTTTTGCTGGTTTGGCTCTGCTGCCTGTATTGTACGGCGTGCGCAGGATTTTTGCCTGTCACAGATCTGCAGGACGCATCGAATCGGCAGGAGACGGTATCGCTTGCAGAGATACCGGAGTATGCAGGGGAGCCTTATGTTATAATCAACGGGAATGAGCCGGATTTTACAGAGGAGGAATGGTCTGAAGACTCGTTTGAGATGTACAGCGAACAGGATTCTCTTGGAAGATGCGGTACGGCGTACGCCTGTGTGGGGAGAGACCTGATGCCAACAGAAGAACGCGGGAGCATCGGACAGGTGAAGCCGACAGGATGGCATACCATCAAATATGACAGCGTGGACGGGAAATATCTGTACAACCGCTGCCATCTGATCGGCTACCAGTTATCCGGAGAAAATGACAATGAACAGAACCTGATTACCGGTACCCGGTATATGAATGTGGAGGGTATGCTTCCCTTCGAGAACATGGTGGCGGACTATGTGGAGGAGACCGGCAATCATGTGCTGTACCGGGTGACACCGATCTTCGAAGGGGAGAATCTGTTGGCAAGCGGTGTGCAGATGGAAGCATTCTCTGTAGAGGATGAAGGAGAAGGGATCTTGTTTCATGTATTCGTCTACAATGCCCAACCGGGGATCTCTATTGATTATGCGACGGGGGAGAGCGCCTTATCTGGGGAGGAAAAGGTGCCTGCGAAGGCGCAGGCGGGCGAGATACGCGGCAATTCCAGGTCTAAGATCTACCACTGCCCGGGGCAGGCGGCTTATGAGGAGATGGCGGGTTCTAAGAACCTGGTGATATTTGAGACGGAACAGGAGGCAGAAGCAGCAGGCTACCGCAAGGCGAAGCGGTAAGCGGGATCAGGTTATCAGGCAGCAGAAGCGGCCGCCGCGTCTATTTTGCTTTCAATAGTATTGCTGCCTTGAAGAGCTGATTCTGATATTCGAATTTTGATACTCCATTATATTGTTCAATAATATTAAGGACTGAGGAGATTCCGATCCCCTTACGTCCTTTTTTCTTTGAAGAAATGAAGACATTCCCGGATCTCAGGATCTCTCCCTCATAGCTGTTTTCGATAATAATGGTCAGTAGGAAATTAGTGGTTGCTGATATTTTTACATTGATAAATCGGTCTTGTGACTTCATCCGTGTGCAGGCTTCGACGGCATTTTCCAGAAGGTTGGAGATGACGGCGCACAAGTCTATTTCGGGGAGGAGCGGTTCTTTTGGGAGCGATATGGAGACGTTGAAGGCAGAGTCCCGATCCTCTGCAAGCTCCTTATAATACCCGATCAGGGAGTTCAGGGCGAGGTTATCGCAGAATATATCTGCCGGAGAAGCTAGGGAGGAGAGATATTCTTTTACATAATCATTCAATCCCTGAATATCTTCTGCCTTAATATAGCTGCTGATCACCAGAAGGTGGTGGCGCATATCGTGGCGCTGTCTGCCGGTCTGTTCAATCTGGCGCTGGAGAGTCTCTGCCTGCTTGTGCTGAGAGTCAGAGACAGTCTCGGAGATATGCAGCTTCTCAGAAAGATTCGCATTTTCACTGATGACAATGACCATCCGCATGATCAGGACATAGGTGGCGAAGGTAAGGATCACCCAGAGCGGCGGGATGAAGTAGAAGAATCTGTCCGGCACAGACCCCGGGGCAGAGATATTCTGAGAAAATAGAAGATTATAGAGGAGGTTGTTGCAGATCGGGATGATCCATACCTGATTCCATATGGAAAAGGAGGCAGTATAGTCCAGGGCAGGGCGTAAGAATTTCCGGAAAAAACGGTAAATGAGAGGGAATGTGATAACCGTCAGAGCAATCCTGATTACGAACGAATCAAAGGTGTTGAAGGAGGGAAGGTGGCCGTTCAGCAGGAAAAAGGTATACATGGAAAGGAGTGTGACATGTTCAGCATAGCATTTTGCGACAGCAACGATAAAGATACCATGACCGAAACGGTAGTCGGCAGCCATGTCGAAGATGACCGCGCCAAGGATAATGGTGGACAGACCGATGACAAGGTATTTAAGCGGAAGCGAGGCGTAGCTTGCATATGTGCCGGAGCCGTAAAAGGTAACCACAAGGTACGAAAGGATAGCTCCGGCTAAATGCAGAAACACAGGGGTGTGCAGGCGGTTTCTGAATGTGAGGAGCAAGAGGGCGAAGCAGGGAAAGATAAAGCAAAGTGTATTGATGATATGTGCGGCTGTCATAATATCATACCTCCATTTACATAATCAAAAATATAGTTGGCATATGCCTGGATGATCTCTCTTTTCTTGGATTTGGATATGGGCAGGTGCTCACCGTTTTTCAGGATAAAATCATCGCCCTCCCAGGTGTCTATATAGTCCATATTGACCATACAGTTTCGGTAACACCACAGAAATTGCCTGTATGGGGTGAGCATCGGGGAAAAGTCGCCGAAGAACATGTAAGAACGGACGACCTTTGATGGGGTGTGTACCTGAATATAATGGTTGTGATAGTCCACATACATGATATCAGTGACCAGGATCCGCGTCATTAGGTATCCTTCTTTCAACTCTATATAATGGGCGAATTTTTGTATGGTATTTTCAAAACGATTCAGGGCGTCTTCGAGCCGTGCGTAAGTGTACGGTTTCAGAAGGTAATCCAGGGCATGGAGCTGGAACGCTTTGACGGCGTGTTCTTTGCTGGAGGTTGAGAAGATGATCTGGCACTTGGGATTGATTCTCTTAAGCCTCTTCGCAATCAACATACCATTTGAATTCTGCATGAAAATATCGAGAAAAACAAGGTCGCAGCGCTCCTTGTCCAGTGTGTTCTCGAAATCTTTTTCGTGAATGAATTGTCTGATCGATACATGGATCTTGTGTTCATTGCAGTAGCGGCAGATATATTCAGATAAAAGCGCAAGGTCCTGCGGGCAGTCGTCAATAAGTGCGATAGTCATAACATCCTCCGTAATAGCATAATCAAGGCAAAACCTTTTGCCAGAGCGTATCTGAGCCAGATTCGCTCTGGCGCATTCATATTAACATATTGTAGGGTTTATTAGAACTAAAAAAATGGTAAAGTTTTATTTAATACGGTAAAAGATTTGTTTTATGTAGCAATAGGATGTATAAAGATGTGAGCGATACTAAAGTAAAGGGGGGAACAAATGAATGAGAAAGATGTTAAAAAGATTATTGATATTGTAGATCATACTTGGTATTTTATGTGCTGTTGTCGGGATTGCCGCTCTGATAGTGGGAAACCTTATGGACAGCCTTGCAGAGCTTCTGGAGATGATTTCTGTCTTCGTGTTCAGGAGCAGGAGACGAGCAGATAATTGCCATGATCTGAATAATAGCCAGGGTGACCGGCGCAAAATGCGGTAATAGGAGGATTTGGGAGTGAGAGCATTGAAGAAATTAATGATTAAGATGTTTTTATGTATGGCGCTTCTTAGTATGTTCATCACAGGGTGTGAGAAGAAGGCAGGAGATGAGAAGGAAGCAGAAAAACCGGAAGTAAAAACCGGCGAAGTGGAAGGCGTTCTGTTGGAATTCACCGGAGGTGAGATTGCACTGGAGAACGCCAAAGGAAAATATATTTTTGATGTGTCGCAGGCATTGATCAAGACAACGAATATGCGTTCCGGCGATGAATTGATCGTTTCTTACGAGGGAGAGCTTACGGGAACGGACACCTCCGGGGTAAAAGTGACGGCTGTGCAGGACTTGGGCAATAATAATGCGGATAAAGAAGAAAAAGAAGCGGTAGGGACACTGGTAGAGGCCTCGATGAATACGATCACGATCAAGCAGAATGACGGAACGCTGCTGACATTCCTCTCCAATAATTGTGAGCATGATATAAGGAATGGGCTTCGTGAAGGGAACTGGATCGTAGTTACATATGTCGGTGAGATCAAAGGGGATAATACGCAAAATGTTGCTGTGGTGAAGATAACGGATCATGATGAGAATAAAATCGAGCAGACACAAAAGAGTATGAATATCAAGGCGGTTGACGAGACTGTATATGCAACGGCGGGCGTTCATATCCGTGCTTCGTATTCTACTGTATCTGAGACAGTAGGTTCGTTGGCCAAAGGCGGATCCATCAGGCGTACCGGGATCTGTGACAATGGATGGTCGCGTGTTATTTATAACAACCATGACGCGTACATTTATGGAGATTATCTGACAACGGCCGCGCCTGCACCGGAAGCAAAGCCCGCGAAGACAGACGGTTCGGCACCGGCGACTTTGCAGCAGGGAACACAGCCGGCGCCGGCGAGGACACCGGGCAGCTATCAGCCGAAACAGCAGCAGACGGCAAGCGGTACAGTGGTCGATGCAACCATGAATACGCTGACCGTGGATGTAGGCGGGCAGGTCTATACGGTCAATATTATGGATGCCGCACATGAGTATGCGAACGGGATACAGACGGGAAATATTGTGACGATCACATATGAGGGTAATCTGGCGGACCCGAATGTGATGGTGTTCAAAGTACAGGATCAGGATCCGAATACAGCGGCAGAAAATTCGCTCTATACAGGGGCGATTCAGGACGCAACTATGAATACGGTCACGATATTGACGGATGACGGCGCGGTGCTTACATTTGACAAAAGCAATGCCAATGAGCAGGCGGAAGATATTCAGATTGGAATGAAGGTGGATATTACTGTTGATATGACGGCATCTGCACCGCAGGAGAATATATTGGTCGCTAAAGAAATCAAGCTGCACGCCTGAGATATGAAGAGCCTGCCTCTGGCAATGATTTTCCAAAATATAATGAGGGTAGGGGTATTTGAAAAATATACATGAAAACATATGAGAAAAAATACAAGAGACAAAAGCAATATGTAACAGGTATTGATGGATTAAGAGCAATTGCAGTTCTGATGGTATTTGCTTACCATCTCAGGCTGCCGTTTGCCAGAGGCGGGCTTCTGGGCGTTACTGTATTTTTTGTTATATCGGGATTCCTGATCACGCGGATCCTTGTATCGGAACTGGAGAGTACCGGTACGATTGATATGAAGAAGTTCTGGATCAGGCGGATCAGGAGGCTGCTTCCGGCAGTTTTGGCGATGGAGGCGGTGTTGATATTCGTAAGCGCTGTATTTAACAGGGTGTTGTTTACGAAGGCGTGTGAAGATCTGCTGTCCGTGATTTTCTGTTATAATAACTGGCGGCAGATATTCAACCAGATTTCTTATTTTGAGAACGCAGGCGTGCCGTCGCCTCTGACACATTGCTGGTCTTTGGCGATTGAAACGCAGTTTTATATGATATATCCGCTGCTGCTTATATTCATTAAGAAATATAAGAACTGGAAGAAGGCGGCTTCCCGGGTAACGGCGCTTCTGGCGGTCGTTTCCATGGGAGTTATGTGGATCCTGTTCGATCCTTCCAAGGATCCCAGCAGGGTATATTACGGAACGGATACGAGGTTTTTTTCGTTGTTGTTTGGGGCATTTTTGGTATTTAAGACAACGGGCGGCAGGGTGAGGAAGGTGATATCCCCGGTAACGAGCCGTGTAATAGGGGGAGTGGCATTTGCGGGGCTTATCTGTATGATGGCCAGGGTTGACGGATACAGCAGTTTCCTGTACAGAGGCGGTCAGGGAATTGCTTCTGCCTGTACCGTTTTGGTGATCTTTTCGCTTCTGAATGGAGACAGTATCTTAAACAGGCTGCTGAGTATACGGTTCTTGAAATGGATCGGGGACCGTTCTTATGGAATCTATCTATGGCATTATCCGGTTATCATCCTGTTGAGCAAGGGCCAACAAACCTCCTGGTGGGTTAACATCGTTGAGTTCTTGCTGGTTATTATCATATCTGATCTGTCGTACCGTTATATAGAAACGCCTATACGCAGCGGGGCTATAGGAAGAAGCATCGCTGTCATCAGAAAAAGGCCCGGAATGAGGCAGGAACGAAAGAGACAGCTTAAAACGATCAGAAGGAGTATCAGGGCGGGAGCGCTGACACTTGCCGCAGCATTGGGTGTGTTGCTGTGCGTTGCGTTCGTGCCGCGGGAAAATACACTGGCCAATGCCGGGGATATGGAGAAGAAGGCTGAAAAAGCGCAGAAGATCGCGAACCAGAAAGCAATGCGGCTCAATGAGACGATCGGACAGGATGCCTGGCAGGACAGCCGCAAGAAGCTTCAGTCGAATGAAGAAATGCTGAGCAGCCTGAATCTCTTGCTGATCGGTGATTCTATCGCATTGGGGGCGATAGATCAGTTCTATGCAGAGTTCCCGGCAAGTATCAGTGATACGGCCGTCAGCAGGCAGACAACGGCAGGCGTCGGAGTCTACAATTCCTACGTCAGTGAAAAAGGATGGAACGGAGACGGTGTAATCTTCGCCCTTGGTGCAAACGGACTGCTTCATGATTCTCTTGAGAAGATGAAGGGGCTGATCGGGGAGGATAAGCCGTTATTCGTGATCACAGTCAGGGCGCCTTATGTAAACTGGGAAGGAACGAACAACCAGAAGATCTATGAGTTCACGGAGGATGTAGACAATGCTTATCTGATCGACTGGTATACGATCAGCGAGGGGCATGGAGAGTTCTTCGTGGAGGACGGGACACATTTGTCATCGGAAGGAATCCGGGCTTATGTGGAAGGAATCAAAGAGGCAGTTCTTAAGGTATACAGTGAACAGATTTGACCCTTTGCTGTTATGGCGGAGGGTTTTTTCAGGTTTTTCAGTGTATTTTTACGTTGATTATTGCGGTGTTTGTGGTTAAAATAGATAAGAAATGGGGAATAGCGAAAAGGAGATTGGTATGATAGAATACTATGAACAACTGACCCAGGAGGAGCAGGAGGCAGTTACGGAAGTGATCCGGACACTGTACCGCCAGACTTATCTGTTGGAGCGCAAATACGACCGCCGCACCGGGCGGATGCAGTATATGAAGGAATACCGTGTGTGCAGCAAGCATCTGGAGTTCCTTAAGGAATATTTCACTGTTGCGGGGATGACCTTACAGGAGAATGTACATATGGGTGTGATTTACATTCAGGGCGGACCTAACTGGGGCGAGAAGCTTCCGAGGCTTGCGACGGTCTATCTTCTTGTGCTGAAGCTCATCTACGACGAACAGATGGCATCGGTGTCGTCAAGCAGCCATATCGTGACGACTATGGGGGCGGTTAACGGCAAAGCCGGTGAATTCCGGGTTCTAAAGAGCCTGCCGTCTGTCACGGAGATGCGGCGTACCATCGCCCTTCTGAAGAAATACCAGATCATAGAGCCGCTTGAGGTGTTGGAGGAGATGAACGAGGAGACGAGGATGATTATCTATCCGTGTATCCAGGCGGTACTGATGGGGGAAGGGATCAAGGAACTGTTGGCAGAATTCGGGGAGGAGGACAATCTTGGAGACGAGACAGCCATTCAAAGCACTATCGAGGATATGTCTGAATAACTGGCATTACATAGATAAGAAGGTACTGACCTTAAGCGAAGGGATCAATTTTTTCACCGGACATTCAGGGAGCGGGAAGTCTACTGTGATCGATGCGCTCCAGATCGTGCTGTACGCAAGCACGGACGGAAGAGGGTTCTTCAATAAAGCGGCGGCGGACGATTCGGACCGTTCGCTGATCGAGTACCTGAGAGGCATGGTGAATATCAGCGAGAACAATGAGGCGCAATATCTGAGGAATCAGAATTTCTCAAGTACGATTGTATTGGAGCTTACGCAGACGAATACGGGGGAGAAGCAGTGCGTGGGCGTAGTGTTTGATGTGGAGACGGCGTCGAACGAGATTGGCAGGCTGTTTTTCTGGCATGCGGGTGAGTTCCTTGAGGGAAATTACCGGATCGGGAAGCGAACCATGACGACGCTGGAACTTAGGGAATATATGCAGAGGACATTTCCGGCGGAGAGATTCTACTGCGGACCAAGTAATGAGCGGTTTCGGCGGCAGCTCTATGACATCTACCTCGGCGGGCTGGATATGGAGAAGTTTCCGAGGCTTTTTAAGCGGGCGATTCCGTTTCGCATGAATATCAAGCTTGAGGAATTTGTGAAGGAATACATCTGTATGGAGCAGGACATCCATATTGAAGATCTGCAGGAGAGTGTGATGCAGTATGGAAGGATGCGGGGAAAGATCGAGGAGACCTTAGAAGAGATTCGAAGATTGGAACAGATCGGGGAATGCTACCGGGATTATGACGGGAAACGGGAGACGGCGAAGCTGTGCGCTTACCAGATTGAACGTCTGGAGATGTTAAGGCTTGAATCTCAGGTGCAGGAATGCCGGGATAAGATCGAGGACCGTAAGGAAGAGATCGCTTCCGGCAAGCAGAGGCAGACAAGGCTTGAAGAAGAGCAGAGCGGGCTTATGAAGGAATATGAAGAGATCATTCTTCGGATCGCGGACAGCGGATATTCCGGGATGGAGGCGGAGCTTGGGGCTGTAAGCGAGACTCTTACACGCCTTGAGGACAGCCGGACCCGATGGCAGCAGACGGCAGAGCGCCTCAGGGAATGGAAGGAGAAGGATATCACACCGAACCAGGTAATCTGGGATATCGATCAGTTTGCCAAGGAGATGATATCAGAGGAGGAACTTCAGAGGCTAAAGGACAGCCTTGGAGATATTCAGGAGGAATTAGAAGGCCAGCGGCAGGAGGCAGACGCGAAGCTTCGCCAGATCAAGAAGGAGGAACGAGAGGCGAGAGAGGAATTGAAGGCCTTGAAGCAGGGGAAGAAAGCTTATCCGCGGGAGCTTGAGGAGGCGAAGTTCGAGCTTAGGGGACGTCTGCATGAGCGCTGCGGCAAGTTCATCAACGTACAGATATTGGCGGATCTTCTGGATCTTAAGGACGAACGCTGGCAGAATGCGGTGGAAGGATATATGGGGAATAATAAGCTGCTCCTGATCGTGGAGCCGGCTTATGCGAAGACTGCCATGGACATTTACCAGGAGATGGATAAGAAGAAGTTCTTCCGTGCGTCGGTGCTGGATACGGAGAGGGTGATGCAGGAAGCGCATCCGGTCCGCAAGGGCGCTCTGGCGGAAGAGGTCAGGGCGAAGGAGCCGTATGTGCAGGCGTATATTGATTTCTTCCTGGGAAATGTAATGAAATGTGAGACGGTAGAGGAGTTAAGGGACTGCAGGATCGGTATTACACCGGACTGTGTATTGTATCATAGCTTCCGCCTGCAGCATATTAAGCCGGAGAACTATACCAGATGTGCGTATATCGGTGAGGTCAGTATGCGTCAGCGGATCCTACGGTTGGAGGAGCAATGTCAGAGCCTGCAGGAAGAGCGTCTCCCCTGCCAGGAGGAGTTAGAGGCGATCCGCCGGATGATGCAGATGGAGCTGTTAAACCAACCGGCAGAGGACTATCTTGGATGGCTTACGGATATACGGGAGATATCCGGGAAGAAGCGCAGGAAAAATCAGCTTGAAGAGAAGATGAGCAAGCTTAAAAGTGAGTCAGTAGATGCCTGGGAAGCACAGAAAAAGGAGCTGCAGAACCGTCAGGATGAGAAGAAGGCTCAGATCGCCAGGGTTCAGGAGACGATCTGGAATGATCAGAAGGAGATTGAGAAGCTGCGGGAAGATCTGTTGGAGGCAGAATCCGGGATCGCGGAGCAGAGACGGAAGCTTGCGAGGGAGTTCAGCAGAGCGGAGACAGAGTCAAAAGACGGCGGCGGGGAGCAGAGCGAGGACGGGATCGCGGCTGCCGAAAGAGTCGGCGTCATAGAGACGTCAGTCAGATATGAAGAAGAATTTCAGCGGTATCTGTCGGGTAGGAAGTCAGTGAATTATGATTATCTCAAGCGCCAGCGATTGTCTGACCTTTATCCCCTGCGGGAAGCGGAAGAGGTGAGTTATCAGAAGCTTGTGGAGGAGAGGAGCAGCTATGTTAGAAGCTATCCGAACCGGACATTTTCTACGGCAATTAAGGAGAATACCTGTTATGATGAACTGTTAGAATCTCTTTCCTGCGACGACTTGGAAGCGTTCCGGGAGTCGGCGAAGGAGCAGGCGCGCTCTGCGGTGGAGCATTTCAAGGACGACTTTATCTTCAAGATCCGAAGCGCGATCCGGGAGGCCTATCAGCGGAAGGATGAATTGAATCGGATTATCAGCGGGCTGGATTTCGGGAAGGATAAGTATCAGTTTGTCATCACGAAGAATAAGGGAGCCGATGGGAGATTCTATAAGATGTTCATGGATGATGCGCTGCAGATCCATCCGTCCCAGTTGACGGATTCCATGGAGAATCAGCTCAATATGTTTACCATAGAGCATGAGGATCAGTATGCAGAGTTGATGAATGAACTGATCAATATATTCATTCCACCGGAGAATGCGACGCAGGAGGAACTGAACGAGGCGAAGAAGAATATGGACAAATATGCGGATTACCGGACATACCTGTCCTTCGATATGCAGCAGATCGTCCATGGAAGGAAGGATATGGCAATCGGTCTTGGCAGGATGATCAAGAAGAATTCCGGCGGTGAAGGGCAGAATCCGCTGTATGTGGCGCTGCTTGCAAGCTTCGCCCAGGTATACAAGATCAATACCCCGGCGAAGCTTAGGCGCAATCCGACTATACGTCTGGTCATACTGGATGAAGCATTCTCCAAGATGGATGCGGAGAAGGTGGCAAGCTGTATCTCCTTGATCCGGGGGCTTGGATTTCAGGCAGTTATCAGCGCCACCAACGATAAGATCCAGAATTATCTGGAGAATGTGGATAAGACCTTCGTGTACGCGAACCCGGATAAGCGGCATATCTCAATACAGGAGTTCGAGAAGAAGGATTTTGGGGAATTAATATTAGTTTGACAGGGGTAACAGAATATCCGCCCCGAATCCCCCATTCGTATTCTGGTATATCCTTACGCTGCCTCCGTGGGATGCAGCGATCTGGCGGACAATCAGAAGCCCTAAGCCGTGTCGCTGCCGGATATTACTGTCGCACATCATATAATGAGGCGTGCCGTTTAGCTTATCAAGCTGTTCCTGCGATATGCCAAGTCCGTCATCCTCTACCCGGATGATGCAGCGCCCGCCGTCTGCCTGTACGGAGAGATATATGGTACATCCGTCGGCATTGTGGTTGATGCAGTTCTGGATCAGGTTGGATACGGCGCGCTTCAGAAGATCCCGGTCCGCGTCGATCAGGCAGGCAGTAAGCTTCGGATCGGTCTGCCATTCGATGGGATACTTCCCGTCGATATCCATATTGATATAATCTACGGCAGTCTGTCTTACTATGGCGACTGCATTTTCTTTGGTTCTATGGAGCGGCTGCATGTCATATTCAAGCTTTGAGGCGAGATTCAGATCGCCTATGAGGCTGCGTATCCGTTCGCACTGTCTTACAATGACGGCTGCCTGCTTGTGTTCGTCTTCCGTGAGACGGGGATTGCAGGAGAGTTGTCCGGCGTATCCCATCGCCATGGACAAAGGCGTGCGGATATCGTGAGAGATGCCGGCGATCCAGTTTGCCCGTGCAGTCTCTTTTTTCTTAAGCTGATAATTCTGCGACCGGAGAAGCTCGGCAGTCTGGTTGATGCTTGCGGCAAGTTCGGACAGTAATCCCCTTTCTTTCACATAGACAGGCTCTTTGGCGGGTAATGCCTGTATTCCTTCTACAATCGGCTTTACTGACCGGAGAAGCTTCATGTTGGCAGTAAAGTAGATCAGAAATATGAATATGGCGTTCACAAGCAGTGTGTTCAGCATATATCGGGGCAGGTTCTCGATAAAATGATAGTCCCAGTTTGGATACATATGTTTCCAGTAGCGGTTCTTAGGATAACCAAGGACAACCAGCCCGTCTGCGGCCCCTCCGGTAAAGGTGGGATAATCCATGAGATATCCGCGGGTAAGAGAAGCGATCTCTGCCAGTGAATAGCTAAGGGGGATCTCGGCGGGCAGATCATTCGTGTGCCAGACAACCTGATGAGTGGTGTTATCGATCAGGATGCCCCAGGCATGTTCTCGTGCCAGTTCTGCTGAGACTTCTTCCGGCAGAATGTATTCGCTGCCCTTGCCCGTCTTCTGTAATGCCGCGCCGATTTCCAGAGCAGTGGTCCAGGGCGACGCCCCGGGAGTCTGCCTGGAAGCCAGGATGAAGAGCACAAGGATATTCAGGGCGAAGAGCAGGATTGTGCCAAGTAATAAGATGATAAGGAAACGCCGGATTAATTTGGGAACGCTTTTCATGCTGTTTTCCTCCGTCGGATTATTATTGTACGATCAATTTATAGCCTAAACCCTTTACCGTGATCAGAGATTCCGGTTTGGACGGATTCTCTTCGATCTTCTCCCGGATCCGGCGGATATGCGCCATCAGGGAATTCTCATATCCGTAGGGGTTATCGCCCCAGGCGGCTTCGCACAGAGCATCTATGGTCACGATGCGCCCGGCGTTGCGGCAGAGAGTAAGAAGGATCGCATGCTCCTTGGCTGTCAGGGGGATGGGTTCCTTAGGCTCAGTTTCTCTCAGCGCTTCGGCGCGCTCGAAATCAATCTTGCAATATTTCAAGGATACCACCGGAGCTTCGCTTTTGTAGGTCCTGCGAAGGATCGCCGTGATGCGGAAGATCAGCTCTTTTGGGAGAAAGGGTTTGACCATGTAATCGTCTGCACCAAGTCCAAAGCCTTTGAATTTGTCTTCCTCTTCACCGCGGGCGGTCAGGAACAGGACCGGATAGTCTCCGTCTTTTCGAAGTACTTCCATCAGGGAGAATCCGTCGCCGTCGGGAAGCATCACGTCAAGGATTGCCAGTTCTGGGCGGAATGTACCGGCAGCGGTCAGGGCCTCCCGGACACTTCCGGCGGTTCTTACTTGTGTGAAGCCTTCGTTTTGCAGGATGGAGGCGACCATATCCTGCAGACCGGGTTCATCGTCTACGAGCAGTATTCGTTTATTCTTCAGATATTCTAAGTTCATGAATCATTTTCCTTTCTGCGGTACGGTATATGGATTGTTACTGTTACTATCATATCACAGATAGAGTGTTTTTTAATGTATTTGTGGCAAATGTAAGGTAGATGTAAGGTTAAGAGAATGTGGATGTAAGGATGTTCGTTTAGAATATAAGCATACCAACAGCAAAGGAGTAATGAAGGATGAATATTATCGAGACAAAGAATCTGACCAAATCATATGCAGGCTTCACGGCAGTTTCCGGTGTGAACCTCCACATTCCAAAGGGAATGGTCTATGGCTTCCTTGGCCCCAACGGCGCGGGCAAATCTACAACGATGAAGATGTTCTTAGGGCTGACGAAACCTACGGACGGAGATTTTGCCATAGACGGGAAGAGATATCCGGCGGATCGGATTCCGATCCTTAAGGAGGTTGGTTCCTTCATAGAGGCGCCTGCATTCTATGGGAATCTCACCGGTGAAGAGAATCTGGATATTGTCAGGAGGATCTTAGGACTTCCGAAATCTGCGGTGGATGATGCGCTGAGATTAACAGGGCTTTCACAGTGGAGGAAGCGTCAGGCAAGAAAATATTCTCTTGGTATGAAGCAGAGGCTTGGACTTGCAAGCGCCCTGATCGGACGGCCGCCCATCCTGATCCTCGACGAACCGACCAATGGGCTGGATCCGGTGGGAATCCATGAGATCCGCTCCCTGATCCGTTCCCTTCCGGAGAAACTGGGCTGTACGGTTCTGGTATCTTCGCATTTGTTGTCGGAGATAGAGTTGATGGCTGACCAGGTGGGAATTCTGAATCATGGACGGCTCTTATTCGAAGGAACGCTTGAGGAATTGAAGCGGGGAGCGCAGGAGCGGGGATATCCGACGGATAACCTGGAAGAGACCTTTCTCGCGATGATCGAGGAGGATAACCTTCGAAGAGGCAGCAGGGCGTATACCGTATGACGGAAGGAGGGATGAAACATGGGTATAGCATTAGAGTATAAGAAAATAAAAAGGACAGGAATCATACCGGGATGCCTTGCAGGCGGGTTCCTGGCGGCTCTTATCCCGGTCCTGGAGCTTGCGGTACGGTCCGAACAATATACCGGGCTTATGCAGCCGCCGCTTCGGACGATCTTCCAGGCAGACTGGCAGATGATGTCGATGCTGAATATGCTGATCGTCATCACGGCAGCATGCATGATGTACCACACGGAGTATGCGGATAATGCAATCCAGCGGATCATAACATTGCCCATGAGGGAAGAGACAGTATATTTCCTGAAAGCCCTCCTGCTATCCGGGATGTGCGCGGGTTTCCTGGCAATAGAGATGATATCCGTGAGTATGTGTACTCTTCACTGGTTTGGAGGAGAGGATGGAGCATTCACGGCATACTATGACGGGACTCTTCACGAAGCATATCTGGAATTGATACAAGATCTGCTTTGGAATCTTGGATATTGCTTCTGCATGCTGCTCCCGGTGATATTCCTGTCTCTTCTGATTGCGTCTGCATGTAAGAACATGTGGATTTCTCTTGGGGTTGATGTGGTCTGCGTATTTATGGCGACCATGATCCCGGTAAAATATTTTTCATTGGCAATTTTTCCGTTTGCACTGCCGTTTCAGATATTAGAAGGAGCAGGAATGGGGCAGACAGTACGTTTTCTGGCAGCCGGGCTCATAGAAGGGGTTGTGATCGGGGCGGCGGAAATCGCATTCTTGAGAGTAAGGAGGTCGTTGGCATGAATTTCTTATCGATACTTGCAGTGGAATGGAAGAAGCTGCGCCGTTCCAGGATTCTGCTTATTCTGGGGATCGCAGCGGTGATGTTATGGATTCCGTCGGTTTTGAATGCGGATCTGAACTTCGGAATGCAGGCAGAGGGGATCTCGCCGGAGCATAGTTTCCTGATACAGGGGTTTCTGGGGATGGCGTGGTTCATGTTTCCGGCAAGCATGGTAGTGAGCACGGTATTGCTTGCGCAGACAGAGCGGACGAACCATGGAATCTTGAGGATGCTTGCTCTTCCGGTAAGCACGGGGAGGCTGTGTCTGGCAAAATACTTGATCTTGCTGGGGCTTGCGGCGATTCAAATCTTGATGATGACGGGAATGTATTATATAAGCGCTGCGATTGCGTCACAGACGCAGAATTATGAATTCTTACTGCCGCCGTTGTTCGTGCTTGCGCAGGCGGGAAAGCTGTATGTCTCGTCATTGCCGATGATCGCGTTCTTCTGGATGCTGTCTGTATGCATTCAGACACCCATCTTCTCGGTGGGGATCGGGCTTGCATCTATCGTGCCGTCAGTCCTGATGATCAACACGAAGGCGTGGTTCCTGTATCCGATGGATTATCCGTTCTATGTCATTACAGCCAAATATGGGGAACTGGCTTCGAATCTGTCTGAGACGGGGATAGAGTTGTTTCCCTGGATTCCGGCGGCGGTCGTATTTACAGGGATCTGTCTGGCGGTTTCCTGTATGTGCTTTGGGAGAAATGAAAGTAGAAGGAAGGAGATTGAGAAAATGAAACAGAGTATGAGAGGTGTATTAACTGCTATTTCAAGTGTAATGATGTTCTTGCCGTGGACGATATTTATCATGAGGGAGAATGCATGGGCGCTGGAATCCCCGGCGGCAGAGATCGTGATTGGAAGTTATGCGGCATATATGATATTTTCGGGTGTATTTACATTTGGCGTTTACATGAAGGGAAGGGTGCAGAATCATCTGATGAAGATCTGCCTGGTGGTCAATGAGCTCTATGCCGTTGCGGGAGTGATGGCGCTGGTGATGATGACGGTCGGGAAGGTTATGTAAGGGGCTTTTGTAAATAGCATTTGACGGAAAATATATTTACTGCTAGAATAATTAAAAAGTGTGTGGTCAAGGTGATTGGTATGCAAAAAAAATTTAATGTAAACGGAGTCTGTTATCCAGACCGGCATTATATGGTAGATCTGAATGGACGGCTTAAGAAGATCAGGCGGCTGGTAGATAACGGAGATTATTTTGTGATCAATCGTGCCAGACAGTATGGGAAAACGACAATACTGCGGGCATCAAAAGATTTTCTTCAGCAGGATTATATCGTCATTTTCATGAGTTTTCAAAAAATGAGTTCTGCCAAATTCAAAGATGAAGCTTCATTTGCACGGGCATTTGCGCGGGATTTTATCAAAAAGGCAGCTGCAGATACAGAGAATGGGAGGATGGAAGCGGCTTCTATTCTGGAATTAGAGGAGCGGTGCCGGGATGATTTTGATCTGGTAGAGATGTTCGAGATGCTCAGCAGTATATGTGCATCGGCATCTGAGCGGATAGTCCTGATGATCGATGAGGTGGATCAGGTTTCCAATCACCAGGTGTTTCTGGATTTCCTGGGGCAGATGCGGGAGTACTATATGAATAGGGAAGAGACGATGACTTTCCATTCTGTTATTCTGGCCGGAGTTTATGATATCAAGAATCTCCGGCTGAAGATCAGACCAGATGAGGTTCACCGATATAATAGCCCATGGAATATTACGGCTGATTTTGATGTGGATATGAGCTTTTCGCCAGAGGATATCGTAACGATGCTGCGGACATATGAGGCAGATCATCATATGGGTATGAATATCGAGAGAATGGCAGAAGAACTCTATGGCTACACAGGAGGTTATCCATATCTGATAAGCTGTCTTTGCCGGAAAATAGATGAAAAGTGTATGGGTTGGGATACGGCAGACCTTCGGATGGCAGTCCGGGATCTGCTCAAAGAACGAAACACACTGTTTGAGGATGTGATCAAAAATATCAGGAGTAATCAGGAGTTTTCCAATCTGGCAGAACAGCTTCTGCTCAACGGGGCGAATGTGGTTTTCGAGCGCAGTAATCCGATTATTGACTTGGGGGAAATGTTCGGGATATTGGCAGAGAAGGACGGAAAGGCAGCTATTTCTAATGTGATATTTGAGACACTGATCTTGAATTATTTTACATCTGTGCGTGCGACCAAAGCATTGATCAATTCAGAATATATTGAGAAATCACGGTATATACGTGAGGGCAGACTGGATATGGAAAAGGTGATCAGAAAGTTTGCCGTTTTCCTGAAATCAGAATATCGCCGGGAGGACGGAGCGTTCATCGAGCAGCAGGGAAGGCTTTTGTTTCTTGGATTCTTACGTCCGATTATCAATGGAACAGGACATTATGCGGTGGAACCGCAGACCAGGAAAAATGCAAGGATGGATATTCAGATTTTCTATGGAAACGAGGAATTTATCGTAGAGTTAAAGTGTTGGAGAGGAGAGGCCTATGAACGGAAAGGGTATGACCAGCTTGCTGAGTATCTGGAAGCAAGAGGTCAGCAGCAGGGATATCTGATCAGTTTCAGCAGAAATAAAAAGAAGCCGAAGGAAGATCAGTGGATCAGGCACAAAGGGCATGATATTTTTGAAGTGATCGTGGAGTGTTGATTTAACGCTGTAATATTATAAAGGGAGGGATCAGTATTGATGCGGTATTTTAATACTGAGGGGGGTGTGCAGGCCGGATGAGCATTACATGGTACGACTGGATGACAGACTGGATAAGATAAAAGACTGTATGTAGACCGCAGGAAATATTTTGTTATCAATAGGGGCAGGCAGTATGGTAAGACGACGACGCTCAGGGCATTAAAAGAATATTTGAAAGACGAGTATTTTGTTGTGTCTATGGACTTTCAGGGAATCGGTACAGAAGAGTTTACGTGAGTTATTTGTCCGTTTGAGCCAGATATGTGCAGCGGCGGACAGACCGATCGTATTATTGATTGATGAAGTAGACAGTGCATCGAATAATCGGGTTTTGTGCGGCCCAATATTACGGCGATCTCCATGGGAATCAGATGCTTCTTGGGGAATGTATCAGGCGTATCTCTTTTACGGAGATGTTATAGCTGGACAGAACATGGTTCGGGCAATGATCTGTGAAATTAGGAGCTGTAGAAAGATAACTACGCAAGTTGCATCAGTTATTTTCTACAGCTCCTTACTATCGTATCTCGTATGTCAATATATAGTCGTCCATCACGAATCCATTCCCGATATCTGCTACCTGTTCATCAGTGATCACGAATCCCAGGTGGTCATAGACTTTAAGTGTGTGTGCATTGTATTTATTGCAGGTGAGCCAGATCTTCTTAAGTCCGCGCTCTTCGCATAACCGAATCAGGAAATTCAGAGCTTCTGTCGCGAGATGCTGTCCGCGGCAGTCCTTTTTAATATAGAGCTTGCTTAAGAACAGGGCGTCTTCCTCCTGGTGGATACCGATGTACCCGGCGAAGGTGTGGGAGATGTGGATCTGATAATATTCATAGCCGTCCTGCTTGATCTGTGATCTGAGAGCCGGATAGGACTGGAATTTGTCTACCATATAGTTGACTTGTGCTTCCCCGATGATGGGGGTAAAATGCTGATGCCAGATCTCATCGGCAAGAGCAGCGATCTCGTGGATTTCTGCATCTGTTTTTGCAGGCAGTATGTTTACAGTATTCATATGATGCCTCCGTCTTTAGAATAGTTTAATAATTATAGATTTCTCTTATAGCATTATACGTGATATAATAGCTTCGTACAAGAAGAAAATTTAATTGGATCTGATTGTAGAGAAAGAAGGTGTATTTTTGAAGAAATTTAATAATTACGATCTGCACTTTCGTTTTGAGACGAAAGAAGGCGTTCACTTTGAGAATGCACAATATATCCATCCATTGAAGCAGAAGCTTGTGCAGAGTTATGTCGGCTGTTTTGACCAGGATTATAATGTAAAAGCTGCGATTATATTCGGAAGCAGTGTGGAATTTGGCTGTCATAGCTTTAGCGATTTAGATATCTGTATCGAACGATATGATTATGAAAGAGGATTCCGAAACTATCCGGAAGAATATGTGGAAGAAACAGATCTTGTATATTATGACGCGATTGGACCGCGTCTGAAGAGTGAGATTGAGAAGAAGGGAATCGTTGTGTTTGACAGGGAGGGGCTTTATGTGTGATATTCGTTTGTTTAGATCTGCTTATACAGAGTTTGAACTTGCCAGAGAGATTTTTCAAATTCCCCGGAATGATGAAGCGTTCCTGAATGGGATTGCATATCATTTGCAACAGTCAGTGGAGAAGCTTTTAAAGGCATTTCTTGAATGTAAGGGAGTGACTGTGCCTAATACCCACGATATATACAAATTAGTCCGAATGTCCCGGCAGAATGGTTCGAATATTGTTCTGACTTCCTGGCTTGAAGACCGGGCAGATACGCTGACACGCTGGGAGACGGACACACGGTATAATATGGATTATTCCGTTGAGGCTCAAAAGGTGCAGGAGGGGCTTGAGGAGATTCGGAATCTTTTTGAGATGAATGGAATCAAAGAAGAACTTTGCACGGAACTTAAGGATGAAGGCGTCAAAAGGAGACTTTGTTCTTTTTTTCCGAAGGATTTCAGTCCGGCAGATGATTTTGAATGGAATTGTTATTATCAGATCTACAGAAAGCAGTTGGAAAAAGAATAAAATGATCTACGATACGGAGGAACTATATGGACGGATTTGTCACACTTAAGGACGTTAAGAAGAGATACCGCATGGGCGAAGTGGAGATCATGGCGGCTGACGGGATCGATTTCCGGATCAGCAAGGGTGAGTTCGCAGTTGTAGTAGGCCCAAGCGGCGCGGGCAAGACGACGGTTCTTAATATCCTTGGCGGTATGGATACGGCGTCAGAGGGGAAGGTGATCGTGGACGGACAGGACATCACGTCTTATTCCCAGAAGCAGCTTACCGCCTACCGGAGAGATGATATCGGCTTCGTATTCCAGTTCTATAACCTGATCCCCAACCTGACCGCGCTTGAGAACGTGGAGCTGGCGCTTCAGATCTGCAAGGATCCCATGGATGCAAGGGAAGTGATGGAAGAGGTGGGCTTAGGGGCGCGTCTTGATAACTTCCCGGCGCAGCTATCCGGCGGGGAACAGCAGCGGGTATCCATAGCCAGGGCGCTGGCGAAGAATCCGAAGATTTTGTTATGCGACGAGCCGACGGGGGCGCTTGACTACAACACGGGTAAGGCGATCCTGAGGCTCCTGCAGGATACCTGCAGGGTCAAGGGCATGACGGTCATCCTGATCACGCATAACTCGGCGATAGCGCCCATGGCGGACCGCGTGATCAAGATCAAGAACGGGCGGGTGGCAGAAGTGGCAAGGAATCCGTATCCGGTGCCGGTTGAGACGATAGAGTGGTAGGATTGGCAGATGAAGAGGACGAAGAAAGCTACTAGGAAAGATTTCTATATGGAGATTAGGAAGAGTCGGGGGAGATTCCTGTCGATTCTTTTTATCGTGACGCTGGGAGTGGCATTTTTCTCCGGCATCCGTGCATCTGAGCCGGATATGAGGCTGACCGGAGACGCGTATTTTGATGAGGCTGAGTTAATGGATATCAAGGCGATCTGTACTTATGGAGTCACAGAGGATGACGTAGAGGCCATGGAAGCGGAAGAAGGAGTGGCGTGTGCAGAAGGGGCGTACAGCGCGGATTTTCTCTACAGCACAAAGGATGCACAGCAGGTGCTCCATGTGATGTCGCTGCAGGAGAAGATGAACCAGATCACGGTAAGTAAGGGCAGAATGCCGGAGAGTGCGGGAGAGTGTCTTGCGGATGATAATTCTTCGTTTGCAGTCGGGGATCAAATCAGGCTTGAGTCTGGAACGGAGGATGAAGTGACGGATACCCTCAAGACGGATACCCTTGAGGTCGTAGGGCTTGGCAACAGTCCTTGTTATCTGTCCTACGGGAGAGGAAGCTCGACGGTAGGCGACGGAAGTATTCGGGCGTTTCTGATAGTGCCGGAGGATACCTTCGATATGGAGGTCTACTCGGAGGTCTACATGCAGGTGACAGGCGCGAAGGAACTGCTGGCATTTACCGATGCGTATGATGGCCGGGTCGAAGAAGTGCTTAAGCGGATCGAGGCGCTGGCGGACGACCGGGCGGTAGTTCGTAAGGACAGCCTTAAGGACGAGGCGAACGAGAAGCTTGAAGAAGCCAGAGAGGAGTTAGAAGACGGCAGAAAAGAAGCTAAGAAGAAGCTTGATAATGCGGCAAAAGAGATCGCAGACGCGGAGAAGAAGCTTGCGGACGCGAGAAAACAGATCGAAGACGGAAGGGCGCAGATCGCAGATGCGAAGATGACCTTAAGTTCTAAGCAAAAGGAGTTGGATGCGGCGCGGGTCCAGTATCAGGACGGGGTAGCGCAGCTGAATGACGGGAAAGCGGCGTATGAGGAAGGGCTTTTGCAGTATGAGGAGGCAAGAGCTGAGGCAGATGTGCAGCTTCAGACCGGCCGGCAGCTTTTGGACGGGCTGCAGGCACAGATCAATGCGGACGAGGAGCGTTATTATGCCCTGCTTGCGCAGATTGAAGACCTGCGGGAACAGGCGGACGTATCAGAGGACAGCTTGGATGATACCGGAGAATCTGCGGGAGAGCCGGATACGGGACCAGACCAGCAGATCGCCGCGCTTGAAGCGCAGGCGCAGGCTGTTGCGGCAAGGCTTGAGGGAGAGCGGCAGGCATACACGTTAGGTCAGGCCGGGATAGAAGTGGTGCACCGGGAGATGGATAGCGCCCAGGCGGAGCTTACGGCGGCAAAGAGCCAGATCGACGCGGCAGAGGCGGAGCTTGCGGCGGCGCCGGCGAAGCTTTCCTCTGGACAGGCGCAGATCAACAGCGGTTGGAATGAGTTAAGGTCGCAGGAGCAGAAGCTCGTGGACGGTGAAGCAGAGATCGTTTCGAATGAGGCGAAGCTTGTGGATGCGAAGAAGGAATACGAGGAAGGCAAGGCCGAAGCCGAGGCCGAGATCGCTGACGGCGAGAAGAAGATAGCCGAAGCCGAGGCTGATATCGAGGATATCGAGTTGCCCAAATGGTATGTCTATGACCGGAGCACGCTCATCGAGTACAGCGGATTCGGGGAGAATGCCCAGAGGCTGGGAGCCATCGGCCGGGTTTTCCCGGTATTATTCTTCCTTGTGGCAGCGCTGATCAGCCTGACAAGCATGACGCGTATGGTAGAGGAACAGAGGACATCCATCGGCACGATGAAAGCTCTGGGATACAGTAAGGGTGCGATTGCTTCCAAATATATCGGATATGCGCTTCTTGCCACGGCGGGCGGAAGCGTGATCGGGGTCTTGATCGGAGAGAAGATCCTCCCGTATATTATCGTGTATGCCTATGGAATCCTGTATCAGCATTTGCCCAAGATCCTGGTACCCTATGATTGGGGATATGCGGCTATGGCGTCCGGCGCGGCAGTATTCTGTACGCTGTTCGCCACCGTCATGGCATGTTATAAGGAATTGGAGGCCCAGCCTGCCGTACTGATGAGGCCGCCGGCGCCCAAGAATGGCCGCAGAGTATTCCTGGAGAGGATCGGCGTCGTCTGGAGACATCTGAATTTTACCTGGAAATCTACTATTCGGAATCTGATGCGTTATAAGAAACGTTTCTTCATGACCATATTTGGGATCGGCGGCTGTATGGCGCTGATGCTGGTCGGATTCGGCTTGAAGGATTCCTGTTATGAGATTGCCAAGCTTCAGTTCGCCGAGATTCAATTCTACGACGGAAGCATCTATCTGGAAGAAGATATTACAGAAGAGCAGCAGGACGAGTTAGAAGCGGCGCTTAAGAGTGAAGAGCAGATCAGCCGGTATATGAAGGCGAACATGCAGAATATCACCTTGGTCAACGGCAAGAAGGAGTGCGCGGCTTACGAATGTGTATTTGGTTCGGTTGAGGATATCCCGTGGTTCGTGGATTTCCATGACAGGAGATCTAAGGAGCGGTATGAACTTACGGACGACGGGGGCATCATTAGTGAGAAGACGGCGAAGCTTCTGGATGTAAAGCAGGGCGATACGATAGAGATCAAGGATGAGGAGAAGGGGAACAAGCAGGTGAAGGTCACACAGATCTGTGAGAACTACATGGGGCATTACATCTATTTTACTCCTGCCTGTTATGAGGAGGTATACGGAGAAGAACCAGAATACAACAGCATTCTGTTCGAGGTGGAAGATTCGGATGTGAATGCGGATTTGGAGAAGATCGGAAGGAATCTGCTGAAACAGGATGGGGCGCTTAGCGTAAGCTATACGCATGATATCGAGAAGCAGCTTGACGATATGCTTCGCAGTTTGAACCTGGTCATTGTGGTCCTGATCATCTCGGCAGGTATGCTTGCGTTCGTGGTGCTCTATAACCTGAATACGGTGAATATCGCGGAACGTAAAAGAGAGCTGGCGACACTTAAGGTGCTGGGCTTCTATAATATGGAAGTGGCGGAATATGTGTACCGGGAGAATATTCTCCTGACATTTTTGGGGGCGGTTGTAGGAGCCGTACTTGGAAGATTCCTACATTTGTTCATTATCGAGACAGTGGAAGTGGATTCAGCTATGTTTGGAAGGAATATCAATATGCCGAGTTACATATACAGCTTGATTCTTACGGTGACATTTTCTATGCTGATCAATGGAGTGATGTATTTTAAACTTAAGAAGATAGATATGGTAGAGTCGCTTAAGAGTATTGAGTAGACGGTCAGGAAGACTTGATTTTATTTCTGTCATGTTTTAAAATAGGTATTAAAATAAGTTAGGTAATCTTAGAGTGTAAAATAGGAGGCGGCAATATGCAGAAACGTATTTTAGTGGTGGATGATGACTCAATGAATCTGGTAAGGACGAAGATGATCTTAGGGAAGCAGTATGACGTGGTTCTTGCGGAGTCGGGCGAGGCAGCGCTTAATAAGCTTAAGACTGAGAATATAGATCTTGTACTTCTCGATATTGAGATGCCAGATATGAATGGTATAGAGACCTTTGAGCGGATGAAAGAGCTGCCGGTCAAGGTTCCGGTGATCTTCCTGACTGCATCGGGCTATGAGGATGACGTGATGAGCGCGATCAGGCTTGGAGCGGTGAATTACCTGAAGAAGCCTTTTTATCCGGAGGAGCTGATGAAACGGGTAGCAAAGGAGTTTGAGAAATAATGGGAACGGATGGACAGACAGGCAGACATTTGCTTCTGGCCGGCATCATCACTGCGTTCAGTGTGATATTGATAATGATCACGATGGTGATGTCGTGGGAGCTATGGATGGTTCCGCTGTTTATGATGAGCAATTTGAGTGTGTGGTTTCTACATATTGCAAGGCTTGGCTCAGGAGGGTTTTATGAGAACCTGTGCGCCGGACTGCTGATGACAGAGTTCTTCTTTTTCGGAGTGCATGAAAGCAGCCTTTTTGATATGCCGGGGGTGGCATGTATCATGGTCCTTGCTTTATTTATGCTGGATAAAAAGTGGATGCTGTATATGATAGAGACTCTTTATGGATTTGCGGTGCTGTATCATTTCCTGATTCTGCATACGATCTCTCATAATATGGAGATTTGGGAGATAATCCGTCTGGGGCTTGGTATTGTAGTGACAACAGGCGCGGTATTGCTCGCAAAGTTCTGGATCAACAGACGGAGGGAGCAGCGGAAGTACTACGACATTGCTTTTGCCAAGATGGAGACGGCCGGACGGCAGAACGCCGATTTTCTCTCGAATGTCTCCCATGAGCTCCGAACTCCGATCAACATGGTGATCGGACTCAGCGAGGTTACGCTGGGGAAGGATATTTCCCCGGAGATTCGGACAGATATGCAGTCCATACAGTTGGCAGGTAAGCGTCTCTCCAACCAGATTAACGATATGCTTGACTATACGGAGATCGTGGAAGGTACGCTGACTCCGGTGAAGGAAAAATATATGATCACTTCGGTGCTGAATGATGTGATCACCATGACGGGGATGCAGAGCGGAAGGCACCAGCTTGAGTTGGTGTTTGATATCAATCCGAAGGTGCCGGCGGTTCTGGTGGGAGATGCCGAGAAGATCTCCCATGTACTTAAGATCCTGGTGGAGAATGCGATCAAGTTCACTGAACAAGGCGGTATCAACGTCTGTATTGACTATCGGCAGGAGAGCTATGGAATCAATCTGATCATAGACATTTATGATACAGGAATCGGCATGACAGAATCCCAGCTTACGCAGATGTATGATGCATTTTACCAGGCAGATACAGGAAGCAGCCGTTTCGCAGGAGGATTAGGGCTAGGTCTTCCCATTGCGAGAGGGATTCTGAATGCGATGGGAGGCTTTGTCCATTTTGACAGTGAACGGCAGCACGGACTGCATGCTCATATAGCTGTCCCGCAGGGAGTGGCGGACGTGTCTCCGTGCATCGTGCTTCCCAATGCGGATCAGTTCTGTATTGGCTGCTATTTCAGACCGGAAAAATATTCCTGCGATGATGTCAAAGGCTATTATGATAGATTGATTCTGCATATGGTGGAGGGGCTTGGTGTCGAGGGATATCAGGTTCATAATTTTGAAGGACTGAAAAAATTGCAGCGCAGCTATAAGCTGACTCATGTATTTATTGCACAGGCCGAATATGAAGAGTATCAGGATTATTATGAGAAGCTGGCGGATACGCTTCGGGTGGTCGTGATCTCGGAACGGGGATATACCTTAAGCAGGGGAAGCAGGCTGTCAGTGATCCACAAGCCGTTTTCGGCGCTGTCGGTTGTGAACCTGTTAAGCGGAGCCGGAAGAGGGGATGGATTCGAAGATGCGCAGGCTGTGGGCAGAATGCCGTTTACTTGTGAGGGAGTCCGGGCGCTGGCTGTGGATGATGAGGAGATGAATCTGGTGGTTGCCAAAGGTGTCTTAGGCAGTTATGAGATGGAGGTAGATATCTGCCAGAGTGGAAGAGAAGCAATCGAACGCTGCAGCAGGATTCCTTATGAAGTCGTCTTTCTGGATCATATGATGCCGGGCTTTGACGGTGTAGAGACATTGAAACAGCTTCGTGAGATCAATAACGGAATGTATCAGGATGTGCCAGTGATCGCATTGACTGCCAATACCGTCAGCGGCGCGCGGGAGATGTTCCGGAATGAGGGATTTACAGAATTTATCCCCAAGCCGATCGAACGTTCCGTTCTGGAACGGGTGCTGCGCCGGGTGCTGCCTGAGGAATGTATACAATATAAGACCGAGAATAGTTTTAAGGATATGCCCGCCGAAGAAATGAGCCAGGATATCAAGGCTGATTTTTTGGAAGACATCTCGGCAGATGAAGAGACAGAACAGGCAGGCGATGCGGCGGATACTGCTGCCGAGGAAGCGGAGACACTGGTATCCTCCCTTCCGAAAGAGCAGCTTGTGCAGGCTGGAGTCAATGTGAAGATGGGACTTGGCTACTGTTGTGGAGAGGAAGAATTCTATCTGGAGATGCTGCGGATGTTCTGCGCTCAGAGTGAAGAGAAGAGAGAAGAGCTGATTGCACTGTATGAATCCGAGAACTGGGCGGATTATGCGGTCAAAGCTCACGCGTTGAAGAGTACGTCTCTGACGATTGGGGCAGAGACGCTGTCTGCGCATGCGAAGACATTGGAACTTGCAGGCAAAAACGGGGATATAGAATATATTCGGGAGAATCACTCCGTATTGCTGCGCATGTATGAAGAAGTCTGCGGGAATATCCATGACTACATAACACTATGATATCAGGAGGAAGCATTGCGTGATAAAAAAATGGTTTGAAATCATCTTCGACCACAGGGTCAGTCTGCGGGAACGTATGTTTCGCATTGTCACAGGCATCTCTATGTTGGCGTTGATGTTCATACTGCTCATGGGCAGGAGTGTCGTGAATGTGTTAATACTGGCGGTAAGCCTTGCGGCTATGTCGCTGATCGTGAAGATGAGTATCCGTAAGGACCGCATCCATACAGGGGCAACGGCCATATCGGTGCTGCTGCTTCTTCTGTTCCCAGTCAGCTTCTTTTCGGCGGGCGGATTCTTCAGCGGGATGCCGGAATGGTTCGTACTGTGCTTTATCTATATCTGCATAACTCTGGAAGGAAGGCGAATGATCACATTTTTCATTCTGTGCTTGTCAGAGATACTGGGTTGCTATTATACGGCTTTTAATTTCCCGGAGCTTGTTGCCAGGAATACACAGGAGAGGTCCTTTTTTGATTCCTCGTTGTCTGTTATTCTGGTGGGAATGCTGACAAGCGTGCTGCTGATGTTTCTGAATAGGCTCTATGTGAAAGAGAATGAGCTTGCTTTACAGCAGAAGAAAGAGATCGAAGAGCTAAATGAGGCGGAGAATCATTTCTTCTCCAGCATGAGTCATGAGATCCGTACGCCGATCAATACGATCATCGGATTGAACGAGATTATCCTGCGCGGAGATATTTCGGAAGATGTTGCGGAGAACGCAAGGAATATCCAGGGGGCAAGCAAGATGCTGCTCACGTTGATCAATGATATACTGGATCTGTCCAAGATCAAATCGGGGAAGATGGAGATTGTGAATGTTTCTTATGAGACGGGAAAGCTCTTTTCGGAGATCGTCAATATGATATGGATAAAGGCTAAGGAGAAAGGACTGGAATTCAAGCTCCATGTGGATCCGTCGATTCCCAGCATGCTCTGCGGAGATGAGGTGCGGATTAAGCAGGTCCTGATTAATCTGCTCAACAATGCCGTAAAATATACCAGCGAGGGTTCCGTTACGCTTTCTATTCGGTGTGAGCGTCTGACGCTCAACCGGGTGCGTGTCTGGTATTCTGTGGAGGATACTGGGCAGGGAGTCAAGAAGGAGAATATTCCTTATATCTTCAATGCATTCCGCAGGGTGGATGAGGAGAAGAACCGCCATATTGAAGGAACGGGGCTGGGACTTAGTATCGTCCAGCAGCTAGTGGAACTGATGGGCGGCGAGATCAGCGTCAACAGCGTATATACCAAGGGGTCGACATTTATCATCATGCTGGAGCAGGATATTATAGATGATAAGGAACTGGGAACATTTACCCTTACTTCCCGGTCCCATGCCCATGAGGGGGAACGTTACAGACAGAGCTTCGAGGCGCCGGATGCACATATTCTTGTGGTAGATGACAACGATATGAACCTGGAGGTTGTGCGTAAGCTGCTTGCGGCGACAAAGATCCATATAGATACGGCTTCAAGCGGCGCCGAATGCCTGAAGCTGACACAGAATCAGTATTATGACGGTATTCTGATGGACCATATGATGCCCGAGATGGACGGAATAGAATGTTTCCATGCGCTGCGTACACAGCCGGGAGGGCTGTGTCAGACTGTGCCGGTAATCGCCCTGACAGCTAATGCGGGAAGCGATAATCAGCTTCTCTACCGCAAGGAAGGCTTCAGCGGGTACCTGGCCAAGCCAGTCAGCGGCGCACTGCTTGAGGCAGGCGTCTTAAGCATCCTTCCTAAGGAACTGGTACACTTGAACGAAGAGACGAAACAGGTAGATATTGAGAAGGATGTTCTGATCTTTGATCATGCCAAAAGGCTTTCTGTAATGGTTACGACGGATAGTGTATGTGATCTTCCGGAATCGTTCAAGGAGAAATACCGAATCTCTGTGTGCCCTTACTATGTGCGTACAGACGAGGGACGTTTCCTGGATGAGATAGAGATTAAGACGGATGAATTGCTGATGCATATGTCGAAAGGGCATAACGGCAGTTCAGAGCCTCCGCAGGTGGAAGATTATGAGAGATTCTTTGCGGAGAAGCTGACGGAAGCGCAGAATATCATCCATATCACTATGGCAAGTCATGTCAGCGAAGGGTATCGGAATGCGGTGGAAGCTGCGAAGTCTTTCGAGAATGTTACAGTGTTGGATTGCGGGCATCTCTCCAGCAGTATGGGGCTTGCAGTATTATGTGCAGTTTCCATGGCGGAGAATCATGCATCAAAGAATGAGATCGTGGACGCGGTAAGGAGACTCAGATATTATATTTCTTCTGATTTCATCATCGACAGCACGCATATGATGTGCCGGTCGGGGCGGATCTCCAAGCGGATACAGGTTCTCTGCGACGCGCTGCTTCTGCATCCGGTTATTGTGCTCAGGAAGAGCAAGATGTCCGTCGGCAGTATGGAGATGGGGAATTTTGAACATGTGGCGAAACGCTATATCAGGAAGGTACTCCGGGATACAAGGAATATCGACAGGCGTATTTTATTTATCACATATGCCGGAATGGATGAGAAAAGGCTCGACTATATCCAATATCTGGTACGGCAGTACTGTCCGTTTGAAAGGGTGTATCTGCAAAAAGCTTCCTCTGCGATTGCAAGCAATTGCGGTCCAGGTTCCTTTGGTCTGCTGTTCATGAGAAAAAATGATATCATATAGCATGTATTTAATATAAATTTTATATTTTTAAGAAATTTGTTAGCACTCACTAAAAAAGAGTGCTAATTTTCTATTGACTTTTAAAACCTGCCGTATTATCATATCTGTTAGGTTATTGAAGAATATTTATAAAATGAGGTAGGAGTGATAAGGATGGCAGCAAAAAAAGGTAATTTATCAATCAGCAGTGAGAATATATTCCCGATCATCAAGAAGTGGGTATATTCCGACCATGATATTTTCGCACGTGAAATGGTATCTAACGGATGCGATGCGATCACGAAGTTAAAGAAACTGGATATGATGGGAGAATATCAGTTGCCGGATGATTACAAACCGTCTATCAAGATAGAAGTGAATCCGGAAGAGAAGACGTTGAAGTTCACCGACAACGGACTTGGTATGACGGCCGAAGAGGTGGAAGAGTATATCACGCAGATCGCATTCTCCGGTGCGACAGAGTTTCTTGAGAAATACAAAGACAAGACGACAGAAGACGACATGATCGGTCATTTCGGACTTGGTTTCTATTCTGCGTTCATGGTGGCAGATGAGGTCCATATCGATACGCTTTCTTATAGAGAAGGAGCGAAGCCGGTACACTGGGTAAGCGACGGCGGCACCGAGTATGAGATGGATGAAGGCAATAAGGAAGGCGTGGGAACAGAGATCACCCTGTTCCTGAACGACGACAGTTTGGAGTTCTCTAACGAATACCGCGTTAGAGAGGTCATTGAGAAATACTGTTCATTCATGCCGGTAGAGATTTTCCTCTCCAAGGCGAATGCAGAGCAGGAGTATGAGACCATCGACGAGGCAGACTTGAAGGATGATGATGTGGTTGTCGAGCATATCCATGAGGAAGCCAAGATGGAGGAGAAGGAGAATGAAGACGGCGAAAAAGAGATGGTTGAGGTAGAACCTGCCAAAGAGAAGGTGAAGATCAATAAGCGTCCGGTCTCCTTAAGTGATATCCATCCGCTGTGGACCAAGCACCCCAACGACTGTTCTGACGAGGATTATCAGGAGTTCTACCGCAAGGTATTCTTAGATTACAAGGAGCCGTTGTTCTGGATCCATCTGAACATGGATTATCCGTTTAATTTGAAGGGAATTTTATATTTCCCGAGAATCAATACGGAGTATGATTCGATCGAAGGAACCATTAAGCTATACAACAACCAGGTATTTATCGCCGATAATATCAAGGAAGTCATTCCGGAATTCCTGATGGTGTTAAAGGGCGTGATCGATTGTCCGGACTTGCCGCTGAATGTATCAAGAAGTGCGCTGCAGAATGACGGATTCGTCAATAAGATCGCCGACTACATTTCCAAGAAGGTGGCTGACAAGCTTTCCGGAATGTGCAAGACGAAGAGAGAGGATTACGAAAAATACTGGGATGATATCAGCCCGTTTATCAAGTTTGGCTGCCTGAAGGATGAAAAATTCTGTGACAAGATGAAGGATGCGATCCTGTTCAAGAATATTGACAGCAAGTATCTGACGCTTAAGGACTGTATTGAGGAGAACGGCGGCGAGGTTGTTGAGCCGAACGATAAGAAGGATGAAGCCGAAGGCAGTGGCGATGAGAATACAGATGAGAACAAGGTAGAAGAGATCAAGACGACCATCTACTATGTGACGGATGAGATCCAGCAGAGCCAGTATATCAACATGTTCAGGAATCAGGGACAGGATGCGGTGATCTTAAGCCACAATATTGATTCTCCGTTTATCACGCAGTTAGAACAGAAGAATCCGACTATCCGTTTCCAGAGGATTGATGCGGATGTGACGGAGAATGTGAAGGAAGAGGTTGCAGAAGAGGATAAAGAAGCCTTCAAGGCGACGGCTGACAGCCTGATTGGGATCTTCCGCAAAGAGCTCGGCAATGACAAGTTAGATGTGAAGATCGAGAAGCTCAAAGACGAGAAGGTGGCGTCCATGATCACTCTGTCCGAGCAGAGCCGCCGTATGCAAGAGATGATGAAGATGTACGGCATGGGTAATATGGGCGGCATGGATATGGGAGGCGACTGTACCTTGATTCTGAATGCGAACCATCCTCTGGTACAGTTTGTAGTTGACAACAAGGAACATGAGAATGTATCCATTATCTGCAAGCAGTTGTACGATCTGGCGATGCTGGCGCATAAGCCGCTGAACCCGGAGGAGATGACGGCGTTCGTTCAGAGAAGTAATGAAGTTATGATGCTCCTGACAAAATAAATAATGCAAAATGAAATGGCGGGGAACGCGAACCGGAGTGAATCCAGGGTGTTGTGCTCCCCGCTTCTATATGCTTGTTTTTAAGGGCATATTTGTCCAGGTGCCGTCTGTCGCTATGTAGTAATAATCATCCCCGGTGGAAGGATTCATGTTCTTACCGTGAAGCTGGCGGTAGGCGCGCGGGCTGATCCCGTAATATTTCTCGAAGGTGCTTCCGAAATGCTGACGGCTGTTGTAACCGGATTGGAACGCCACATCCGTGATGGAGAGCGAGCTGTTGACCAGGAGGAAGACGGAATGCTCCAGCCGTTTGCGGTTAATGTAATCTGTGATAGTGCAGTTCATATACTTGGAGAACAAGGACTGCAGGTATGATTTGTTGATACCGGCGTGTTCTGCAAGCGCGGGGATCCGTATCTCCTCTGTCAAGTGAGAGGCGATGTAATCACGGGCTTTTTTCAGGTAGAGCATACCGGTATTCTTGCTGTGGTCCAGCACACATTTGGAGAGCTCCAGCATCATTCGGAAGAACAGCAGCCGGATCAGGCATTTCTGGTCGGGACTGTAGTGATCCGACAGATCCTGCACATCATTCTTGAAAGGGGTGTTAGTTCTCAATTGATTGATCAGGTCTTTCAGAGAATATCCCAGATGGCCTGTATCATTTCCGGCGAAATATTCTCCGGGGCGGCTAATGAACCTTGAAAAGGAAGGACTCTCGTCGGCTAATCCGGTTAAGCAGATGTCTGTCTCTGAACGAAGGCAAGAGAATTCCAGGTTCAGGATCGAACAGGGCCGGCCCTTAGGGATGGACAATTGGTGCAGGACATCGGCATTCAGGAAGATGAACTGCCGCTCCCTCAGACAGAATTCCTGTCCGTCTGCATAGATCAGGCAGCTTCCCTTCGTTACATACATCCTAAAATCCCGTTCAAATTATACACATGTTTAAGGTGTCAGCCCATATAACTCATATATGTCTTTTTGAAATGGCGTAAGTTCCGTTGTGTATTTTTTTCGTGTTCCATTTATACTGACACTACGGACAGTTTTCATTT
>CAJTCH010000044.1 GCA_910574715.1 Lachnospiraceae bacterium | reverse complement strand
ACATTTTGTCCTCAAACGTATCATTTACTGTGGATAAAAATTTTTTCAATTTCAGCACATTTACCAACACTTTCTAAAAAGCCTATTACTGGCGTGGGTGTGAAAAGTAACATATGCTGAATTTTTGCTGAATCTTTAAAAATTTATACCTTGACGTAGCTATGAAGATTTGTTATAATACTCGTTGTTGGAACATTCAAGATTCTGAATGATCCCGGTAAGGCGCAGTAGCCAAGTGGTAAGGCATGGGTCTGCAACACCCTGATTCACCGGTTCAAATCCGGTCTGCGCCTCTTAGAAAGCCCCAGAAATTCAAAGTTTCTGGGGCTTTTTTATTTTCCAGACTACGTTAAAACAGCCAAAAAACTGGTCTCTATTTTAATGAACCTCAATCCCATTCACTTCCAAATGATCATCAATAGCAATGACCAGACAGCGACGGCCGTCGATCATACGGGTTTCTACCAGATCAGAACGTTCTGGATTCACTTTCACCACTACATCGGGCGTCTCTATCTGGAAGGTCTTGACATTGGCGATATTGGACGCGAGAAGGGTTTTCTTCTCCCCGACTGCCATTTCAAATTCCTCATCAAAAGACTCTAATTTCTCCTGAGATACTCCGCTCCTTGTGAGCAGCTTCTTGACATCCGGTTTGGAAAGCTCCAGCGGTTCCGGTTCTTCTTTGGCTTCTTCCAGCATCTCATTCAAATTGTCATGAATGCTGCGGATGACCTCGTAGCCACATTCCTCACCGAGCGTGTCGCTTATGATGGTCTGGAAAGTTGTCTTCTGATCGCCTGCCGTCAGCGGAATCGTGCTTCCAAGAACATTAGTGATCAATTCCGGCTGAAGATCTTCTGGTTTCTTAGTGTAATACAGGATGCTGTGTACATTGCTTGCACGATCCTGAAAAGCCGGAAATAGAAAACCTTTCGCGGGTACTTCCACGATCCAATCACGGATCCTGTCTTCTATGTTATTAGTCTCAGCGTTATATGTAAGTCCGGCCTTTGTCAGGTTCACCGGGCAGATACTGCATAGAATATGCTCATACACGGTATCCGACGCATCGAACATCTCCAGTCCGTCCGAAGATCTTCCCGGGATATCGTAGACTGCATGGATCAGGATGATATAATAGTTCTCAGCATAAATATAATTCTCAATAACCTTATCATAGAACTCTTCGATCAGCACATCATCCTCCAGCTTGCTGTCCCGCAGCTTCAGAAGGAATTCTTGTGTTCCGCCGTTTAATTCCTGATCCAGCGGAAATTCCATATTGATCAGATTCTTCCCAAGCGTTCCGGAAAGAGTATGTTTGAAAATGTCAAAATATTTGAACGCTTCTTCCTCCGGAAGGGACAGAAATGCCTTTTTAAGTTCTGCCTTTTTCTCTTTTTCATGATCCACGTAGCAGCCGCAGATACGGGTGACCGCACAATTTTCAGAAGTAAATTGCCTGCGGATCTCCAATACTTCTTTCTTGTTCATAATTACTTACACTTCCTCTTCTCAGAATGTATTCAATCTTAGCATATTTGCGGAGAGTTTACAACTTAATAAAAGAAAAAGGACCCGAAAAGCAGAACTTCAGGGGTCTTTTTTGAAAAATAATTCTGAAAGGTAAAAATTATGAAACACAATTTCGGGGGATGCTTGAAAGCATGATTTGTGTTCCAAATACAATATATCATGGGAGAACGTGTTTTGATATAGGTTACAGAGACATAAATTTTAAAAATAATTGTACTTAGAGCACAAAAATGATATACTATAAAAAGGAATATATAGAATTGAGTGTAAAAAGAAGGGAGTATTCAGGATGGCAGTTGAACTGGAATATTTGTATTCGAAGATTCCGCCGCAATTCAATGTAAAGCTGCATACCAATAGCTGCTTTGATAAGACGATCGCCTGGATGCATACCGTAGAGGAGATAGAATTTATTCCGATGCTCCATGGCGACGAACTAGTCTTTAATTCAGGTCTAAGCGGCACTTCAGAAGAGTGGGTGAGAGACTATATTGACGAGCTTAACAAGGTCCATGCGGGCGGTATGGTCATGTCTTTCCGTGGCAAGAAGAAATTTCCGCAGAAGATCGTTGATTATTGTAACGAGATAAGATTCCCTATCTTTTCGGCAGCCTGGACAACACCGTATATAGATATTATGCGCCTGTTTGCCGAGATACTTTTGAAGAATGAACAGAGAGAAACGAACCTGATCGCTGCGCTGAAGAATGCGATCTACTATCCGGAGAATGAAGGATTGTATCTCAGCCATTTTGAGAGAAATGGATTTTTCCGCGATATGGCATATACGATCATTATACTTAGCTGCCATGCATATGACAATGATGAGGGAAATGAACGTCTGCATAAGATTGAGAAGTCTATCCGTTACGTTATGGGAAATACGATCACATACGAAGAGAAAGGGCGGCTTACGATTCTTGCGGCCGGATCTGTAATGTCAAAGATACAGGAAGAAACCCAGAAGATCTGCGGGAATGATCCTAACGTATATATCGGAATCGGTACGATGGTGGACGGAATCCGAGATATCCACCGCTCCTATGAAAATGCTTATACGGCATATCAACTGACCAAGACGGCGATTCCTAAGAACCTGCTTAGTTATGACGAATTGGGTGTTTATAAGATTCTTGCGGATGTGAAGGAAGAGGCAGTCTATCCGGCATTTGTACAGGAGACGGTTGGCAGTCTGATCACGTATGATGAGAAGAATCATACCGATTATATGAAGCTTTTGGAAATTTATTTTGAGAATGAATGCAGTGCAGTGAAAACATCAAAAGCAATATATTGTCATAAGAATACCCTGGCCTACAAACTAGATAAGATCAAGAAGATTCTTGGGTACGACATTTTGAAAAATGAGAATCGTGTGAAAATCATGCTTGCAATCTACATATTAAGACTGGGAAAAGAATATTTTTATTAAAGGGCAAGACAGAGGAGGAATGAAAGGATGAATGAAAATCGCGCAAAGAGGAATCGTTTGTTAGGGGAAAGGATCATAAAAGGGCTTGTGTCCCGCAACATGGAAGGTTATTATGCCGAGACGAAGGAAGCTGCCCTGGCAAAGGCTTTGGAGTGGATCCCGGAGGGAAGCAGCATCTCATGGGGAGGCTCTGTGTCTGTCAATGAGATCGGATTAAAGCAGGCGGTCTGCGAGGGAAATTATAAGACATATAACCGAGAAGCAGCCAAGACTCCTGAAGAAAAGAGGGAAATCGAACTGATCGCATATGACTGCGATTATTTCCTCACAAGCGCTAATGCGATCACGGAAGACGGTATCTTAGTCAATATAGACGGAATTGGGAACCGTGTGTCTGCAATAGCCAACGGTCCACGGAATGTTCTGATGATCATCGGAATGAATAAGGTAGTAAAGGATGTAGAAAATGCGGTGTCCCGGGCCAGAAATGAGGCTGCGCCTGTGAATGCTCAGCGGTTTGGTCTGGATACGCCGTGTTCTGAATATGGAACTTGTTTTGACTGTAAGTCAAAAGACACTATATGCTGTCAGTTCCTGGTGACCAGATTCTCAAAAGCCGCAGGAAGGATTAAGGTCATACTTGTGAATGATGATCTGGGGTTTTAAAAAATATTTTTAAAATATCATAAAAAGTATTTGCAAAAATTGGAGTTCTGTGTTAGAATACTTTTTGTGAGCGGAGATGGCGGAATGGCAGACGCGCTAGATTCAGGTTCTAGTGGGAGTTCATCCTGTGAGGGTTCAAGTCCCTTTCTCCGCATTTTGTTATACACATTAGAATCCTTGATTTTCAAGGGTTCTTTTCTTTTTTCCCTTTAATAACTACATAGCCAAAGTGATTACAGTGATTACGATTTTAGCCATTTATGGTGATTACAACCTCTACACAGCAGAATTTCTCCCGATGCCAAATATACCAATTTCTTTCATACAAAGGGCGTTTTCTAACTGCGCTTCAATTTGTTTACTTGAGTGACGGTCGTAACAATAACTTCCATAAGTAGTCCTTTCATCTTCATGACCTGCTAATCTTCGAATAGTGTCGATATTAACCCCATCATCAATCAAAGTTGAAATATATGTTTTTCTAATTTTATGAGGGCTTTTATGCAAAATTCCTAAATGTTTGCAGTATTTTTCTAATCTCCATGATACCGCTGTCTCTTTAATTGGTTTGCCTTCTTTATTAAATAGATATCCGCCAGATGTATTATTACAACGGTTCACTTCTTTGATGATCTCTATTAACCGTATACCATACGTCGGAATTATGATACGCCTCTCTCCTGCCTCAGATTTTGTGTACTCAACTACTTCTACTCCAATACGTCTGTATTCAACACCATCTTTAGTCTCAAAGACACCTGATTCCATTCGATGTATATCAAGGTAGTTATCAAATACATCACTTTCTTTTATCGCCACAGTCTCCCCTGGTCTTGTCCCTATGAAAAAAGCTAACATTACCGCTAATGGTGTCGTATCATCCAAATTATTTTGAAAATCCAACCATGCTTGTTCTAGGATCAATTTTTGCTCTTCCTCAGTATACACTTGTGTTCTAGGATCTTTCTTTTTCATTTTACGGAAAAGTTTGGGATTAATATGTACTTTTAAAAACAAATTTTCTTCAATATACCCCACCGATTCTGCATAGTTCAAACTATCTCTCATAATATGCGACATATTCATATATTGCTTTTTTGTCAGATCTAAGTTTTTAACCATACTATGCGCCCATATGTCTAAGGATGATTTTGTAAAGCTACTTATTGGAATATCCACTATTGAAGTACCAACATAATATTTTTTCCAGTCTGTAGTCAACCGCTTGATATAAGAAGATGCCTTAGTGTGTAATCCTTTATATTTTAACCATTCAGGATATATATCTTTCAAGGTTAAATCTATATTGTCCTTATGGTTTTCTTTCTGCATTCTATTGTAATGATCGATAATAACATCTTCTAAATCTTCTAGCCTCTTTTTCTTTATAGGTCTTCTATTTTTCACTTTTGTTTCATCATATAAATATGAGTGCCAATATCCATCTTTTCCCATCCATATCTTATGAGGATGTTTCTCTAGTAATTCCTTTCTTTTAGTCATCTCTATCTTCTCTTGCACGTATGATAAATCTATTATATTATTATCTAACACATACCGCAAGATTTCTGTCTGGTTTAATTTCTCTTCTATAGCAAATCCATCTCCTATATTTATGATAGTGGGTTTATCAGAAAGGTTAATACCCCTGAAAATTCATTCGGGCAGCAGTCAACCCTTATCTACTGCCCTGTATAATCTAAAAATGCCGCTTGGCATACTATCAAATCAATATAGTTACTTGATATTTCCATCTTATATCTTCACAAATGTTTCCCTAATATTTCTTAAATCTTCGATCAATCCTCTATACTCTTTGCGATCCTGATTCAACTCTTCTAAGACTTTCATCCATTCTTTACGAATATCTTCTAATTCCTTAATCAAATCAGATACCTTCTTATCATCAGAATCACCCTCATTCTTCAGAGTCAACTTCTTTAATCTATCAAGTTCTTCCTGTATCTGAGAGTTTCGTTTGCGTAGTAATTCTACTATCTTCGTGTTATCCATATATCCTCATATCCTCTTTTCTAAAATCTTATGTCTGCTATCAAAGAATGGTCCTCCTAAAACATCAGAATGCCATCCTAAATCCATTCTTATTTCCCGAATCTAATATTATATTTGTTTAAAGTTCCTTTTCCCATCATTTGTCCAAAACCTACAGATTGGATAAACCTTTCAACATTATGATCGTGTTGCATCTTCGTTACAATATCATTATAATCTACAACTTTGTCAATACCAATATTTACACTAAACTCATTCTGTACCGTAGTGCCCACACCATCATTTCTCGTAATCGGCATTTCCTGAGTTAATTCGCTTAGACTCTTGCCGATAAACGCTTTCGGATTCTTTGCAAATTCTACAACCTGGTCAGTTCCTTCTTTATTAACTACAGCATCTCCACGCTTCAATGGAGTGAGAATAGCACCATCAGAACGCCCAAGAACTATTTCACCACCAACTTCCTGTGTCCATGCGAGCTGATTCTTATCAATCAATGGTTTACCAGTCCTGTAGCCTTTCAACTGGTCGAGACTCACCCATCCCAGGTCACCATTTCCAAGAGTAGAACCACGGGAAATATGATATGGTTTCTTTGCCCATGATGCATTATTAATACTTGTAATGTAGACCGATTGTCCTAACATCTGATTCCCGGAAGGATTCAGACCATCAGAACTATAGTAGTATCTGTCTTTTGTATATGTGACTCTGTCACCAACTCTAGGAACTCCGTCACCTCCAGTATTATTTGTGACAGGCTTTGTTGTCGTAGGCTTTGTGGCAGGTTTTTGTACTGTTGTTGGCTTTGTGGTTTGCTGTGTCTGATCTTTATTAATTTTAGAGATATTTTCAGATGCATTCTTATTTGATGCAGAGACAGCATTTTGAATCGCTATCTTGATATCATTAATTGCTGCTTGAACAGATGTCATGATAGAAGAGAAGTTACCGCTATATGTTGTCAGGATATTTGCAATAGGTCCATTACTTCCCCAAATGGTCTCCATAGAGTTAGTAAGTGTATATCCTACTTTTTCACTTTCGGAAATTAATGTATCACGGATATTGGAACCTTCTGCATTTACACCTTCAATAACGGATGCAATTAACTGATCCAGATTATCAAGACGCATATTCAAGACAGTTTCATACTCTGTATAGAGTTCATCCAGGAGCTTCTTCTGGTCGGAAATATACTTCTCGTATTGTGTTTCTTCTAACTCTGCACGGGCTTCTTCAAGATTATTCCATGTTTGCTGACGTTTCACACTGCCTTCTTCGGAATCATCCCCTTGATATGCAAGCCACTGTTTTTCAAGAGAATCAACAGTTTTTTGCTTTTTATCGATATCTTTTTGATAATCGTACATATCCTTTTGTGAGTCGAGTGCTTCATTATATTTGTCAATCAGTTCCTTAAGTGCATCCAATTGTTTTTGAATACCTTCTTCAACTAGGCTTTTAATCGCCTGTTTTTCATCTTCAGCAGCAATGATAGATTCTTGTTGAAGTTCTAAGAGTTCTTTCCTACGTTCAATCAATGTTTGATTATACGGATCCTTGGAAAGTTCCTTCTCGATAGACTTCATTTCCTTCTTGTATTGGTCTGCCTGGGACATAAAGACATTATAGTTAACCCCATGAAGTCCGTAAGTAGCAGTACCATGCTTTGTTACGACTCCTTTATCATCATACATATCTTCATCTGACATAATCTTTTCAAGAAATTCAGCTTCGTCAGTAATGGCAGAAATCCTATCTTGAGTCTTATCGAAAATATCCCATTTGATCTCCCGGATAGAATTTTTAAATTTGATGATGCTTGTATTAGCATCCTGAATTGCTTCGTTTACTTTGTTGATATCTTCCTGGAATGAATACCACTGTTCTGAATACATTTCAATGCCACCATTTACAATAGCATCATTCATTGCATTGATTAAGTCGTTACGTTCTTTTGTCAGTTTATTTAACTTATTCTGCTCGTTTGAGATCAGAGCGTCATAATATTTTGTGCTGACAATATAGCCTTGGGCTTCTGTCTGGTCAATATAACCTTCCAACATGTTACGCCTGTGGTCAATCTGGTTCAGCATACCGTCATATAAGGTTACAACATTCTCAAATGCTTCCTTATATAATTCTCTTACGGATTCCTTTAGTTCCTCGATTGCGTCACGGCAGTCGAGAGCTTTTTCGTGCCATTCCTGGAATTCCTGAATATTCTTAGACAATTCTTCATCAGTTATGGTACTGATATCAATTGCACCATTCCTAACGAGATTCTTATAATCCTCTGACAATTCTACAGAATTTGCTTCCTGTAAATAGCGTTCATATCCCTGTTGTTGTATAGAGATTTCCTGTGTGATACTGGACATCTGCTCACGCAAAGCATTGTTGCGTTTTTCGAAAGTGTTGAAAGCACTGCCTGCAACACGCTCCAGATTTTTGATCTGACGCTCAATACGGTCAATTAGAATTTCGATTGCGTCAAGAGTCTCTTCGAATTCTTCAGCTTCTTCATTGGTATCCGATATGGACTCTGCTGTGTTGGTGGATGGGGTAGTAGTGGAAGAAGAGGATTTCTTTTTAGTTTTAACAGAAGAAGCTTTACTGCCACTATTGCTAACATTAAACTTCCCTGTGCCATTTGACAATGCTGTACCACTCGCCAATGCTTGTCCTCTGCCTGCTACATGTCCATTTTTTAACAGACTCTCTGATTGTAAATGATTGAATACAATTGCATTCTTAGGAACTTCAACAAACTCTGCACCACTATCGCCAACGGTATACCAGTGACCAGTATGTGGATCTACAATAATTTCAGCACCTAATTCTCCAACTAACGCCTTATGTGCTGTCACAGGATTCCCCCAATTACCATAGGCAAACGCTGTTCCTCGTATATGTGCCGTACCATTTACAAAATTCCCCTTAGTTCCTGACTTATCTGACTTAGTAGATTTACTGGATGTGCCAGATGTACCAGATGAACCACTTGACTTATTTGTAGTTTCGTTTGTTACCTTATTGACTGTAACCGTCACTGTTTTACTCGTGATGCCTGACAAATAGGATCTTACTGATGCCAACGCCCCTATCGCCTGTGATGCATTTGCCGTAACCGTAAAATTCTTATCTTTTATATCATTCTTTTTGACTTCATTGATATTGCTATTTGCCTGTTTTGTATCTGCATTAACAGGAACTTCGATAGAGCCATCCATCAATCCTGATTTAATTTGATCTATTGACATTCCCTGAATTCCTAATGCGACTTTCATTTCTGGAGACATTGCTTCAATCTGAGCAACACAACTATCAATATCTGCCTGCAGTCCCGAAGTATCAAGTCCTACTTGTCCTTGAATATTGGATAAATCAACTTTTAGTTGGTTTAAAACCGCATATCCCGATTGCAACTCTGCCTCATTTATATTGACAGTAATATCAACATCTTCACTCTTTCCTATCTCTTGCTTACGTGCAACCAGATATTCCAGGATTGAATTAGCTGCATCTAATTTATCCGTTTTCACATCCAACTCTAAATCAGATGCTTCAACTTCACCTATATATTCTTTCAACGAAGAAATCTGCTTATCTACACCCTCAAAAGAATCTGTATTCAGGTCAATTTTTAAATCATCACCCAAACCGCTTAAGATTTCATTTGCCGATTCTGCCTGTACTTTCAGCTCTTCCAATGAAGCAATCGGTTCATCAAGATTAATTTCAAAACCATAATCACTTAATTTACGCATAACTGCCTGTACAGCTTCAACATCCATATTCAGCGCATCTGCAATATCCTGATCCTGTCCCACACCGAAATTAATGTCCCAGGAACCATCTTCGTTCATATGCGCCCATTCTGAATTAATATTCTGGATATCCGTCAGGAAATTTTGTGCGCCTTCCTGCCCCTCTGTGAAGTATTTCTTGATAACAGGAATTGCCGATTCATAAGCCTTTACGATTTCTTCATTTGATGCTGTAGACAAATCTTTGTTGGACATAAGATCTGTAAATTCACGAAATGCGTTTGTACCTGTAAGTCCTTTGTCATATAATTCTCCTGCTTTTTCGAGATTTCCATATATTGAATCATACATATCTCCTTCTTCCCCGCCAGACATAGCAGCTTGCCATTGCTGATAGGCAGAAGTCGCAGCTTCATATTGGAATTGTAAATCTTGAAGAGAGGTAATATTATCTAATATTCCATTTCTTGATGCCTCTAACCCTGATGTATCTTGTCCTAATATCTCTGCTGCTGCAATTTTACCTTCAATATTCTGTAGTTCTGTATACTGGTCACTTAAGGCGGAAAGATAATCCGATTTTGTCATTTCGTCGAGTTGTGACTGTAATTCTGCCACTGCCTGTTTATTCAAATGATATCCATTCGCTGTCTTCTCTAATGCTTTATCCGCATCTTCACCAAATATATCTCGAAATACTTCCACATGATCTGCTGAAATACCTGCACCTGAGACAGACTCAGACAGAATATCTTTTAACGTCGCCAGATTTTCTTGTGCCTTTTGCACCGAGGTAGAATAGGAATCAAAAGATTGTGATGCATTCTCCATACTATTCGCAACTTCACCACTCACAATTCCGACTTGCGACAATATATCAATGAAAGATTGTAAATCATCTTTTGAAGACTCTGCACCTAATCCCCAAGCTTCTGCAAGCGTCCATAATTCACTTTCCCCTACTTGATTACCTTCTGTAATAAGTGCATCCAACGCATCAACGGAATCTAACTTCAATTCTTTTAGATGATCTGACACGCCTTTGATATCCTCTGAAACCTTATGAAATTGATTTTTACTGCCAACTTCCCCAGACAACGCTTCCTGAAAATCAAACGCTTTGATACTTGCTTTATTCAACTGATTCGTCACATCATCAAATAAAGTCGAGAATTTAGAATTATCCTCTTTTGACAAAAGACCATTTACTTCTTCGCTCAAGGAGGCAAAATCTGTCCGGGCTTTATTGATATGATCCACATTTCCACTCGACAATGCTTCATTATACTTCTGAACGGACTCTGTATACTTGTTAAATATATCTGCGACAGATCCTTTTGACTGCATATCCATTTGAAGAAATGTCTTGTAATTTTCCTGATAATCTTCGAGAATCTTTTTATTATCTGACAGAGAGACCGACGCTTGATCCAGAATCGAATCTAAAACATGAATACTATTCTTATCATCATATTTGGATTTTAAAGCATCTATCTTATTCATAAAGCTATCTATGGTCGCTTCTGCCTGTGTAGCATCTCCTTTAAAAAGAACACTTAACAAAGCTCCACCGCCACCGCTTTTAGTCAATGAAAGACCTGCATCTTCAAAAGAATTTACAATATTTCTAATATCTTTGTTTAATTTACTTTTATCATCAATTTCAATTGAGCCAAGATTATATGCCTGCTCTTTTGTCATTTCATCGAATGCATCTCTATACTCTTTCCGGTTCTCATTTAATGTGCTTCTTGCATTTTCAGATGATATTTGCTGTAATAATCCGAGTTGTGTCTGCAGGCTTCCATTTACAAGGTCAATCCCTGATACCTGATTACCATATTCAGAAGTAATCTGTGTCTGAATATCAAGAATTTGTTGCCGAGTCTCAAATTCTTCTACCGGGGTTAGCGTACCGGAATCTAATTGAGCTTTCAATTCTTTATATTTTGTTATCTGTTCATTTAAGGTATTGGTAGATTCTCTCCAGGCTGTTGACGCATCCGTTGCTTTTTGTATGGATTCTTCTATTGACTGCTTATAACTGCTCCACATAGCAATTCCCGCTGTTAAAGCCGTCGAAATCAACACAATAGGGTTCGCCATCAAGGTACTCCACAGCCCTTTAAATGCCGATCCAAGAGAAAGTGTACTTGCTGTCGCTGCTCCTTCTGCTGTTGATAAGCCCATTGTAGACAATGTAGCCGAAGCCTGTGCATCCGACATCCCCATGGCCGTTAAAATAGATAATCTTTGTGCTGTTGATAATTGTTCCGATGATATGACAGCTTTTAACTGACTCTGCGAAAGCCCATCCATTAACACGGATAACTTTTCTATACCATCCGTACCGATATCACCCATTTTTAGTAGACTCATTGCCTGTTGAAAATTCTGCATTTTCATAGCAGCCTGAGTAATAGAGGATGTCAATGCAACAAATCCTTTTAACACACCGCCTACCGCAAGTCCAGATAACGCACCTTTTAACAAGTTAGTCTTATCTAAAAACTCCACTAAAGCCTGCGTTGCTTCTAATATGCCACTGATACTATCTCTGCTAATTAAATTTACCGATAAACCCTCAAAAGAAGCTTGTAAACTTTTTTGTTTTGCCTCTATCGAATTAAGGTATGCATCGTTGAACTTCTGCATAGCCGTGCCAGATGATTTATTGGCGATCTTCTCATATTCCAGTGCAGTATTATAATTCTCCATTAAAAGTTTAAATCGGTTGGATTGTCTTTGTCCCGCAAATGCTTTACTTACCGCCGCTTGCTGTACGGATGATAATTTATCCCATCTCTTAGCCGTATCATCCAGGACATCATCAAAATCACGGAACTCATTTGTAGAACTTCGAAGTTGAACACCTATATTATTTAAGACCGTTTCAACATCAGATAAAGTCGCAGTTGTTCCATCTTCATCAATCAGCTCAAGGTTGCCCGCTTTGATATCCGACATTCTACTGAAAATAGTTTTGAACGAGTTACCAATCACCGACATTGATTCCTGCGAAGCTTCACCCACCGCAGCTTCATATCCTAATAATTTGTTTAATGAGATTCCTGCCAAATCAGCACTTGCGGCAACACGGCTTGTTGCTTCTGCCAGACCTCCGGCATCTACGGCAGCAGCTAAGTCAATGGATGTCAGAGAATCATTTATCTCTGCTACCTCTTCTACCGATTTCTTATATCCCTTCATCATAGCTGTCAGATAACTTGTAGAGTCTTCAGAACTAATATTGGCAACCTTAGACAATACCATGGAATCTTGTACTAGTTTGTTTGTATCTGCAATGCTTTTACCCTGTCTTAACCAATCTGAAGCGCCCATTGATACTTCTGTTGTCGTTGCTCCTAACTGTTTTGCAAAATCATTGTACCCACTTACTAACTTCCTGACATTGGTATAAGAATCCCCGGTAGCCATCTGTAAATCGACTATAGATTTATCTATCTCCTGCACTGCCTTGACCGCTGCCTTTGCACCTCGTTCAATCTCCTGAAAGATATTGATATATGTCCCGACCTTTGCAATATTTTTTATCGAGTTACTAAAACCGCTTGCACTCTTTTCTGCACTTTTATAGCTTTTCAATAACCCGTCAACATCTTTCGCTCCTGTAACATTGGTTCTAACCTTTACATTTTTATCTTTTAACTGATCTACTTTTCTGACTGTTTCGTCTATATTATTCGCATCTACTTCAATCTTGACTTTCTTTTTTCCATTTGCAAGATCATTTAACTTTTTCTCAGCTTCTTCTGTATCTAGCTCCGCTTTGATCTTCGCAATAAATTCGCTTATAATAATCCCTCCCTTACTTTCACATTAGAAGAGAAACTTATAAATACATGCTCCTCTCCTAAATCTTTTTTCTAAACCGCATCAATCAATTCCTTAATACCAAAATCTTTATATAAGAATTCAAATGCTTTATCAAAATGTGGAAATGTCTCTTTCATTACATTATATTTCTCCAGGAACCTAAGTGTTGCATCTAATGCCTTTAATCTTTTTTCATGCATTTTATCATTCTCTGACTTAGAATCCATATATGTATTGAGAATCTCAACTACATCAGAACTGCTTAGTCGGAGATAACTTAAAAGTTCTCTCTTCTCTTGTTCCAGGAGATTATCCCATATGTCCTTCTCTATGATATTTCCTAAAATCACGGAATTAGGAAGCAAATTACCCGCATCATCAAAAAAACGGATCTCATGCTCTTCCCCGAATTTCTCAAGATATTCTAATACCGTTTTATGATGTTCTACCAATTCAATAAATTCTACTTCCTCTTCTGCTATATCAATGAATTTTGAATTACCAAATGAAATTCTGTATGATTTTTGAATTCCTGCTTCTGTAAGATATTCATACCTTGATGCTAATGCTCCTGATATCAATGCGCCAGATGACAGCCGAATCACATAAGTCCTTCCCACTTCTAGTTGTTTTAATAATTCCTCTCTATTCTCCATATATTCTCCTTTTGTTCTTTACACTATTTTCTATATTCAATTTTCTATTTTTTTGGAAATGTTTGGCTGAATTGCCGATAACCAAGATTCTGTCTTGTGACCTAAAGATTTATAAAGTTGATTGATCTTTGCTAATTCTTCAAGATCTGTTGTGGCGTAGAATTTTTCGTTTAAGACTTGAATTAAAAAATCATATAATTCATCATTAAAATTTATCCTTATAATAACATTCTTCCTCCTTCTTCATAATATCTTCAACAGACTTCAAAAATTTCCCTTCAAGAAATTCATGTACTTTTTTAATCTGTATTTTTCTTAATCTGCTTTCACCTTTTAGCCATCTGCTACAACGTGTACGATCGCATCCAATATAATCAGCAAAATATCCGACTCGAATACCATTTGCATTCAAATATTTTCTTACTACCACATTTAATGTATCCAATACCTTACCTCCTCAATTTCTAATGCAAAATTATAAAAGAAAGACGCTAGATAAGTTAATCACGCATCTTTCCTCTCTTTTTTATATAAATCTTCGAAATTAGATGAAAATGCTCAGAATACTCTATTTTATAGGATTTCCAAGCACTTTTACCCAGAATCAAAACTCCTAATTATTCTATCTGTTATAGAACTATATGTTTTTATTCCTAAGTTCATTGATACGAGAACATTTGGGACTGCATGTTTTTATATTTCCGCCTGTGACAAGAAATCTCTTATGGCAAATCACACATTCCTTTACCTTTGCTTCTCCTGAATACACATAAAAATCTATCATAGGATTATTGTCTGTCACAAAAAATATTTCCTTTTTATTAGCTGTTGGTTCTGGCAGATTCAAGTATATCTTATCATATTTATTGCAATATATTACTCGTATCAACTCTTTTTTTATAAGTCTCTCCATTCCCTTTTTTGCAATTGTTCTTCCTAACCATCGGTCTATTGTGTTCCTTGTTACTCTTCTATACCTGGCATTATTATAAATTCTAAAATGATTACGATTATCATCTGTAATATTTTTTCGGTTTTGCATTTTGCTTAGATATTTTTGTTTTCTCTTATGTAATACAAGCAATAGATATAATAAATATCGGTCACTCTCACAACCTTTTCTACAAGGAAGATTGCTGATCCAAGAATATTCGAAATCCATAATCGGTATCTTATATTCATCTGTCATTTCATTCTGTACGGATTCAATCATTTCTTGAATCTCTTCTTCTCTTTTATTGAATTTCTTATATGCGTTCCTCTTTACCTTAAAAAGTTCCTCTGGTTTATGCTTTAAATTAAATGTCAAGTTTTCATACAAAATATCTCCAAAACAATTCCAAAGGATAGATTTGTCTGAATCTATATTTTCCTCTTGAAAATATTCGATATCTAAGAGATACAATGCAGTCTTTCTACGGAAACCTATTCGTTCATTGATATTATACGTTTCTCTTACTATATTTAATAATACAGAGTTACAATAAAAATAATAAATATCATATCCTGATTTCTTATCATTTTTACTGGAATTATACTTTTTTCTCAGTCTTTCTCTAAACTTTTCTGTATCTATTTCCTTAAGTTTTATCAGGCTATCTCGTAATGTTTTGTATATATCTGAAGAACGATCTATTTTAAAATCAACATCTTGAAAATACCTCGGATTAAAGTTACTGCCATCAATAGGATAAATCCATATATTATCTTTATTACTCCTGGTACGTTTTTCTATACATTTACTTATTCGGTTTACATTGCTCCGTTTATTAACTTTTTCGTTATCACAGCACTTATCAGATCTTTTAGCTTTAGCATACTTGAAGAAATACGGACATTCTCCCTCTAACCATTCATTATATATCTCTTGATATTTCCCCAGGGATGGCATATATTGAGATTTTGGATTATCTATACAAAAATTATTATAAGCTGTCATGATGCGGATAAAATCTGTATCCACTTCATATGCCATGTTTATATATTTGGTCATAACATTAGAAATATCACCGATTTTTTCGTTTTTAAAACTACGCATTAAACATTCAAATATATTTCGCTTATTTACTTCTGATGGCTCTGCCTTTTTCATCTCATAATATAGGGGCAGCTTATTTCTATCCAATAAATCAATGAATGCTTTATCCGGTGTAAGCAACATTTCATCCCCATCAACGTCACATTGGAGAATTTTTGTCAACAAATCATGCGTACTTATTACTGTATCCATTCCATCAAACCATCGTTTACATTCATCTGATCTCTCCAACAAACGTACTCCATGTTCACAATCCGATAAATGCGGACTTCTAAGACAACATACTTCTGTTACATCTTCCTTCCCACAATATAATGCATTGTATACATAATTCCTCGGTATAAGTCCTTTAGGTTCTTCAATCCCGCAAAACCAATATTCACATGTTGCATATAAATCTGGACAGATGTAATTATAATATCCCTTAATATATGGTCTTCCTGACATAGCCTTTCTACGTTCAGATTGAATCTTTTTATCAATCCTCTTTCTTACAAATGAATCTTGTAGCATCTGAGGATATGCTTTAATTGACGCATAGAACGGATCAAGACCTTCCATTTCATCCATATCCGCTCCCATAATTTCAAGTGCTGTATCTGGATTCATCTTAGCATCTTTTATTTTCTCAATTGTCAATTCTGATAATGCTTCAATTTTCTCATCTGTGACATTTTCTCGTGGGATAGTTTGATAAAATTGATATGCAGACAGAACTATAGGATCATCATTATTGGGATAATGCATTGTATTATTAACACAGATCTTCAATTTATTGTCTTTAAATGCTTTTTTATAATCTTCCCACGACTTGTAATATTTCCACATCTTCAATTGACTACCATTTAAAATAATCTTTACATTATCCTTAATATAGTCAATAGAAACTTCTTCTCCCCATATATCTGTGATTACGTCTTTTGCAATACCTTTTTCTTGACTTTCTATAATGAACTTTCGAAAATCAAATGGAAAAACTGCGCCTTTTATCCACCCTCCGCGAATCTGACAACTCTGTGGAAATACTCCTGGAAGGAAAATTCCTGCTCCATCCATATGATTTACAGGAACAGGCATTGTTTTTTCTTCAATTGTAAGGGATTCCATATCCAGATAATTTACTTTTTCGATTACATTTGTTCCAAACTCAGGCAAAACAAGGACTTCATCAATATTGATATCAATAAATGGTTCTACGCTTTTTGAAAAAATCAATGACGTATATGCTAGATATTTTCCTGTATTACATCCTTTATTTTGATTTATAATATCCAACGTCAATCCACACATCAATCGTTTCTGATTGTCTTTAAAAAAATTCTCCTGTATCAGGCAGACTTGACGCTTTTTCATCTGATTGGCAGATGATGAATATACCATATATATTTCTCCATCTATCAATACTCCCTCTTCAATTAACTGTCTTAAGAGTATTTCATGCCAACTATACTCATTTTTATCAGATGTACCCGGGCAATCTAAAATTACAATCTCTTTTATTAATGGAATATTTTTAGGGTTCTCTTTGTCATAGATAAATGATTCTGATAATCGTACACATTCATTTTCAAACCCAGTAATCAATTTAGAAATCTTTGGTTCATTGTTTTTATCGTATAGTATTTTTTTACTAATCTCTCTTATACCGGAAAACTCATTGACACTTTTCAAAAGTTCTTTTTTGATTTCATTCTTTTCATCCAACTTACTAGTTGCTCTATATTTCTTATAGACAGCTTTCTCTTCCTCGGTACAACAATCAAAAATGGATAAATTGTACATCATATATCTTCTTGCTTTTGCAATTGTATTATCTTTTATAACGCATTCCTCCCACAGCACTAATCAGAGTCAAACAGAATTTTATCTATTGACTCTAAAAATCCCATTTTACAACCAGTTAACCCATCTACTTTTCTTATCCTATTTCTTTTACCTATTCAATCATTATGTTATCAAAAATTCTATGTAATCCTATCCATTGAACATTTTACCACTAAAAGTATAAGCTTAGAATTTACCCTCAATTTTGAAGAATAGATATAACACATATGTCAATTATAACAACACTTGAAAGACAAGTTTCATCGTCCATTTTGAGTCTTCCATTTCTCAATATTGATGATCTCAGCCGCGCCATTGTTATTAATCAACTTCACTTTATAATGTTTGAACTCAACGATATCCCATATTTCATTCTCTGGGATATCATCAACTGATAATTCTGTCTCTACAGATTCAATGGACATATAGAAAAATGATATTTTGATTACTTCATAGATTTTATCAGTTACCTTTAAATACTTTATTTTTGTACTATTTCCCAATCATATATCTCCTCTATTCTTTACTTATTTCTTTATAAAACTCTTTTAATTTCTACAAAAAGGATTGCATTAATGGACAAGGGATTTATGAGTACTACACTCATAAAAGGAAACATAGAAAATCATAGGCACTCCGCCCCTTCTCTTAAAATTTTCTTAAAGATATCTGTTCCTGCTGGCACATTCCCGTTTTGGGAATCTGCTATATCAAGCATCCGTTCATACTCTCTATTTCTGGATTTAGAAAGATCATATCTCCTGCTATAGTAACCATATGTTATCTCCATGTTTAATAAATCTTTGTTCCATTTATATTTCCTCTTCTTTCCAAAATCAGTGTATTACCAACTTTATTCTTTCTATAAATCCTTCTCTATCAGCAACCAAAAATTCATTAGCATCTTTATATTTACCATATATATCACTCTTAACAATATATCTTTGATCCAATTCCGCTTCCGCAAGTTCTTCAATCAATTTACCTGTTGCACGCCTACCAGCCTTATCATTATCCAATGCAAGTATAAAAATCTTGTCAGATGATACCTTTTTTATCAATTCAACAAGTTTCTTAGTTTCATTCACACCACCTAATCCAACAGCACTTAAACCTATTTCTTCAAAAGACATAGCATCCATCTGACCTTCTGTAATAAACACATTCTCATCATTACCAAAAAGGAATTTATCTATTCCTTCTGAATACAGTGCTTTTATATTGAAAATCTCATTGCCAAATTTACAGTATTTCTTATCACTGTTCCATAAAATACGATGTACATATCCTTTACAATCTGAATTATACGGAATAGTCACTAGATTCTTTTCTGAATCATATCCCAAGTTAAATCTATCAATGATTTCTCTACTCAATCCACGATTACTGAAATAATTAGTTTGCAGCACATTTTCATGACACTTATGTAGATATTCTGTATAATCTATTGATTCAATAAATTCAGGAATATATTCTTCTCTGCTTTTCTTAGATTTTTTAGACTTATTACTCTCTAAGTAGGAACGCATAATTTTCAATGTACGGTTATAATGTTTAATAAAATCACTTTTAGACAATCCTTCCATATGACATACAAGATCAAATATATCTCCACCTTCATCACAAGAAAAACATTTATATCTTGTACCATTAATATGAAAAGCGGCTGTATAGTTCTTCTTGTCTCCAGAATTGCAAAAAGGACAAACATAATATCCTTCGCCTCTGCTTTCTACTTTTCCCTGTTCTTCTAATAAATCCATATAATCAGGTAATAATTCCTTTAACTCTTCTTTATATTCAAAACCCATTTGTTTATACTTAAATCTCCTTTTATATTAATGTACAGCCTACGGCGTTGCCCAACGGTATGTTCGCTGTCGCTCACATACCTTGCCGTGAAATAAAAAAAGATATATTGTTGTGAAATGTGATTAATTAGGAAAATTTCATCTGATAATCAATGAAGTTATTAAGAATCCGATGAATTATCACCAAATCCTGCGACCATTATGAATACATAACATATTTTTTTATTTCAAGGCAGACAACGGCGCAAGCCGTTGGATGGGCAACGCCGTAGGCATGTAATCGGTTTATTTTCTTGCTTTTTCAAAAGTTGACTAATTATATCTACTATAGAGGTTTTTATATATAGTAGATGAATATAGTCAACTCTTCTATTCTTCTCCAAAAAGGAACCATTTAAACAGTCTAACAATAGGGTATGTATATATATTGGAGTGTCTAAATGGTTCCTTTTTTATTGCTTACGAAAAAAGTTGTCACTTTATAAGTCCCATATAGAGTCTATTTATATATAACCCTTTTAAAGTGACAATTTTTATTTTTCTTATGCCATCCACGCCAGAAATTCATTACTTTCCTCTGCTACTGTTAATAATTTATCAGGCATAAAGACAATATTATTATGCCCAATACGAATTAATTCATCAGTCAATATTCTCTGTGCTTCTATATATGCCTTTGGATATTTCCAAGTATTAGGAACTTTGATTCGATTTCTCAAATATTCCTTGTCCCCTATCCAATCATTCAAATATTCATCCAAAGCATACTCATATTCTTTTTCCTTCTTTTCATATACGTTTTTTGCATTATCATTGAGAAATTCAACAATCTTACTATTCAATATTTCTTTCTGCAACATAATTTCTTTAGAAGGTATTGCATCTACAATATTAGGCTGGTCATATATAATTTTTATCTGCTTGTAATAATATTTCCAACCATACAGTTCATTAAGTTTTTCATTAACTTTGTTATAGTATTCATTTGATTTATTCTTTATATAGACATAAAACATATTCTTATACTGCATGACATTTTTCAATATATATCTTTCCGTCTGCAATATTTTCTTTTTCTGATAGTCATTTGCAATAAAGCGATGCTCTTTACCTTTTTCATCTACAGATACAATTACTGTTTCATATTCCACAATAATTAATTTTTCTCTTTGCAGATTGCTTAAAGCATCATGCAACACACGTTCCAACTTCTTATTTGAACGAATATAAAATAGTGTGATTTCTTGGTCATTTATACAATAATCAAGCTGTTTTAACTTCATTTTCGGTTCTTTTCCATATTTACTATTAATCATTCCAAGTAATTCTAACCAGTTTCTTTTTGTGAAAGTCTTTCTATATCCTTCCTGTTTTGATAGATATTGCAACAAAATAAGTTCAATATAGTTTTTGTATATAGAGTTATTTCCTTTTTTTCGCAAATCTTCTTTAGGCAGTGGTGTATCATATACATCCACAATAATAAATTTCTGCCCATCTTTCTCCCAATCAAAATATCTTTTCCAATTTTTTAATTGTAGCTGTTTGGCTTTACCTGTTTTTGTTTCTTCATTCAAAATTGTACATAATTCCTTGTAATTCTTTATTACCATTCCGATTACAAGCGTACTTGTATCTATTTCATATATAGAAATGTCTTCATTTGCACTATTACTTACTGAATCTGAATCAAGCCATTTCCAAGCCATCTCATACATATAGATAAATTTTCCAATAATTTCATGAACCAATCCCATTAGTTCCTTTTCATCAGAAAAATCATCTACAGTGCTACACACAGCCATAATCGTACCAGCTATAAAAAATTCATATTTGTCTTTTATCTCTCTTGTCATAGGACAAATATCATTTTCAATAATTTTATCAATAGTATCTTTACTACATCCATTTTTTTGTACATAATCCAAAACAAAGATTATATTTTTAAATGCTTTTATCATTCCTTCTGTACTTTCGATCGGAAACACCCATTTTAGTTGTAATGGCTCATAAGCATCGGTATTTTCCCCATTTGCTATTGAATAAAGTTTCTTCCGTAAAATAGTGCAAATACAGTCTTCAGTTATGTTCTGTTTTGTAATAATACATCACTCCTTCGCGTTTTATTAAATGGGAATAAACGCTGATTTTCAACGTTGAAATACTCCCTTATTACCTATTTTCTTTTTAACAATCAGATTGTATAAAATTTACACACTTTTGACATTAACAGCTTGTACGCCCTTTTCAGTGTCGATAACATCATACTCTACTGGCTCTGCTTCTGCTAACTCCTTTACCGTTACTTCCCTTGCTTCTGTTGTATTCATCATAATTCTTGATTTCCTTTTTTAGTTTTTATATTTAATAGACGGAAATTCCCACCTATTATTTACTTCTGTTTTCTGATTTGGTATTATTACATAAATAACCAGTCTCTTGTAGACTTTTTCTTCTCAGGTTTCGGTTTTTCGGTAGTAATATCACTCAAAAAATCAATATTTCCTGTCAATTTCCGTTCACTTGTAGCTGTCAAGTTTCTTTTAATAATGTCTTTATTGTCCTCAATCTTCTGTCTAATTTCTTCCAACTTCTTATATGGAAGAGAACAACCTGATATTGCTAATACAGTCGCATCAGACTCCCACCCTTCAAACGTAGCAAGTGGTTTTCCAACACTTTCAATTATTTCATTCAGTCTCACATTATTGTTAGAATTTACCAATGCTATGTTTGCCACTACACCATCATTCTCCAATGGTACATAGATGTTATCTCTGATCCTCTCAATCACTGTTTGAGTAGTTGCTTTATCAGAACCTTGCTTATTCACAATACAAGTCCCTTTTTGTGATAAGACATTCTCAATCTCTGCCCGATCAACCACACCCCTTGCAGAAGTTGTCTCACAATTCAGAAATGCATCCAGATAACAAGCAAACTGTTCATTTAGGACTAACTTTTCTTTATTTTTATTGTTATCAATGATGAAAGTCGCACCACCACCTTCTATAGTTTCTAATTCTTGGAAAAACTCATAGCAGTTCATATATTCTTTCATACTGGCGTTATCATCAGGCGTACACGTTACCACACAAATGATTTTGTCCGTTTCAGCTTGTAATCTCATTTTAATAGCTGGCACAATCGCACTACCTGAACCACCACCAGAACTTCCCATAAGGAAAATAACCCTACAATCCTTGAATCTTTCCTTAATCTCATTGATGAGCAAATCAAAATTCTCATAATTATTTTCTGCCAACAACTGTTTTGCCTTTTTTCTTTCCTTGCTACTGCCATATCCGCCCAAAATGTGATACTTATTTTCTTCTGGTATATCCAAACCGTTCAAATCCGATGGTGTCGTATTCGCTGCCATAACAGAATATCCCTTTACATGAATACTCTTGACAACATTACCTCCCATCTGTCCTAAGCCGACAAAACCATATCTTCCCTTAACACTCATTGTTACTTCCATTCTTTTCTTCCTCCATACCATCATATTTTTTTAGTAGTTCCAAACCCAATTTATTGATAAAATAACTATTTGCCCTTTCTACTTTTACACCAGATTCTACTAAATTTCTTTTTTCAAGAATCCTTATGTGCTTGTACAATGTATTAGGCTTATTTCTTCCTTCTTGTTCTGAAATTTCTGTTACTGTCATTGCCCTTATGTAATTCGTGGCTTTATTAGTCCGTAAAATCCTCATAATTACATACTGTGTTCTGACTAACTCTTCATTCACTCTTATCACCTTCTTCCTTTTAATGATATTCTCTTTTTGTTTCTTACTAACTCTGATTAGTTATGGAAAAAATAACTGGCTTTTTTCTAATACTTTCTCCTTCTTTCTTCTTCATTTTTCTAAATTCTTCTCATTTCAATATTTTTTGGAACAGGTTGTATCGTTTCTCCATTCACGGACACAAACACACCTGAAAAAAGGTAAACTAAGTAATGCTTCATCACTCTTGATGAAACGGCACTATTCAATATGGTAATAATTACTATGGAATCTTTAGCAGAAACGCTTGATATTGCTTGAAAATCATTTAAGATTATGTGATAATATCAATGAGCGTTTCTGCTCTTAGTTATATAATAGACCTGTCCGATGGTGTTGGCGCACCGTTTGAGGAGAGGTCTTTTTGTGTTTTCTACAATAATTATAGAACAAACGTTCTTCATTGTCAATAGTATTTCCGAACATTTGTTCTTTTCCAAAAAAATCAGAGTATTGATCTTAACAAAAACCACAAAATATCCGATATAAAAATATTTTATTTCAACACAACAGTCAGCCCATAATCAGGGCTGGCTATTATATCATCCATTCTATATTAAATTCCTATATTCCCGTCTTCCATCCACAATTGCATATATTATAACTAACCTCTTATCATCATCAACTTTATAGAATATCAGATGTCTTTCCACAATAAGAACTCTATATCCCTGTTTCCGTAAAATTGAATACCTTGGAACGTTGCCAGACATCGGAAAATCTTCCAAATTATTAATAGCTGCTTCAATTTTATCAAGATAATTCAATGCTATATCAATACTTCCTGAATCTTCCGCAATATAAAAGATAATCTCCCTTAACTGTTCATCTGCTTTATCTGTACGGATTATCTTATATTTCATCTGACTGCCTCCTTAATAAAGACTGTCTTATATCATCGAAAGTATCCCGCATAGGCGCAACTCTTCCGTTATCAACATCATTTTCCGCTTCTGCTAATGTACGTAATAATTCCAGTTCTGATTTCATCTGGTAATAATCCTGCAAACCTAATACTGCTGTATCCCCACGTCCATTTACTGTAATAATAACGGGTGTTCTTTCTTCATGGCATTGTTTGGATATTTCGCTATAGTGGTTCCTTAAATCCGATGACGGTCTGATTGCTTCCATATATGATCCTCCCTTAGTTTGAAAGCGTCAAATTTGACGCACCTTAAAAATAATATCAATCCGGTTATATAGTCATATTATATCTTAATTTGTATATTATATCAATAATTATCTGCAAAGTAATAGCCAATCATTCATGATCAGCTGTTATTAATAAGCATATTCAGTTTATACAACATTAAAGATCTATTACATATCTGATACCTTTATTGAAAAATCCCCATATATTCCGACAGGAACAATATCACCGAAAGCATATTCTTCTATAGTATCATGTACAAAATTATAAACTGTGATCCGATTTTTCTCAGAATCAACAATCCAATATTCACGAACTCCGGCAGTGCGATATTTGAAAAGCTTCTTATAATAATCCATCTGTTTGCTACCAGGAGATACAATTTCAATCACCCAATCCGGCGCACCGTGACATCCTTTATCATCCAACTTAGAAGGATCACAAATAACAGAAATATCCGGTTCCACGTAATTGATATCATCTTTATTCAGGAATACAGCGAATGGAGAAGGAAATACTTCACAATCTCCACCATGACTATCAATATGGTTTGCAATCTTCTGATTTAATTTACTTACAATCCTCTGATGTCTTGTGTTTGGTGGTGCCATATAATATATCTTTCCATCAATCAACTCTGCCCGTTCTCCATCTGGTAAGGCATAGATATCTTCTATTGTATAGGTTTCTTTATAAGTCTCCTCTTTTCTTACAACATTCATTCGCTGCACCTCCACTTCTGATTAATATTATTATAGGATGTTTTCTTAAAGAGTACAACTATAATTCCTTTGCTGACTCCATAAATATCAACCAAGTACCATTTGGCATTTTGGTAACTCTGTCTCCATTATGAGCTGACCACTGATTGTCTCCACTTTTACATCCACACAATCTTACATACTCATTCTCACAACACTTAATTTCACATTCAAATTATCACATTTCAAACTCAAATATAGAATTAAATTCTATATTAATATCTGACACAGTATGATAAAATATCCTTAATCAGTATAGACAGTATAGGGATAGTTCCTCGGTTTCCTTTTTTGGAAACGGAAAGAAGATTGCTATGAACACGTTAGAAGTATTGACGCTGCTCTTGGTGGTATTCACTGCCTTGACATACATAGATAATCACGGCAACCGTAAATAGACAGAAAAAGCTATCCTCTACAACAATAGGAGATAGCTTGTGTAACTTATAAACCAGTTTTCATAAAAGTTTCCGTACTGTTTATAAATGACTCCTTACTCATTTGCAAGTAAAAAATTTAGGAAATGGGGATGTTTCAGCATCTTCATTTTTTATATGTCATTTTAACGATTCACAGAAAATCTTACGCCTGTATTTGAACAGAATAAAGGGGATCTTCAATGCTACACCATCAATACAATAATTATATTCCTCTCTCATTACCTCATAGTTCATTTACTCCACCTTCTCCCCTGTTTTCCTATATACTATGATATCCTCAACTTTACAATCCAAGATCTCACAGAACGTGTTGATTGTATGAGTAGATATATTTTCACCAGATCGAAGTCGTGATAGCTGCCCTGGTGACACGTGATATGTGTTAATCAACTGATATTGACTTATCCGTTTAGCTTTCAGTGTATTCCATAAAGGCTCATAACTTATCATTTTATACTTCTTTCATAGAATCTGTGAGATTTAAGGCTCCTTGTGATTCCTCTGCCAAGTTGAGATGCAATTTCTTCAAGAGATAATTTAGCAAAGGTGCCATTTTGGCATGTCTGCTTTCGTCTATTTGAAATTTTTCAAGAGAAATCAAAGATTTATTTTTGTCTTTTGATTTTCTATTCTTCTCAATATAGAATCCGCACAAATTGACATACCTATAGTGCTGTAAGTAAGAATGTAAATGATGAAGATAAAACCACATTGCTTTTAGAACAAGATGGTTCATACTATAAATCTCGCACGACTCTTCCATCCTCTTCTAATAGATAACTATTTCACTAAAGAGATAACAGAGTACCATTTTGGACTTGTGATTTTTAAAGTTAGTATAATGGGTAGTCCATTTTGGACTTATCATATTGCTATATCCGCACGATCATTTTTTCTTCACTTATTAACTTCTTTTCTATCTGTTCTACCCACTAAATAATCAATAGAACATCCATAATAATCTGCCAACTTACAAAGTACATCTATCGGGAATGCTCTAACCCCCTTTTCATACCTAACGTACACATCCCTATGTAATCCCAATTCTATAGAGATTTTCTTTATTGTAATATCACTATCTATTCTTAAATCCTCTATTCTCTGAAATTTCACCCTAAACCTCAACTATCATATCCTTGAAAAAACGCATTAAAATCACACGAGAAGATTTTAGTCAATGCAATTAGCAAATCTACGCTTGGATTATTCAAACCCATTTCCACTTTGCTATATGTACCCGTAGAGATTTCGACACCATGTAACTGTAGCTGTGCAACGATATCTTTATTTCTCAATCCGTTCTCTTTTCTTAACCTTTTTATATTTTCTCCTACTAAATGGTTTGTACGTTGATTAATCCTTTCCATTCTATCACCTCTACAAAAACAATATCTAAAATAGAAGTAGAAATGATTCCAAAATGGCAGATTGTCACGCTTTTCTGCATAGAATAGATTAGCAAAACATTATTTCTGAAAAAAGGAATCATAGCTGCATGAGAGAATGTCCGTCAATGCAATCAATAAGTCGACACTGGGATTATTTCGCCCTGTCTCAACCTTACTATAAGTTCCTGTAGAAATATCAACACCTCGCAACTGTAATTGTGTGACAATTTCCTTGTTTTTTAGTCCTTTTTCTAACCTTAGTTTCCTGATATTCGTACCTACTATATGATTGGTTCTCTGATTTATTCTTTCCATATTCATCATCTCTAAGAGATTGTATCCAAAATAGCAGTAAATATGATTCCAAAATGGCAGTAAATATGATATTCTAAACTTTGTAATAAAAAATATTGTCTGTGGGGTATATGTATATGAAAAAGAAAAATTTCACTTTAGTTTTGATTATCATTTTTATTAGTGTTCTGATCTATCTTCAATATGGGAAATCAACCGAGGGGTATAGCAATACCATCGAAACTTCAGAAAGTGGATATATAGAAAATATTTCTATTGTCTCTAATAAGCTATTTATAACAAATAAAGAAAAATTTGCCGAACAAATCATTCAAGACATAACCAATAACACACTTAAGGGTATCATGTTCTCATATGATATCCAAGGATATCCGAATGGGATTTATATAACGGTTTATATGAATGATCATGATTACAGAAATGGGAAAAGTTACTTTAAGATATCCTATTTGCAAAATGATAGATATGATGAGAAATATAATATAAAGGATGATCCGGAAAAATTCACGCTGAAAATCCTGGAGCCTGCAAAAATAGAATAAGGTTAGCCAACTATATTTCTTTGTGGCTAACCTTATTCTTTATATTTTTGTAAAAAAATTTCAATATTTATATAGGTTATTCTCATAACTTACATTAAAATAAAATCTAATATTTTTATATGATCCATATCAGAAAATACCTATATTTCAAGATCTTTTGTGATTATTATGGCTAAAATAGCTTATTTTCGTTAAGTATGGTCACATAAAATTTTCAAATTCTAATACGATGCCCTAACTACTTCTGGCATTTTTATACAATAAGGACAATCATTTCTTGTACAGCCATAGACACTTTTATAATTACATTCCATACCATTTTTTGAATATTCTATTCCTTCCCGTGTACTAGAATCCAAGTATTTTACATAGCCATTAACTTTTACATTATATTTAGTGCATATACCATCAAATTTTCTATTCATCTTTCCACCTCAATATTTTTCGAATTAACAATCAATAACCATCTGTTTATTCTCTTCTCTCATCTTTTGAATCCGATAGGCAAGCTCTACCAAAATATCAATACAAATGACCAATTCAATAGACATTTCCCTTGTATCATAGTTCGTTTGTATTCCATGGCAAATCATATGTCTTTTAGGATGTTGATCCATATACTTCTCACCTGAACTATACGAATATTTAAGAAAAAACTTTGCCACTCGATACCATAATAAAAATCCTTTATTCTGTTCACATAAAATCTCCAGTAACATAACTTTCTCACTATCATCTCTACACTTTAAATCAAAGAGCGTTTTAATTTCATTTTTTTCTGCTTTTGAATATTTATGAATCACCGATAATTCCTTATGTATATCTCTTATCATTCCACTCATTTGATTTACGAATGATGAATTCACCACACCATAATATCCTAAGTGAAGTACATTGATACTATCTACAAGTAATTTAATTCTTTCCTCGCCAAAAATATACAAGTTAGTGAATCCATTACAGATACTTTCAATATAGTCCTTATTATAATAACTCATTACAACACATCGCATCTCTTTTACATTACAACTATTATTATTTTCTCTGTACATTTCAATTAGTTTATCCTGCAGTATCGTATCGCATTCTAAATATATCGGTAGTCCGATTTCATCTGCAATTTCAAAAAATAAATATCTATCAACAGCTTTTCTACTATATTCAAAAATTTCCAAGTTCTGTAGCTTCATACATTTCAAGGAATTATGAATATCAAAAATTATTGGCCTATTCATTTCTTGGATTTGTTCAGAGATATCACTTATCACAGAAAATACTCCATGTAAGGATTCAAACGCATCTGATATTTCTTGACAACGTTCATTACATATCTCTATGGCAGTTTCTACTTGCACTTGTGGCATATTAATATTTGCTACCGTAGATTGTATCTTATTTAATGTGGATAATGGAAGCTGCTTATTAATTTTTTCTGCTATTCTCTTTGATTGCGCCATCATATCATTCATAGTCAATTCTTCCCCTTACTAAAAATTATTTCCTCTCAAACATAAGTTCTTTTGTGATATTATCACAGTTTAATTTATTTTTCAACTATATATTGCGATTTAGTTTCTATTTTTTCTATATGTTGTTATACTATTCACATATATCATATACATTTTCAAATCAATCTCGAACAATATTTTCTTAATTGATAAGTATTCTCATTTAATATATTTACCTATCAATATAATAGGTTTTAATTTTTCTTTCCCTCAAATTAATTTTCCCTTACTAATTTGCTTTCAAATAGGTCTATTACATACCAAGCCAAAAGAAACAAAATAGTTTCTCATTATCGAACTATCTCTCGAACTGCATTATTTCCCACTGTTTTACTAGGATTTAAAATCACACTCTTCCTAAAATTTCCTTAAAAATCAACACTTTTATTCTATCTCCTTCTATCTTTCATTACTCAAAATCCCCTTTACCGAACACACCACAATTTTCAATATTTCAGACACGAAAATAGCGATTTACTCATGTACCTTCACACAAGAAAACCGCTATAAATGGCTTATTTAAAGGATTTTTAATTAATCTCCTTAAAATATCTCGAGCAATCGTCGAACATACATCAATTATTCTTCCTACTTACTCTTTTTTATCAGACATCCTTTAAAGGTAGAATAAAATGCTTCATGGAATGGCTCTATCTGTTCGTCCTTTAACTCCAATTTCTCTATACACTTTTGATAAGTTTCTTCTTTTATTCGCTTACTTTCAATAAGATCATCTATTGATATAATGTTTCCCATCTGTATCATTCCTTCCCTAATCTACGATATATTTTCCGCTACAGCTCACAGCTAAGAATTACTGGAAACATTCTATTTTTATCCAGTTTCTTCTATATTAATGGTTTTCCTTATACTCCACTATTCAACTCTTTTTTCGCCCGGATCATTGTACTTTTACTAATACCTGTTATTTCTTCCACTTGCTTATATGAATGGCTCTCTAATAATTCCAGAGCATGAACAATCTGTTTTCTTCCATATTTCTTAGGTCTGCCCTCTCTGAAATCTTCCCTCTGCCGTGCAATTGCTTTTCCTTCCTGCGTCCGTTCCACAATCATATCCCTTTCAAATTGCGCAAAACTCAATAATATATTCCGCATCAATGTACTGACAGAAGAATTATCCAGAATACCAAGATTAAGGACATTCACCCTCACCCCCTTATCAATCAACATTGTGATAAGATTACTCGCCTGGGATACACTTCTGGCAAAACGATCTAACTTGGTAACGATTAAAGTATCTCTATCCTGAACCCGTTCTAATAGCTTATCTAGTTCAGGACGTTCCATTTTTACCCCGGTAAAGCTTTCAATAAATATTTCTTCCGCTCCATTCTCTCTTAATTGCCTTTTTTGTGCATCCAGGCTATTCCCATCTTTGGCTTGTCCCTTCGTGCTTACTCTTGCATACCCGTAAATCATAACAAAATCCTCCATATATTTGGCGCTAAGTTTTGACACCACTCTATACCTTAATTTTAGTGTATCTGCATATCGGTATCATAACTTGAAAGTTTTGACACCATTTATTACTTCTTGAATTTTCTGACATCTTCATATATACTATACATGTAAAGGAGATGATTACTATTAATATTGAGATTAAACCTAAAAGTAAGTTATATGATTTTTTCCAAGGCTTGTTCAGCAAATCAGAAGACCTATTATTTTCCATAGTCCAGAAACTTCCCGAATCATTTACCCCGCCATTTCTCATGAACTGGTTAGCAAATTATCTTGATAGGCGTACTCAGGAATTACAAGCTGAAATTATCCGTCAGCAATGGAAGCATATCCATCTTGAAAAAGCTATAGAAGAAATCCACCATCAACAAGATAATAGAGAAGCACCTTAAGAAGATTTTATATTTTCCGTCAGTGCTTCTTCTATCTTTTAATCCTCTTCATAATCATCTTGTTTCTTACAATTACACTGTCTACAGAGACCTTGCAAATTTTTTAATCCATTACTTCCACCCCTTGATACTGGTAAAATATGATCTAAGGTCAAATAGTTATTCTGACTTGTGTAATCATTAATCTGCAATTTTTTTCCACAAAAAGCACATTTTCCATCCTGATTCTTGTATATAACCTTCCTTTTATGCATAGGATTATTAACTTTTCTCTTCTTTCCTATATGGTTATTCAGACGTTTTGTGTTGATTCTGCATTGAACCGCCGATATCCCACACATGACCGCTACTATGTAATTACAATATCCATCAACCAATAATCCTCTCTGCGTAACCACTATATTACTGCTTAATACTCCATTTTCCAGATAATATATCATACGATCATCAAGTTTTTCTTTCCTCGGTGGAGTTTTCTTGTAAAAATCCGGTATCTGTATTTGATCTAATTTCATCATAGCATACATATCTATCACCTTCTTCATTCCGTGCTGTGCTGTCATATCTCTGACAGACTATATTTTTCTTATCTTTCATCCGGGAAACAAACTATGGTAGCGTTGTCTCCTGGTTCCTCTGATATACGATTAGTAATAATGTAAATTCTTCCTTCACAAGTCTGATATGCTGCCAATATGTATAAATCACCCGGATTATTTAATGCATCATTATTGATTTCCTTATCCGCTTCGCTTAAGTCCCCCCAATCTTTGATACAATACCTTTGCAGATCCATAATAATTTCCAGTGAAAATCTTTTGTTTTCCTTTAGCAATTCATTAACTCTGCTAGAAACAACAACTTCACCTAAATAAAAATATTTTGAAGCATACATATATTTTTTCCATCTTCCTATTATATTTTCCGTCGACAGCCTACATATAAACTTGATTGTAAATTCTCATAATTCCCCGTTGACCTTCTGAATAAGTACCGCAGGACTCTATAATCTCCTGGACTTCTTCTAAATGCAAAAGTCCGAAATCATCTGCTAATACTTTTAACTCTCTCTTTTCCTCTCTGCATAAGTTCCTCATTTTTGCCATGATTATTTTCCTCCTTATTCTTTTCATCAATTTACATAAGCAATTTTTTATAGGAATCACTAAAAAAACTTATCAATCAATGCTTTAATCACCATCTTTTTCAATTCATTCGCATACTTAGACAAATCCACTGCAATACTGCAATTCCATTGATTCATATCTCTATCTATAGCGTCACTAAATCCAATTTCAATACTGCAATCTTTCAGTTCCCCGCCTTTCAAAATAACACTTAAGTATAAAAAATCCATAACTACCGGTTTAGAACTCCAGTTTGTATTCCATTGAGTATTATGCTTTTTATTAAAAGCCTTCATCTTCTCACTATATTTCCCTTTCCCACTCTCAATTACTTTTTCAACCTTTTTCCTTAAATCATCCGATATACTACAAATATCAATGGATATCTCCAGATAATCATCATCAAATATAAGATTACCTAACTCTAAGTCACCAATATTTGTTGTCTCGGTATTAGCTTTGCATTTCATCATGATTATTTTCCACCTTTCATTATTTGTATAAGATCGACCTCTTCGGCTCTCGCCTTATTGGGTGTATAGGGAATCGAACCCTATACAATGAACCATCCACCCTAATAACCTGTTATGTATCCTTTACGCCTTATTAGCTTTCAATAACTTACTATCATCAAACCATTTGATAGAACCACCTTTAAACCTTGGCTTGGGCTGTAGAATAGTTGACCGTCCTATCTTGGTAACTACTCCCTTTTTTGTCACTGTCGCAAATTCCATTGTGCTATTTTTCATCTCTCATTTCCTCCATTAAATGTGAAATCTATTCTCTAAAATTCTTGTTGCATACATGCTTTCCGGATGCTTTTTTAGTTCCCCAGTCCAATCGCAACGACTTTCATAACCTGTATAATCCGCAACAATTGCAGCAATTAAGCGAATTGTATAGTCAACTGGATATTTCCCAGGCTCTTCAATTGCTTTTTGCCTGATTTCCTCAATCTGGTCAAGTAGTGCTAATTCCTTATTCATCAAAGTATTTTCCTCCGTTCATATTGTAATTGTCACATTATGGTCTCCAAGAAAATCTGTGATTTCAATTTCCCGGATGTCTTCGCTCTGCATATTCTTTGAAATGTTTTCTGGACATACTGCATGACAGATAATTTGAGGAAGCATATTACTATATGGATATTTCCTCATAATTGCAATGTTATCAAATTCTTCCGAAATGGATAGAAATCTTTTTACTTTCATACCTGTATTCCTCCCTTACATTACCGCTTGCAACTTCTCACGTCCGCGCCGTTCATGCTCTTCTTTCCAAAACTTCTCTACATCTGCCCGAATACGTGCTTCGTGTTCTTGGTGATTTTTAAAATCCTCCGTCTTGAATATCATATACCAGCGGATATAGATACCACTTTTACCAGTAGAGCCAATACAATGATTCTTTCTCCGTTCCATAGACTTAAGGAAAGATCTTTCTTTCTTCTGCATTTCTGGAATACAGCTGCAATCAATAGATTCATAATCGAATCTGATCGAGATTGCCGGAACTGTAAAACCATCATTGTAATAGTATGGATTCCCACATGTTACGGGCTTATACTCTATTCCGTTCTTTTCTAAGTATTCTATGATTTTTTTCATGATATCTATCTCCCTTCTATCGGTATCCTTTTCTTTACAATTCTGTATGAATACTCAGGCATGTTCTCCATATATTCGCACTTTCTTTTTCTTGCCTCTTTCATGGTATTTTCAGCAAGAAGATATTCCCATCCGTCACCATAATTACAAAGTAACTGGTATTCGTCTTTGGTTTTTCTTATGTATGCCATATAATCATCTCCTTTCTTCTGACTACCTCCCACCCTGTACACTCTACAGAGCGGGAACGCTTGCGACTTAAAGCCCTGTTTATAGTGATCGCAACCACTGTTATTTAACTCTCAACACCTTGTAACTTGTAACCTTTTCAAATGGTTTTAAGTCTTCGCCAAAGATATCTTTTAATTTATCCTTATCAATCGTTGTCCTATTCTGCGGTTTATAAGTTATCTTCGCTGTATCGGTGATCTCGGTATCAATCTCCTTTTCATTCATATAAGAAATGATTTCACGCTCTACCGCTTTCAACTCGTTCTCAAGTTCTTCCTTCATAGCCTTAAGGCTTCTTAACTCCTGTACTTTGCTTTCTAATTCACTTTTTGTAATACACATAATTCAATCTCCTTTTCTTATCTGGTTTAGTAGCAACCCCTAAAGAATCTGTCCTGACTATTGCCAATGCTCGGATGGTTCACAGGTATATTGCTTTAAGTATATGAGAGCTTTTCGGGCTTCTCGGTTGCTTTATAGGATGATATTTCTATCCCGATCCCCATTGTGGGGATTTCGTCACCTTTCAGTGGTACTCATCAGGGGATTTATTCAATCACTGTTGTAAAATAATTATCAATTACAACTTGATCGCCCGGTTTTATTTCGCTTGCGCTTATACACTCGCAACCTCTAGGAGAATTGTCTTTTTTCATGAATGTTGAAACGCCATTTTTAATTTTGTCCTGAATTTCTTTCATTGTGATTGTGTGTGTCATGATTGTTTACCTGCCTTTCGTTAAATCATATTTGCCAATTGAATAAGTTGTGCAACTGATAAATGGTCAATCATTACATTACTATCTCCGTCGTATACCTCATATTGATTATTGTTAGGCTCTACCATATTACAAACGTAGTAACCTTTTTTGTATAGTTTGTCCTCGGCTTCTTTGATCTCTTTTTCAAATAACATATTATTTACCATCCTTTCTTGTGATGTTTGTTTGTGTTTTGTTTGACCTTGTAAGTGTATTGTACACTTTAATGTACTTTATTTCAATTGACAAAGTACACAAAAAGATACTTTTATTTTTGTATATAGTACACAATAATGTACATTTTCTATTTATATTGACATTGTGAACACAATAATGTACACTAAAAACAAGGAGGTGTCTTTATATGGGTGAAAGAGAAAAACAATATAGCGGAACTATAAGCTATAAAAAACTTTTTGATTTGATGGAAAAGAAAAATATTAAAAAAAGAGAGCTGAGGGAAAAATATAAAATTTCACCTACTATTATAAATAGATTAAATAATAACTCGAATGTTGCAGTTGATACAATCATGTATTTATGCGAAATTCTAAATTGTCAACCTTCTGATATTATGGAATATGTCCCAAATGAATAGATGTTTTAAAATCTTTATTAGCAATTATTTTTAGTACACTTTTATATACTTTCAATAAATTGAATTGTATATTTTTGTGTACTTTTATTATTGACATTTAAGTACATTATAGTGTACTATTATCTCAACACCAAACAACAAAGTACCTTGATAATTGAATAGACTTTATACCCTCGGCATGATATAATACAAATTACCAAGACAATGAATCACAGAAGGGGTGATAAAATGGCATTGACGAATGAGGATTTACAGGCGATAAATTCACTATTAGAACCCATAAGAAATGAGATCAAAAGTATTGAACTTACATTAGAAAATGAAACTAATCGCAACATCAAGATCATAGCAGAAGGACATCTGGACTTGAGCCGTAAACTTGATGAGGCATTAAAAGTTGAAAATGAAAAGGAAATGCTTCTCCTTAGAGTCAATCATCTTGAAAACGAATTAAGGAAAGTAAAAGAGCGCATTAGTCAGATCGCATAACAACTACATAACTATATCACCAAGGGGTGTAAAGTCTATTTAATTATCAAGGACTTTACACTCTTTTTATTTACTGTTATGGAGGTTGAGCATATGAATACATATTTCAAAAATGTACAGACATTAGAGGAACTCAGAAAGCAATACAGGGATTTACTTAAGAAATATCACCCGGATAATGAAAACGGCTCAGAAGAGATTACCAAGGCAATCAATACCGAATATGAGAAGTTATTCAAGATATTGAAGAATAGGCATGATTCACGGCAGCAAAACACCAGGACAGGCAATACCACAAATAATAACGAATCATCATATGACAATAAAAAGTATGATTTTGAAGAAGATGAACTTTTAAGGGAAATGTTACAGAAAGTTATATTCTTCTCCAACATTACCATAGAAATTATCGGTAACTGGATATGGATATCTGGAAATACTTATCAGTATCGGAAAGAATTAAAAGAACTTGGTTTCAAGTTCGCAGGACAAAAAAAGTGTTGGTATTGGCACTCTGAGACATTCAGAAAGAAAAGCCATAGGAAATTATCTATGGATGATATACGGGATTATTACGGTAGTACAGAGATAGAACCCGGTGGAAGAAAAAGATTACATGCATAGAATCATTGAAGGGTGTAGTTATTGGCTACACCTTCACCAATATATAAGATTTAGGAGAAATAGAGATGAAGAGAAGAATAGTAAGCGTGGTATTGACAGCGGTATTAATGGCAGTGATAGGATGTAATGCTAGTGTAACAAGTAGTACAATGAACAAGAGAATAACAGAATATAGCGGTATCAATATGATCAAAACAATTAGAAATACTGTAGAAGTTCAGCATACTAAGACACAAGAAGAGTATGACCGATTAACACATATCATTGAAAATAGAAACGGGAAAATTGTCATTGAAATAATTGACGCTATCGTATTAGATAATGATGGTAATGGTTCTGATCAATTTGGATTTTATATAAAGTATGATTCTAAACGGTTTTCAAAAGGGGAAACGGTTAAAACCGTTTTTGTATACAATACTGATACAAATTATTGGGATGATATTATATGCCGGATAGATGCAATAATTGAGTAGTGATAGAATACATATTATGACATAAAAATAGAGCCTTGACATTGATTATTTTAGTCTGTTAAGGCTCTATTTTTTATGATTATTTAGTAGGTTTATTTTGCGTTTTATGGGATGTTTTCAGCTTGATGGGGTACACAGTATATATTGTTGAGTTAGGTATTTCAAATTGATTTATATGGCTGTTTTTGGTTATTTGGTATAAGAATAGGGGTATGCGCTAAGCAGGTATACCGGGGGATGTTTACATTACGAATTGAATTGAACATATGATTGTATACCGGATGTATTCCACTCACATATTAACTTAATTTCTGGCAGCTATCGAACCATTTATATCAGACACACATTTAATCCAAAACACATACAATTATTTATACTTTATTTCAAATTAAATGCTATAGAAAAATAGGGTAGAAGAGAATTAATGGTTCTTTCTCATGTTTGGATACGCTGTCATGTTCATTTTTGATGGAATATTAGATTTCCAGCAAAATCTGAAATATTGGCAGAGATGAAATATCCAAAGTTAAGAAAGAACCGAATTAATCTCAACTACCCTATTTTTTACGATTTTTTATTATTTCCAAAATCTCCATTTAACGCAATGTAGCAATACCCTTAAATAGAAAACCATTGATAACAAAGGCATTAGTTTGACAAGTCTTTTCCATTATACAAAATAAAAATATTATGCATTTTTTCTTGCTTTCATACTTGACAGAACACTGCCTGCTACTATTCCACCAGTAATCAGCACTATTATAATTAACATGAATAAAGGATTTTCATCCCCTGTCTGTGGGCTAGTAGTACCTGTTGGAGTGTTATTAGTAGATGTCTCTGTAAATACAGGATTATCTTTATTTGTTCCATTATTATCCGTTTGACTATTATGGTTTGGTGTTCCATTTGTATCAGTTGGTTTCTGAGAATCGCCTAATTCATTATTAGAACCACTTGAACCATTTGAATCCCATGATTCTGATTCTGATATATCTACAAATAAAGCCGTGATTGTTGTATTTTCTTTTGCCGTAAATTCATAAATTCTGGCTGTATCTAGCAAATGTTCTCCTTGCATCCATCCAACAAAACGACTGTTGTCACTTGGCGTAGCTGTGAGAACAGCTGCATCACCACGCACGTATGAACCTGTACCATCTACAGTTCCTCCCTTTACCACATTACATCCAATGGAAACAACTGCATTTTGAGTTGATGGAATGTATTCATTAGCATTAATTGTTTGACCATCTGATGTGACTGTATAATCTACTTTACCATCAGTAGCATTTTTTATTCCTGATACTGTAATATTTTTTCCGGGATATAATTCAATATCATAATAATTTGTTCTTCCTGTTGGTAATCCAATCTCATCATAATCTTCAATACTACAACCTAATACACCATAAGCAGTTGCTGATACACTAAATGAAATTGACTCTTCGGAAGATGAATATATAATTTTTGCATCTCCTCTTTCTTCAATATAAATAATATCATTGTCAAACCATACATCATCTTCACCAGCATAGCCTATTTGTTGTCCTAAAGAATTCAAAACAATGACATTTACTGGGCACGACAAAGTTACTTTAACTTTAGTATCTTTTTTCATCCATTCTGGCTTAATGCGATCCAACCATATTTTTATCTTGCTATCTCTACCAGAAAGGTAACTTAGATAAGCCTTGTTCAAATTGGTTGCTGCTTTTTTCAATTCCTTCCATGCCTTTTTTACTACTTTGTTAGAAATTGATAAATCTTCAAATTTTCCATATTCTTGCATCATTTCTAGTATTTTGTCTGGATTTTCTGTACTACCTATAATACCCATCATCTTTTTTACATACTGATAATAGTTATGACAACTATTTAAATTGGTTGCAAGATTTCCAATTCCTGACGCTTCAAATTTAGAAAGATACTTTGACACTTTTTGTGTAATTTTTTTTGATACATAATCTTCTGTTAGTTTATCTAATGATACTCCTAAAACATCTTTGCATACAGATGAATATACCTGATATATTGCAGAATCGGTAAGCCCCATTAGTTCTTTCATGTAATTAGCAATAGCTTCTCGGCACTGCGCTGCAGTTGAACAAATAGTATAAGTATGAAAAAGGCTAGAATTACATGTTATGCTGCCAAAACTTACATTTTCAATTCCTGACGTTTTAATGGTAACTTTAATACCATTTATTTTGTATGTTTTAGAGATAGACGCTTGCTTAGCGGATTTTAAAATTGTATTAACTAATTTTGTTCCATTAATATCTTCCGCACTTATATTACTTATATCTATTTCAGAACATATAGTATCATACAAAAAATTAGAAAAACCTTCGTATGCTGCGTCTTTCATTTTGTCATCATGAAATATTCCTGAAATATATTTTTCCTTATTTTTGGGGTCCTCGTCCTCTTCCATCATTTTTTCTTTTCTTTCTTTAATAGCCTGTTTTTTAATTGGTGCAGAATCCTCTATAGAATTCATTAACGTTTCTTCTACTGCATGAGTATACTTTGTATAAGCAGAATTCCAATCATTAACATATCCAGATAATAATTCTTCAACTTTTGTATCTGCAGTTTGTGAACCATAAGAGTGATCTATTACTCCCTGTATAATTTCTTTAGTAGTTGTTCCTTCTTCGTCTTCCTTTTCATCAGAATCAAGTCCAAGTACTTCTATTTTTTTTAATATTTCTTCTTCTGATAGACTGGCTCCATTTTCCTTCTCTGCTCCTATATTCTCAGTTGGTATTTCTCCGTCTATCAAAGTTGAATCTAAAGAATAACATTCCGTCAGCTGCTTAGACGTACCTATTCTATAAGCATAGGCATTAGATGAGTTCATTCTTCTTCCCAAGTTAAAACAATTGTCGATTGAAGCACACACACTCATATAATGACCGCCGCCTGCTATTCCACCAATACTACAGTTATATTCTTTAGGAGCGCTTCCTTCTATATTTCCATAATTAACACATCCTTCTATATCATCTCCGTCACTTCCCACAATTCCACCTAATTCACAATTGTACATACCATTCGTATGTAATTCTTGATATATAGTTTTCCCGCTAATATCGCCATAATTTGCACAACGGCTAATTTTTCCGCTAGTATGTATACCACAAATTCCACCACATCTCAAAAAGTTCCCAGAAATTGCATTAATTTCCCCATAATTATAGCTGTTTGTAATATTACCTAACATACTTGAAATACCACCACATATAATTTCACCGTGATAGTTTTCATCATCTACTTTATTGCTTTCTAGTTTCATTGTAATATTACTTATACAAGATTGAATTTCATCTCCTTCACATGCAATACCGCCCACATACATTTTGTAACAATCTCTTATATCAATGCTTCCGCCGACACTACAATTTGAGATCGTATTATAACCACCAAGTGAAATAACTCCTATTTTTATGGTGTTTTCTTTATTTGATATATTGATAGAAATATTTTCCATTTTTATATTTTTAATTACAGCATTTACCGCACCTTTTCCACAATATCCAAATAGAGATGCATATTCTACACACCCTTGATAAGAGTTTGAATCTATTTCTGTATCTAAAATCGTTAATCCCGTTATAGAATGATTATCTCCATCAAATGTTCCACAAAAGCGATTTTCATACGTTCCAATTGCATTCCAATTGCTATATATCGATAAATCAATATCGCTCACCAAAATATAATTAGCTGATAGATTATGCCGTATATTATTAAATTGCTCTGCATCACTAATTTGAAAAGGGTCTTCTATAGTTCCTGTTCCACCTGCAAACAGGCTTTTATTATCGCTTGTTGCCATTACCGAAGAGATGTTATTTTGAGTATCTGTATCTTCCTCTTTTTCTTCTATCTCATTTATTGTCGAAACCATATTCGTTTTCTTTTTAACTATACTATTGTCGCTTTTATCATCTGTTATTAAAATTTTTTCTGTATTGTTTTCCTCTATGTATTCATCTCCCAATTCACTTTCTGATAAATCTCTTGCCAATATGGATAAACTATTTGACAACATTAAAGTTACCATAAGTAAAATCGCAAACCATTTTCTTTTCATTTTCTATATTTTCTCCCTCACTTATTCTCAAATAAATAATAAAACCATTATATACTACATAAAAATCCCCTTAATATCACCAACTCAACTACCACCGTCTGAAGACGGTGGGTTGTTGTGGTCTAAAGACCACTTTTTGCGCCTGAAAGTCGCTTGCAGGCTAAAGCCTGTTTCATTTGCGACTAAAGTCGCCTAAAAGCTCTACTCTAAGTAGCTATTGTTCCTCGATTTTGAAATTATCTTCTTCTTTTCCCTGATTTTCGATATAGTTTCTTATCGTCTCTTCATCTACTTCTCCTACTGTCCCGCAGAAATATCCTCTTCCCCACATATGCTGTCCCCAATATCTCTTTCTCAACTCCGAGAACTCATCCTGTAACAACTTTGACGACCTTCCTTTCAGATATTGCATGATCTGACTTGGCGCCAGATTGGTTGGACACGAAAGCAGCATATGCACATGATCCACTCCTATACTGCCTTTCAGTATCTTTATGTTCCGTGCATCACATCCTTGCTGCAGCAGTTCCCGTAGCCTAAAGGCTACATTTTTTCTTAGTATCTTATATCTATACTTCGTTATCCACACAAAATGATACTTAATATCATATACGGTATGACTACTGCTCCTATATTCTGCCATTTCTACAGCACCTCCTACTGCTGTATTTTATCACAATTGCTACTGAAAGGAAATGCCGCTAAAGCTTGACCGCCTAAAAGGCGGTGGATTTAACCTTGCGCTTGGAAATTAAAAAGGATAAGTAGAGATTTTTATGTAATTTCTATAATTTCTTCCCATTTGTCATAAATGCAATTATCTCCAATATTACAAGCATCACCTACCATTTTGTTCAAAACACTCTTTGATTTCTCTGTATAAGTTCCTAAATATTAGCATATCTGGATCATTTTCAACTACTGTAATTTTTGACTCAGAAAAATGAAAATCAACCTGTTCTTTTTTCTGTTACTTTTGTTGTTTCATTCTCCGCTGATACTGGCATTGTCATAATACTTGTCCCACTGCCAATTACAATTGCAGCCAAAGCTAATGCCATTCCTCTTTTTAGCTTGCATTTCCACTTTTGCATTTCTCTCGTTCTCCCCTCACTTTAGTGTATCATCTTTCCAAAATATGTCAATTACTTTTATCCATTTTAAAGGTGTATCGTGACTTAATTTAATCCTAAAATCCCGTTCAAATTATACACATGTTTAAGGTGTCAGCCCATATAACTCATATATGTCTTTTTGAAATGGCGTAAGTTCCGTTGTGTATTTTTTTCGTGTTCCATTTATACTGACACTACGGACAGTTTTCATTTCACTTATTACTTTTTGAAGATCATGATTTTTATACCATCCGGCTT